>JBMHCH010000080.1:0-18055 GCA_049890015.1 Puniceispirillaceae bacterium (SeqCode)
GCCGTGAGGATCATCGCGCCAATCAGCGCGACCGGGTAGGGCACACCGACATTATGTGCCAATACAAGCCCGAAAAAAGCGCCAAACATATACATCTCACCATGCGCGAAATGCACGATATCAAGGCCGGAATAGATCAGCGAGATGCCCAGCGCCACGATGCCGTAGACGACGCCGATGGTGACGCCAAAAACAATGAAGGCCAGCAACGAGTTGAAATCAAATCCCATTATTTCCATCCCCCGTAAGGTGCCGCCTAATTTCTAAGCGCTTTTGTCGTGTCGGCGACCGAACCGCCGAGGAAGGATTCCTTGACCGCCGGATCGCTGATCAGATTATCTGCCTCACCCTGCATCATAATCACGCCATCGCGGATGATGTAACCATACTGCGCCAGGATCAGCGCCATCCGCACATTCTGCTCGACCACAAGGATCGTCACGCCAGATTTGGCAATGCGGTTGATATTCGCAAAAATTTCCAAAACCACTTTGGGGGCCAGCGCGGCGCTTGGCTCGTCAAGCATCAGCATTTTCGGCGACGCCATCAGGCCACGGCCGATGACCAGCATCTGCACTTCACCGCCGGACAGCGTGCCGGACAGTTGCTTGCGACGCTCGCGAAGCACCGGAAAAAAATCATAGACACGCTCAAGATCGGCCTTGGTGCCCTCGCGGTCCTTCCGCGTGTAGGCACCAAGCACGAGGTTCTCCTCAACCGTCATCGCCGGGTAGGCTTCCTTTGCCTGCGTCACCTGCACAAGGCCAAGGCGCATGCGCTCATGCGGCTTCATCGTCGAGATGTTCACTCCGTCAAAGAAAACATCCCCCTGCATCAAGGGTATCAGCCCAGAGATGGCTTTCAGAAGCGTGGACTTGCCGGTGCCGTTGCCACCAAGCAATGTGACGATGCCTCCGGCCGGCACATTCATGTCTATCCCGCGCAGGATTTTCAGATTGCCGTAGCCTGCATGGACGTCCTTTACTTCAAGCACAAGCCCCCCCCGCTCAATTTACACTCCTGCATGCGCTAGCAGACATCTTTGGCCAGCCGAGCAAAAACAGCCAGAGCATTGTTAAAATACTATGGTCTGGTCAAAGATAGGAAACCATAAAATTGATGGTTTTCCATCAACGCGGCCACTAACATTGAATGTCATTTGCGGAGCCTCCTTTCAGAACGCGGTGTTCATCCGCTCCAGAATCACTTTTGTCATCACCTCGGGTGGCTCCTTCCACCATCGTTCACGGGAAAAGATCTCCACTTCGACCGGACCAAAATAACCGACACTCTCCATCATCCGGCGCCATTCCAGAAGCGCGATCTGTCCGTCGCCGGGCATTCCGCGATCAAGCCGCAAATCATGGGTGTCGGCAAGCCAGTCGGACACATGGTAGTTCGCGATCTGGCTGCCGGCACGCACCAGCTTTGCTTTCAGATCATGTTCCCACCACAGGGCGTAGGCATCGATGGCGAGGCCAATGTCATGCCCATCGCCGAGCTGGTCCAGACAGTCCAGTGCCTCGCCAAGGCTCGAGACTATGGAGCGGAACCCGCATACCATCGGGTGAAGCGGCTCGAAAGCCAGTCTGGCATGATAATGTCTGGCCAGTTCCGCCGCGTTGCCCAGGCGCTGGATGACGATCTCGCGGGCCTGGTCAATATCAAGGCCATCAATGCCGGCATGCGCCAGATCCTCAAATCCGCCGGTGATCAGCACAAGGGTCCTCGCACCAAAGGTATCTGCCAGCTCAAGCCTCTCGCGAAGCACATCTTCATCGGCGAAGAGGGCGGCAACACAAAGTGATTCCGCGACCATCCCGCTGTCCTGCCAGATACGTTCTGCCTCCGCCTTGCCCTGCGCCTCTATCATCGGCATCCAGAGTGCCGTGCGCCGGATACCGGCCTGACGGAGAACGGCAAGCGAGCTGGCGAAATCACATTGTCCCGACAATGACACCTGATGGACGCACAGATCATCAATCTGCAGCTGGCGCGGCGCGGCTACCATGTGGCGCGCCCGCCGGTAACGTCAAAGACCTGACCGGTGGTGAAGCTGCAGGCTGGAGAGGCGATGAAAGCCGCGACATTGGCAATCTCTTCGGGCGTGCAGAACCGGCCCATCGGGATCCGGCTCTTCTTGTCAGCGATATAGTCTTCGCTCATTCCGTCTAGAAGGTCGGTCATCGCCATCGACGGCGCAATACAGTTTACGGTGATATCCGATGGCAGCAATTCTCTTGCCAAGCCCTTGGCGAGACCGATTACGCCGGCTTTCGCCGCGCCATAGGGCACAGCGCCCGGGTTCCCTTCCTTGCCGGCGATCGAGGAGATGATGATGATCCGACCAGCGCGACGTCCCCGCAAATGATCGAGTCCTGCCTGCACCGAAAGAAACACGCCTGTCAAATCAACCGACATCACCATCTGCCATTCGGCCAGTGAATAGTCCCATAACGGCTTTGTCGGCCCGTTCACCCCGGCATTCGCGACAATGCCGTCAATATCGCCAAGCGCTGCGAGGCTGGCGGCGAAGCCCGCCTTTGTCTGTGATGGGTCGGTGACATCGACAATCTGGCTGTCAGCGAAGACCGGGTTGTCCTTCATGCCGCTGTCATCGAGATCCCAGCCAGACACCCTGGCCCCAAGACTGTGAAACAGCGTACTGATAGCAAGACCGATGCCCTTGGCGGCACCGGTGACAATGAAGCTTTGACCGGCAATGTCCATGGGTCTGTTCATATCGACATCTCTCTTTCCAGCCCACCCACGATCAGCTGTTCGGAACCCATTGAAGAATGTGGCTGGCGACGGCGACCAGCTCTCCATCCTGGTTGGTGACCTCAATCCCAGCTGTCGAACGGCGGCGTTCCACGTCGATCTCGGTGACGGTATAGGCGACGGTGATCGTGTCGCCGAGAAAGACCGGCCTCAGAAATCTGATCTTGTCATACCCCACCGAAACGGGGGTTTCAGCTGCTTCTCGGCTATGCGCTATCATCTGGGTCGAGACCGTGGACATGAATCCGACGAGAAGCGCGCCATGCGCCATCAAGCGACCATAGCTCGATTTCTCCATGTAGACCCGGTTGACATGGTTTGGCGAGAAATCGCCGGTAATGCCGGCAAACTGATAGACATCGCTCTCCGAAACTGTCTTGGTGAAGCTGGTGTTGTCGCCAATATCGACATAAAAATCCGCCATCCTATTCCTCCGTTGTTTCAGTCACGTTGACAGGTTGATACGTGTCCCACTTGTCGCCGCCCGTGCCGCCGCCAGGGTTGCATCAAGAGATCGGCTGCCATTCAAGGCGTCGATAACCGGTGTCTCAAGGCCGCGCGCCGCCGCGCACAGATGTTCGCACTGCGCGACATAGGCATCGATGAACGGTGCATTGATCACCTCGGGCCTGATCTCATGGTGCCAGTTGCCATTGTCCTCGGCATGTCGCCACAGCACAAGATTCGGGAATTCCAGCGCACCCTCTGTGCCAAGAAAACGGATGGCATTCATGCCCGTCTTCGGGAATTTCACACTCTCTCCAAGCGCCATTTCCCAGGTCCAGGGTGACGGGGTGCGATCCGAAAGCAGAAAACTTCCAACCGCCTGATTGGCGAATTTCAGGCTGATCGCCACCGCATCCTCTTTCTCGAAATTCTGGTCGTGATTCGTCATCTCGGCAGACACCGACGCGATGTCGCCACAGATAAAGCGCAGAATATCGATTTCATGAATCAGGTTGGTCAGGATAGGACCAGCCTTGAGGTCACGGCGCCAGGCCGGGACGTAATAGTCTTCATCCTTGCGCGTTGTCCACTGCCCGCTTACTGCCATCAGCCTGCCGATGCGGCCACTCTGGATGATGTCCCGCGCCATCCTTGCGCATGGATAGTATCGCCTCTGATGGCCAACAAGCACCTGACATTCCTGCTCCGCGGCGTAGCGCGTCACCTCGTCGGCCTCTTTCATGGTCGCGGTGATCGGCTTTTCAACCAGCACCGTCTTGCGATATTTGAGGGCCGTCATCAGATCGGCGTGGTGACGCTCTGTCGGGGTGGCAATGATGACCGCCTCGACATCCGTCTTCGACAGCATGCTTTCGGCATCGGCAAAGACCTCAATATTCCGCGAGCTGCCGAGAGCCCTCGCGGCAGGCGACGGGTCGGCAACGGCCACAAGCTCGATATGCGCAACCTCGTCGATGGCCTTGATGTGTCGGGTGCCAATCGACCCGACGCCAATCAATCCAATCCTGAAAACATCCATGGGCTTTCCCTCGTCCTTCATTCCTCAAACAAGCTGCTGTCCATCTCCGACAAGGGCGACTCCATGCGCGGCGTGAACCCCATTCGGTCGAGCACATCCGCCTGCAGGTCAATGCCCGGGGCGATCTCGACAAGATGCACACCGTCCTCGCGCAACTCGAAGACAGCACGCTCGGTGACATAGATGACATGCTGGCCCTGCACGCTTGCCTGCGGTCCTGAAAAGGTGATCTGGTCGACCTTCTCGACCAGTTTGGGAATCTGTCCATGCGACGTGACCCGCAGGGTGCCGTCACCCGCCTCGAGACGGGCGCCGCCGGTATCGAAGGTGCCGCAGAAAACCACCTTGCGCGCGTTCTGGGCAATGTCGATAAATCCGCCCGGCCCAACCGTATTGCCACCAAGCTTGGACACATTGACATTACCAGCGGTGTCTATCTCGCCAAATCCGAGAAAGGCGATGTCCAGCCCACCTCCCGAATAGAAGTCAAATTGCGAGGGGCCATCAATCATGCAACTCGGGTTCATCGCATAGCCGAACAGATCACCATCCATGAGCCTGCCGCCATACGTGCCATGCTCGATGGTCTGGAAATAGCGCTCCGCATGGCCGTCACGGTCGATCAGCTTGGCGATCTGGTCGGGAATGCCAAAGCCAAAATTGATCACCGCATTGTCATGGAGCTCTTGCTGTGCGCGACGCGCGATGACAAGGCGCGACGAGAATGCCGGCTGCGGCGGCTCTAGGTCATCCCGGCGGTCCTGCCCGGACAATGCTGCATCATAGACAAGTTCATAACCCTGCCGCTGTGTCTCATCGACCACAACGGCGTCGACAAGCGCTGCCGGAATACGAACCTCGCGGGCCTTCATGCTGTGCCGCGGCACTTTTCCGCGGACCTGGAAAATGACCTTGCCGCCACTGTTATGCGCCGCTGCGGCTATCGCGTAGATGTCGAGATTGGCCGGCTCTTCTTCCAGCGAGATATTGCCATCCTCATCGGCATAGCTGCCGCGAAGAAGCGCTACCGTTACCGGAATCGGCAAATAGCGAAGATAGTCCCTGCCATCGATGGTGATGATCTCGGTCAGACGCTGCTTTGCGGCTTCGTTCATGCGTCCGCCATCCAACCGTGGATCAACAAATGTGCCAAGCCCAACATGGGTGATCAACCCGGGTCGGCCGGCGGCAACCTCGCGCATCAGTTGCATGATCACACCGCCGGGCAGCACATAGGCCTCAATCTCATTGTCACGCGCCATCTGCTGCATCCGCGGCGACCAGACCCAGTGGCCTCCAATGACACGAGTGGTCATACCAACATGCGCAAAACGGTTCATCCCGCGTTCCTGCCTGTCGCCAATACCAAGCGCATGTATGCAGGTCAGATTTCGGGGATGTTCCGTGGCAAGGAACCGGCGTTCTACAGCGGCGTGAAGCGCACTTGCCTCAACCAGACCACCACCACCACCGGTCAGTCCGATTACGGCGCCATCCTCGATCATCGCTGCGGCTTCGTCAGCCGTTAGAAACTGAACCTTCGTCATCTTGCCTGCCCATAGATGTCGAACAGACCAACATCCCCCTTCATCATCTGCCGCGCCATAACCATGCGGTGTATCTCCGAGGTGCCGTCATAGATCCTCGCGATGCGGGCGTCTCGGTAATAGCGTTCGATCGGCAGGTCACGGCAATAGCCTGCGCCACCGTAGATTTGCACCGCCCGGTCGACGACCCGGCCAAGCATCTCGGACGACTGAACCTTCAGCATCGAAATTGCGCCGCGCGCCTCGTCACCGGCATCGATCCTTCCTGCTGTCTGCCATAACGACAGGCGACAGGCATTGATCTCTGTTGCCGAGTCGGCAAGCATCTGCTGGATGAGCTGGAAATCGCCGATCGCCGATCCGAATTGTCGCCGGTCCCGTGCATAATCCAGGCACGCGTGAAGGATCAGGGTGGCTTTGCCAACAGCCCGCGCGGCGACCTGTGCGAGGCGCACCCGGCCCAGCGTGGCCAGCGCCAGCTTCAGACCCTGACCCTCCAGCCCAAGAAGGTGCCCCTCGTCAAGCTCAACATTCTCAAACCGCATTTCGACATGCGAGGTTCCGCGAAGTCCCATCATCGGTTGATCGCGCCCGACAGTAAAACCCGGCATTCCTTTTTCAACGATGAAGGTGGAAATACCGCGCGCGCCGGCGGACGGGTCTGTCACCGCGGTCACAATAAAGAAGTCGGAATACAGCCCGTCAGAAATGAAATGCTTGGCGCCGTTCAGGACCCAGCGATCCCCCTTGCGCTCGGCACGTGTGGAAATGGCGGCGGCGTCGGACCCCGCCTCCGGCTCGGTGAAGGCCACCGAGAAGGTGCGCTCACCGCGCACGGCCGGACGCAGATACTGGTCGATCTGCGCGCTGGTCCCTTCCAGCAGGATTTCATAGACATTGCCGAAGGCGCGGCGGATCAGGATGTCACTGGTGCGACCGAACTGCTCCTCGGCGATCATCCAGTCCAGAACCGACAGGCCGCCACCGCCGAACTCAGTCGGGATGTTGACCGCATAAAGCCCGAGCGCCTGTGATCTTGCGCGGATTCCGGCGGCCAGATCATCGGCGAGGTGACCTGCCTCCTCGACGCCGGCCTCCAGCGGACGCAGTTCCTTATCCACAAAGTTGCGGATGGTCGTGACAAGCAGACGCTGTTCCTCGGACAGCGAAAAATCCATCAGAAATACCCCTTTGTCGCACCACCATCGACGCTGATGCCAGTGCCGTGGATATGGCGCGCCTCATCACTGCAAAGGAACGCGACAAGCGCCGCTGTATCTTCCGGCTGGCCAAGACGCCGGATCCCCTCACCCTGCATCCGCTCGGCGCGAACCTCTTCGATGGTACGGTTTTCATCTTTCGCCCGCGTCGCCAGCAGCTGCTGCAGGCGTTCGGTCTCGGTCTGACCGGGATTGATCCAGTTCACATTCACATCATCCCGGAGACCTTGACCGGCGAGCGCTTTGCTGAAATTCGCCAGCGCCGCATTAACCGCGCCGCCAACCATGAAGCTGGCATCAGGTGTGCGTGACGCACCACCGACAATCATCACTACATTCCCGTGCGCGGATGCGAGCATCGGCCAGAACAGACGCGCCAAGCGGACCCCAGCGTGGAATTTCAACGCAAACCCATCAATGAAATCCGCATCCTCCTGATCCGGAAACACGCCTCCACGTGTTGCACCGGCACTGTGAACAAGGATGTCGCAGCAACCGAATGCGCCTTTGTGAGCCTCGAACACCGCCTCGCACCCTTCAAGCGTTCGCAGATCGGCAGCATGCGCCTCTACCCGGCTGTCCGACTGCGCGGCAATGGCCTTCGTCGCCGCGTCGCAATGCGCCGGCGTGCTGCCGGCAATCATGACATTCGCACCCTCGCCTGCCAGCCGCGTGGCGATCGCCAGCCCGATGCCCCGCGTTCCCCCCGACACAAAGGCCGTCCTTCCGGTCAGTGAACCCATGTCATCCTGCTCCATCGCTTTCGGTCGCGCCGACATAATGTGTCTCGATTCCCTTCACCATGCCATAAAGGCTTCGCAATGTCGGAACGGCGAGTCCAGCGTCATCGGCAAGTTGCAACGGCCTGCCATAGATGAACTCGACCTCGCTTGGCCGGCGCGCCAGGATATCGAGACACAGAGAGGATTTGTTGTCGCCGGTACCGCCCGGCATGGTCATCAGTTCAAGCCCGCGCACCACCGTTTCACGATCAAGATCGATCTGCTGCGAACGTGCAATCGAGAGGGCTTCGTCAAGCGCCACAAAGCAGACCTGCCGCAGGGGTTCGATCTTCAGAATTTCGGCACTTGTGAGATTGGTGACACCGGAAACTGCGCTCATGGCCATGTTGCCAAGCAGCTTCTTCCAGATTTCGGTCCTGATATTGTCGCTTGCGTAAGTTTCGAGGCCAGCCGCCATGAAGGCGGCGGCAACCGCCTCGGCCCGCGGCGACGTCCCGCCCCGCCATTCGCCGATATAGGATGGCACCCGGTCGAAATCATGGATTTGCCCGGGCCCGGTGCGGGCCCCTGCCATTGACGTCAGGCCGCCAAAGACATTCTCCTCTCCCAGGACCTCAGCAAGGATATCCTCGTTGCCGAGGCCGTTCTGGAAGCTGATGAATATTGCGCCGGCACCTGCCAGATGAGTCATGGCAAGAGCCACTTCGCGGGTTGCCGTCCCCTTGCATTGAACCAGCACAACATCGGCGGTCCTGATTTCCGCGACATCATATACTGCGGCCATCCTGCGGGTCCTGTCGCCCCCGAGACCGGCGATGCGTAGCCCGTCGCGGCGGATGGCGTCGACATGCGCCTGATCGGTATCGACGAGCGTCACATCAAGTCCACCTTCGGCGAGGATGGCGCCAAACAGCGCACCCATGCCGCCAGCGCCGACAACGGCCACCTTTCTCACGTCCAAAGTCACCCGATATCTCCTGTTCCCATCAGGCGCGGTGCGGCGAAACGCCCGCGGCGGTGCAGCAACCGGTTCACCGCGTCCAGACCCAGAAGAAAGGAATCCATGCCAAACCCGACAATGCTGCCGTCGCTAACGCCAGCGGTCATGCTGACATGTCGGAACCCCTCGCGGCTGTCATTGTTGGACAGATGCACCTCGACCTTCGGGCCATCAAACATCGCCAGCGCATCGCGAAGCGCCACCGAGGTGTGGGTGTAGGCCGCGAGGTTGAACAATATGGCTGCCGCGCTGTCACGCGCCTGCTGGATCGCTGTTACCAGCTCACCCTCTTGATTAGACTGCATCACGTCAATCTGCAGACCGAATTCCTCTGCCCTATCGGCAAGTGCTGACATGATATCAGCCATGCTGTCGGCGCCATAGATATCAGGCTCACGCATGCCAAGCATGTTCAAATTCGGGCCAAACAATACAAGGACATCTATCATTGATCCCCCGGTTTCATGCTATCCGACCCGAAGACCAGTTCGATTGTGCCCAGCGCTCCGAAATCGGCATGCACCTGATCATTGCCGGAAAAGGCTTGCGGCACAGTCGCCGCGCCGGTCGAGATATAGTCCCCAACCGCCAGCTCATGGCCGCGGGTCGCCAGGTGATTTACCAGATCGGCGGCGGCCTGTGACGGAAGACAGCGCATGTCGCCAAGGAAGTTATCCGCCGGCACGCCATTGTTCACCGTCAGCGTGATGATATGCTGCTGAAAATCGACAGTCTGCCAGTCATCCACCGGATCGCCGAAGACAAACCCAATGCCGCCGCCATTGTCGGCAATCGTCATCAGCGAATTCTCAGCCTTGCTTGCCGCTTCGATGCGATAGCGGTTGCCGATGATCTCTATCGCCGGATGCAGCACCATCATGGTTTCCAGCTCGGCGGCGGTCCATGGCGCGTCGCGAAGAAACGGCGATGCGGTAAGCCGAAAAGCGAATTCGGTTTCGACGCGCGCGCTGGGGAAATATTCAATTGGCAGGTCATGCCGCGACCCAACCCAGGTCCGTGAGGCAAAAATGCGCCCGGGGATGACATCGTCATGGCCGTCAAGTTCGCGCATCCTGGCGCTGGTCGCGCCAACCTTCCAGCCTGCAATACCCTGCTCAAGCGTTTCATGCATGAGATCCTGGACCAGGTAGGCTTCGGCCCGGTCGCGCGGAATAGATTCCGGCTTGATGGTTACCGGGTTGCCCGGATTGTCCCAGGACGTGGATAACATCGCGGCTAGCTCGCCAAGCGCAGCTTTGCGTGGGCTTTCCATCTTGATCCTCCCCTGGCGACCGGCTGCAGCAGTTCCCGCCACCCATAAGCCAACAGGAAAGGCGTAAAATCACAAAGTCCAAAAATGATGGAAAGTCATCAATCCCTCAGCGTTGCGCGTGGCTCACCCGATGATGTCCGCGCGCGGAAGGTTTTCCGACGTGTAGAGCTGAAAATCGACGCTGGCAATGGTTGCCCCGGTCTCATAGCCATGCTGCCTTGCGATGAAGTCAACCGCGGCGAAAGCCTGTTGCATGGGGTTTGAGTCGATAATCATGTCGATCAGGCCCGATCTGAGATTCGCGACTGTTTGCGGGCTCAGATCATGAACGATCTTGGCAAGTGAACGCATCGATACCTCATGACGACCGCTTTCTATCAGGCTTTCCTGAAGCGCGTTGTTGGCCGGGCTGTAGAGCACACGAAAATCGTCATTGTCACCAAGCATGGCCTGTATCCGAGACTGGGCCTCCAGCAGACAGGCCTGCGGCGGAAAGGAGGTCAGCTTCCCTTCGATGCCGCGTTCCTTGAAAAACTGGTGAAAGCCGACGATGCGGTCAATCTGGGAGCGGGCATTGGTCTCGGGTTCGACAACGAGAACGCGCCCTCCCTTGCGGCATATGGCTTCGCTGAGTTTTGCCGCGGAGCGCCCGGCATTGATATTGTCGATCCCGACATAGCAGTGCCTGCCGCTGTCGGAAATGTCCGTGCTGATGGTCACGATGAAAGTCTGCTCGACAAGTTCCCTGACCGCCTTTGAGATCATTGGCAGATCGCTTGCGAACAGAATAATGCCGTCACGGCTCTCCGCCGCCGCGGCCAGATGCGCGACAAGCCGGTCGCGGTCATCGACATCTATGTGAGTTCGATAGATGGTCACTGGATATTCGACAAGTTTGTTGACGGCCTCCAGCGACTGGTTCAACCGTTGGGAATAGGCGGATGGATTGCGCGCAAACACAGCCTCGATTGACAGCTGCCGCCATTTGCCCGTCGGCAGGATGCGTTTGGTGCCAAGCGTGCGTGCGCTGTCAAGGACACGCGCCGTAGTCTTCTCACTGACCCCACCCCGTTCGTTCAGAACCCGATCCACCGTGGCCAGGCCGACGCCGGCATGTTTCGCGATATCCTCTATGCGTGCCCTTGGCGGGCGCGCCGTCATGACCTGATTTCGGCCGGACCCAACTCGCCAATGGAGGATGCGAGGGCATCGCGGCTACGCGCCGGTATTCCATCGGACGGCACCGGTGTGTCATAGGCGTAGTCAGGGTCGGTCTTCTGCTGTTTCCAGGTCTCGCGCATTTCCTTCCAGGCCCCGAACAGGGTACGCGGTGCCGGCATGTCACCGGCTGTGGCCTGGTGGAGCGCCTTGAGATTGTAGCAGGGAACACCGGCGAACATATGGTGCTCCAGATGCCAGTTCATGTGCCAGTAAAGAAACTCCGATACCGGGTCGAGCGTGATGGTGCGCACCGACTTGCGGAAATCCGTATCGCTGCTCTTCAGCCCGCAATGCATCGGTACACCGACGAGATAACGCCACAGGTTGGCGATGAAGGGCGAACCGGAAATCAACAGCGCCAGAATGGGCTGGCCGATGGCAAAAGCGCCGCCAATGATGACCGCATGGAAAAGCAGGGTTGTCCGCGCCCAGGCGCTGGCCCGCCGTCGATGCTCTTCATAGCCGTCATACAATTCCTCTCCCCAGGAATTGAAGGGGTTGTCAAACCTGTTTGCGGCGATTGCCAGAAAATTGTGAAGCGTCGGCAAGACCCCCTTGGACTGATAGCCGCCGAAGATGTTCACCGTGAGCAGCTGTACAAGATACAGTGCGCGCAGGGACGGGGTCGCCGGCATCACCTCTTCACGGTCGCCTTCGGGATGCAGGGTGAATCGGTGATGGTAATTGTGGCTGAACTGATAGATCTCGAAATTGTTCCAGCCAAGAAGCGAAAATATCCGGAGAAACGCCTCATTCATCCATTTGGTCTTGAAGACCGTCCGGTGGCAGAGCTCATGGTGTGGCGCGGTGAAGAAGGAGCCGACCGTGCCATGCACAAACAACGCGGCGGCGAAGCCGACCCACATTTGCTGCATGAACAGATAAAAGGCGATTGTGCCCGTCAGACCCCAGAGCCCGAGATGGCCAAGTGCAAGGAACAATCCACGACGGTCATCCGGGGACATCAGGCTGCGGAGTATCTTCTTGTCCACCGGGCAGCGATACCAGCGTATCTGGAGTGTCTTGCTGACCTCGCGCATCGGCGCAAGCTTCATGTCCTTGATTGTGTTTGAGAGGGGATTCATCGAACGTTCGCTCCTCTAACCTCAGGTCAAAAGGGTCCTTGTTGTCATCATGTTCCGGTCAAGCAAGCCGCCCTGCCGCGCACCCGTGGTGGCGGCTGCAAGTTCCCCAAGCCAACAGGAAAGCTCCAGCTTCGAAAAGGGTAAAAATGATGGGAACCCATCACCCGGTTTCATTGAAGTATCTCTTCCTACTGCTAGCATCCTGTTGCGCCCGGATCTTTCATGGACCCGTTTCAGTAAACCCCGGGCACAAAAGTTTGACAACGCTGTCCAGCGTCGCACGTGGATGGCAGTCGGGCAGCCATGACAGACGGCGTGACGTGAAGCCGCAGGAAGTAGGCTCGGCTGTCACGGAGGGAGAAGCAGACATGGAAACGAAGACCAAGCCGATTTACACCTGGGATGCGCAACCGTCGCGGCGCAACCTGACAGCAGCCGACATTCGCGCCTGCAAAGGGGTTCGCAAGCTGACCCAGACCACGGCCAACACCATTGAAGAGGCTGCTGCGGCGGCTGATGCCGGCATAGATATGTTGATCTGCGGCTCTCCAAATGTAGAGCTGGTCCGGCAGGGCGCACCACATCATTTCCTGACAGCTGCGCTGACCCTGCCGGATTTTCCGACAGATGACGACATCCTGCGTGGCGCGTTGGCCGCCCTGAAGCTTGGTGCGGATTCGGTGATGACAGCCCGCCGTTTTGAAGTGGTCGAGATGCTGGCCAAGGAGGATATCCCGGTGATGGGGCATCTTGGTCTGGTACCGCGCAAATCCACATGGCGCGGCGGACTTCGCGCCGTCGGCCGCACCGCGGATGAAGCACTGGCGCTGATGCAGGATTTCCGCGATCTGGAGAATGCCGGGGCCTTCTCGGTGGAGGCTGAGGTCATCCCGGCGGATGTGCTTGCCGCCATCTCCTCGCGTACCGGCCTGATCACCGTATCGCTCGGCTCTGGCCAGGGCGGCGATGTTATGTATCTTTTCCAGAATGACATCTGCGGTGAAAACCCGCTGCCGCGACATTCGCGTGCGTTCGGGAACCTTGCCGCGCTAGCCGATCAGATGGCGACAGAGCGCCGTGCCGCTTTGTCGGCGTTCCGCAAGGCATCGCTTGATGGCAGCTTTCCCGGGCCTGCCGAAGATGCAAAGATACCCGCCGAGGAACTCGACGCCTTTCTCAGCGCGCTAGAGACAGGCGAATAGCCGGCGGACGATGGGTCGGCGATCGCGACGAGATCAATATCCGCAATCTCGTCGATGGTCCTGACCACGATATTCTGTCATCACCGTCTCAGGCGGGGTCGCGCCCGACATCCTGACGCTGATGGCCAAGCCCGGCGATGGTCAGCTCCATGACATCGCCCTCTTTCAGATAGACCGGCTCCGGCTTGATGCCCATGCCGACGCCAGGCGGCGTGCCGGTCGAAATCACATCGCCCGGATGCAGCGTCATCAGTTCCGAGAGGTGCGATATGCATTCGGCGACCGAGAAGATCATCGTCGAGGTGTTGCCTGTCTGCATCCTCTTGCCATTCACATCGAGAGCCATGTCGAGAGCCTGCGGGTCCGCGATTTCATCGGCGGTCACAAGCCACGGGCCGATCGGCCCGAAGGTGTCGCAGGATTTGCCCTTCGTCCACTGACCGGTGAGCTGGGCCTGGAAATGCCGCTCCGACACATCATTCGAGATGAAATAGCCGGCAACATGGTCCAGCGCCTCGTCAGGGCTGACATATTTGCACGCCTTGCCGATGACGACGCCAAGCTCGACCTCCCAGTCGCTATGGTTCGAATGGCGCGGCAGCATGACGGTATCGTTCGGGCCGACAACGGCCGAGGTTGCCTTCATGAACAGGATCGGATGCGCCGGAATGTCAGCCCCGGTCTCGGCGGCGTGGTCCGAATAGTTCAGCCCGATACACATGAACTTGCCGATGCCGCCGACACAGGCACCGATGCGCACATTGCCGTCGACAGACGGCAGGCTGGCCGGATCGATGCTGCGAAGCCTGTCGAGGCTGGCCTGGTCCAGCGTTGCCCCGGTGATGTCCGCGACATGGCCGGACAGGTCGCGGATGGTGCCGTCGGCATCAAGAAGGCCGGGCTTTTCCTGGCCGGCATCGCCATAACGAAGAAGTTTCATGTCAGGTCTCCAACTGCATAGGGAATGAATGGGAAGGGTCAGTGATTGTCGCGCGGCAGGCCGCGGGTGCGCACAATGGACAGGAAATCTGGCGCCCCGTCCAGAACCATGCCGTCCGCGAAGGGCCGGACGCGCTCACGGAAGATCTGCTGCCAGGGCGACTGGCTTTCCGGCATCGGAAATCCGCCAGCCCCCGTCAGCGCCTCGGCGCGGGCCGTAAGCTCCTCGTCCGGCACCAGCATGTTGACAGTGCAGCTGTTCAGATCGACGCGGATGCGGTCGCCGGTCCTCACCAGCGCCAGCCCGCCGCCATCCGCCGCCTCCGGCGATGCGTTGAGGATCGAGGGCGAGCCGGAGGTGCCGGACTGCCGCCCGTCGCCAATGCATGGAAGCTCGTCGATACCGTTCTTGATGAGATAGGCCGGCGGCCGCATGTTCACCACCTCGGCCCCGCCAGGATATCCTATCGGGCCGGCACCGCGCATCACCAGAATGGCGGTCTCGTCCATGCCAAGCGATTCATCGTCAATCCGGTCATGGAAATCGACCGGCCCGTCAAAGACATAGGCCGTGCCTTCAAAGGCGTTCGGATCGGACTCGTTCGACAGGTAGCGCGCCGCGAAGCCGGGGCTGATGACGCTTGTCTTCATGATGGCGCTGTCGAACAGGTTGCCGCTGAGATTGATGAATCCCGCCTCGTCCTTCATCGGCGCGGAAACGCTGAAGATCACGTCGGGATTGGCGATCGCCACATGGCGGCAGTTCTCGCCGATGCTGGCGCCGTTCGCTGTCAGCGCGTCCGGATGCGGCAGCAGGTCATGGCGAAGAAGCTCGCCGATCACGGCCGGCACACCGCCGGCACGGTGATAGTCCTCGCCAAGATATTCGCCGGCGGGCTGAAGATTCACCAGAAGCGGGACCTTGTGGCCGACCTGTTGCCAGTCGTCATTGGTCAGCGTGACGCCAAGATGGCGCGCCACAGCGTTCAGATGGATCGGCGCGTTGGTCGATCCGCCAATCGCCGAATTCAGCACGATGGCGTTCTCGAAGGCGGCGCGTGTCATGATGTCGGACGGTTTCATATCCTGCCAGACCATCTCGACGATCCTGTTGCCGGTGCGATAGGCCATCTGCCCGCGTTCGCGATATGTCGCCGGGATCGCCGCCGATCCGGGAAGCTGCATGCCAAGCCCCTCGGCAAGCGAGTTCATGGTTGTCGCCGTTCCCATGGTGTTGCAATAGCCGGTGGATGGCGTCGCCGAGGTGACAAGGTCGAGAAAGCCGTCATCATCGATTTCGCCGGCGGCGATCATCTGCCGCGCCTTCCAGATGATGGTGCCGGATCCGGTCCGCTTGCCCTCGTGCCAGCCATTCAGCATCGGCCCCACCGACAGCGCAATCGCCGGAATATCGACGGTCGAGGCCGCCATCAGCAGCGCCGGCGTGGTCTTGTCGCAGCCGATCATCAGCACCACCCCGTCAAGCGGATAGCCATAGAGCGTTTCCACCAGGCTGAGATAGGCAAGGTTGCGGTCCAGCATCGCCGTCGGGCGCTTGCCGGTTTCCTGGATCGGATGAACCGGCACCTCGATCGGCAGGCCGCCTGCGGCGATGATGCCGTCACGGACGCGCTTGGCCAGTTCCAGATGATGACGGTTGCAGGGCGACAGGTCCGATCCGGTCTGCGCGATGGCGATGATCGGCCGGCCGTCGCGAAGCTCCTCGCGCGTCAGGCCGTAATTCAGGTAACGCTCTGTATAGAGCGCTGTCATCTCGGCATCATCCGGGTTGTTGAACCATTGCCGCGAGCGCAGCTGTTCGGGCTTGATCTTCTTCGTACTCATTCCCGATCCCCTTTTCCTGACCGCCTAGCCGGTCCAGCCGCCATCGATGTTGATGGCCTGGCCGGTGACAAAAGCACTTTCATCAGACGCCAGATAGACCGTCAGCGCGGCGATCTCCTCGGCCTTGCCGAAGCGGCCCATTGGCTGGCGCGCGATGAAGGCTTCCTCGGCCTTGTCATAATCGCCGGTCGCCGCCAGCCTGTCCTGAAGCGACGGGCTCATCACCGTTCCCGGGCAGATGGCGTTGCAGCGCACCCCGCTTTTCACATGGTCGCTGGCGATGGATTTGGTCAATCCGATCACCGCCGCCTTGGTCACGCCATAGATAAAGCGGTTTGGCGCGCCGATCACCGACGAGGCGACCGAGGACATGTTGATGATCGATCCGCTGCCGCGTTCGAGCATGGCTGGCAGGGCGGCGCGCGATGTCCAGAACATCGACCGCACATTCAGATCATGGCCAAACTTCCAGTCATCCTCGGTGGCGTCGAAGATGGTGCCGCTATGCACGAAGCCGGCGCAGTTGAACAGGATCTCCGGATCGGCGCGCTCCACCCCTGCCACCACCGAACCATGATCCATCACATCAAGAGCGAAGGTGGTGATGCCGTCCTCATCCGCGATTGTCGCAAGAGCGTCCATGTTGATGTCGGTGGCGAAGACAGTCGCGCCTTCCGCCGCCATCGCCAGCGCCGTGGCCTTGCCGATCCCCTGGCCTGCCGCCGTGATCAGCGCGCGCTTGCCGGCAAGGCGTCCTGTACCTGTCATCCGTCCCTCACTCCCGTCGCGTTGCTGATTGTTTATCGGTGTTTTAGGCACCTTTCATCCCAACCTATTCAAGGGCTTCCGCCTTGACAAGGTTGCGGTGCCGTTTCTTACTGAATGAGCTGGACGGCGCTGGGGCTGACGGGCTCCGGTGCGTCCGCTGCTAGGCCCCTGTCCGCGCGATGCCTGCCGGGCAGGCCATTCAGGCCGCTTTACATCACCTTTGCCGAAAGGCCCGATATCATGTCCTTGACCATCCGTCTCGACCCGGCCGACAACGTCGTTACCGCCACCCGCACCCTGGAGGCTGGGACAGCTGTCGAGGCGGTGGTTGCCCGGGCCATCATTCCGCGCAATCACAAGGTGGCGAGCCGCGACATCAGCGCCGGCGAGGCGGTGCGGAAATATGCGCAGGTGATCGGCTACGCTACCGAGGACATTGCGGCGGGGGGACATGTCCACACGCAGAATGTCGAATTTCGCACCACCGAGGCGACATATGAGTTTTCCACCGATTTGCGTCCGGTGGCCCCGGTCGATGAGGCCGCGCGGGATAGCTTCATGGGATATCGGCGCGCGAATGGCCGCGTTGGCACCCGCAACTATATCGGCATCCTGACCTCGGTGAATTGTTCGGCCACCGCCGCGCGGATGATCGCCTCGGCCTTCGGGCCGGAGGAGATGGCGAAGTATCCGAATGTCGACGGCGTGGTCGCGTTTGTCCATGGCACCGGATGCGGCATGGCTGGCCAGGGCGAGGGGTTTGAAGCCCTGCAGCGGGTGATGTGGGGCTATGCCCGCAACCCTAATCATGGCGGGGTGCTGATGGTCGGCCTTGGCTGCGAGATGAACCAGATCGACTGGCTTCTCGAGGCCTATGGGCTGAAGCAGGGGCCGCTGTTCAAGGCGATGAACATCCAGGATTCGATGGGGCTGGCAAAGACGGTC
>JBMHCH010000081.1:0-9612 GCA_049890015.1 Puniceispirillaceae bacterium (SeqCode)
ATGGTGCCCATCTTGTCGAGCCCCATTTCAAGACCTTCGGCCTCGCACCAGGACTGGTACAGCCGGCGTCCTTCGGCGTCCTCGTCAGTCAGGGTCTGGCGATTGTTGCCGCCGGCGACCCCGGGGCCGATCTTCGCCATCTCCATCAGCGAATCCCACAGACGGTCTCCATTGATCCGGAAATTCTTTCCACGCTGGTCCATCATCTCGGTATTCATGTCGGATGCCATTGCCTCTACCTTTCCCTGCTATCCTGCCAGACCGTCTGCCAGCCTATAGTGACTTCAACACCTCGCCGACGGTGCCGATCAGCTCGTCGATCTGCTCGCGCGTGATGATCAGCGGCGGCGACAATGCGATGATATCGCCGGTGGTGCGGATCATGTATCCCTTCTCGAACGCCTTCAGGAACGCGGAAAAGGCGCGTTTGGTCGGCGCGCCCTCGATCGGCTGCAGCTCGATCGCCCCGATCAGCCCGATATTGCGGATGTCGATCACATAGGGGTGGTCGACAAGGCTGTGCAGGCTGTCTTCCCAATATTGCGCCAGATCCGAGGCGCGAGTCAGCAGCCCCTCCTCCGCATAGGTGTCGAGCGTGCCGATAGCAGCGGCGGCGGCCACCGGATTGCCGGAATAGGTATAGCCGTGGAAAAACTCGATCAGCTCATCCGGACCGTTCATGAAGGCATCGTGAATCTCGTCGCGGACAAACACCGCCCCCATCGGAATCACCCCGCTGGTCAGCCCCTTGGCGGTGGTGATGATATCAGGCTTCACATCGAAATAGTCGGCAGCGAACGGCGTCCCAAGCCGCCCGAAGCCGGTAATCACCTCGTCAAAGATCAGCAGGAAGCCGTGCTTGTCGCAAATCTCGCGAAGCCGCTTCAGATATCCCTTTGGCGGAATCAGCACGCCGGTCGACCCGGCCACAGGCTCGACGATGACAGCCGCGATGGTGGACGGGTCATGCAGTGTAGCGATACGTTCCAGCTCGTCAGCCAGCTCGGCCCCGTGCTCCGGCTCGCCGCGTGAAAAGGCGTTGCGGGACAGGTCATGCGTATGCGGCATGTGATCGACGCCCGACAGCAGCGTGCCGAACATCTTGCGGTTGGCGACAATGCCGCCAACGGAAATGCCGCCGAAATTCACCCCGTGATAGCCGCGTTCGCGCCCGATCAGCCGTGTGCGGCTCGCCTCGCCGCGCACCCGCTGATAGGCGATGGCCATCTTCAGCGCGGTCTCGACCGACTCCGACCCGGAATTGGTGTAGAAACAGTAATTCATCCCGTCCGGCGTGATGTCGACGAGGCGGTTGGCAAGCTCGAACGCCTTGGGATGCCCCATCTGGAACGCCGGCGCGTAATCCAGCTGCGCGACCTGGTCCTGCACCGCCTTGACAATTTTCGGGCGGGCATGCCCTGCGTTCACGCACCACAGCCCGGCGGTGCCGTCGAGAATCTGGCGTCCGTCGACTGTCGTGTAATGCATGTCCCTGGCGCTGGCCAGCATCCGCGGATTCGCCTTGAAATGCCTGTTTGCCGTGAACGGCATCCAGAAGGCACGCAGATCGTTCGGCTGAAGGTTTGCACTGTCAGGCATGGTGGCACTCTCCATATCCAGGGCCGTGCACACCATTTGCAGGCATGTCACGCCGCTGACCGGATGGGCACCCCGCGGCCCGGATCAACGCCCGGTCACAAAATTATGAAATATCATTTTTACCGTTTGGTCAAATCTCTTAGGATGTCACCACTGCAAAAAAGACCAGCAGGAATTCGGGGGACATGGCGGACATCACGACAGACGCTCGAGGCACCAAAACAGCGCGCGCCAAAACGCGCATCCAGCAGGAAAACGAGAAGAAAATACTTCTCGCGGCTCTCGAGGTTTTCTCGCAAAAGGGCTTCCACGGCGCGACCCTCGACAGGATCGCCGCCGCCGCGGAGATGTCGAAGCCGAACCTGCTCTATTATTTCAAAAGCAAGGAGGAGATCCATGTGGCCCTGCTGACCGGGCTGCTGGATGTCTGGCTTGCCCCGCTCCGTGAAATCAACCCGGCGGGGGAGCCCGCTGTCGAGATCGGCTCATATATCCGGCGCAAGCTTGAATCCTCGCGCGAATTCCCGCGGGAATCCCGGCTCTTCGCGAATGAGATTCTGGCGGGCGCGCCGCATATTGGCGCGTTCCTGCAATCCGAACTGAAGAAGCTTGTGGATGAAAAGGCGTCCATCCTGCAAGGCTGGATCGATGACGGGCAGCTGGCGCCCTGCGATCCGCGCCATCTGCTGTTCGCCATCTGGTCGACGACCCAGCATTACGCCGATTTCAGCGTTCAGGTACGCCATGTGCTCGGGCTGACGCCGGGCGATGTCAGCTATTATGACGAGGCCGCCAGCATGCTGGACACGCTGTTCCTCGGCCGGCTGATCGCCCCGGGGACCGAGGGCTGACCAGTCCGGCCTGCGCCGAGGCGCCGCCTATTCGGCGGCGTCGCGCATGGGGTTGTTCGGATGCTGCGTCCAGTTGCCATATTCGGACGGCACATCCTTGCCGGTGCGCTTGTCGAAATCGCCGGCAGGAAGCTGCTCCATGGTGATGCAGTTCTCGACCGGACAGACATTGACGCACAGGTTGCACCCGACGCATTCCTCGTCGATCACCTCGAAGCGGCGCTCGCCGTCAACCATGTTGGTGATCGCCTGGTGCGAGGTGTCCTCGCAGGCGATATGGCAGCGGCCGCACTTGATGCAGCTGTCCTGATCGATCCGCGCCTTGGCGGTATAGTTCAGGTTCAGATACTGCCATTCGGTGACGTTCGGCACGGCGCGGCCATGGATCGAGTCCAGATTGGCGTGACCGGCGCTGTCCATCCACTGCTCCAGCCCCTCGACAAGCTCTTCGATGATCTTGAAGCCATAGGTCATGGCGGCGGTGCAGACCTGCACATTGCCGGCGCCAAGGGTGATGAACTCCGCGGCATCGCGCCAGGTGGTCACGCCGCCGATGCCCGAAATCGGCAGATCGGCTGTTTCCGGATCACGGGCGATGGCCGCCACCATGTTCAGGGCGATCGGCTTTACCGCGGGCCCGCAATATCCACCATGCGTTCCCTTGCCGTCGATTGTCGGCTGCGGCGCGAACTGGTCGAGATCGACAGACACGATGGAGCTGATGGTGTTGATCAGCGAGACCGCGTCCGCGCCGCCGGCCTTCGCGGCGCGCGCCGGATAGCGCACATCGGTGATGTTCGGCGTCAGCTTCACGATCACCGGCATGCGGGTGTTCGCCTTGGCCCAGCGCGTGACCATCTCGATATATTCGGGAACCTGGCCGACGGCGGCGCCCATGCCGCGTTCGGACATGCCGTGCGGACAGCCGAAATTCAGCTCGACACCGTCGCATTCGGTATCCTCGACCTTGCGAAGGATGTCTTCCCAGCAGGGCTCCTCGCAGGGCACCATCAGGCTGGTGACCAGCGCGCGGTCGGGAAAGGCCTTCTTCACCGACTTGATCTCTTGCAGATTGACATCCAGCGGACGGTCGGTGATCAGCTCGATATTGTTGAGGCCAAGCAGCCGCCTGTCGGCGCCCCAGATGGCGCCATAGCGCGGCCCGCCGACATTGACGATATGCGGGTCAAGACCAAGCGTCTTCCAGACAACGCCGCCCCAGCCTGCCTTGAAGGCCCGCACGACATTATATTCCTTGTCCGTCGGCGGTGCCGACGCAAGCCAGAAAGGATTCGGGGATTTGATGCCTACGAAGTCATGTCTCAGGTCAGCCATTGCGTTCTCCCTTGCGCTTCGTTCAGGCGGTCAGCGCCGCGTGAATTGATTCTGCCGCGTCGCGCCCCTGCGCCACGGCGGTGACAGTCAGATCCTCGCCAGCGGCGACACAGTCGCCTCCGGCCCAGACCAGCGGATTTGATGTTCTGAGACCCTCATCCACGCGGATGCGGCCCTTCTCCACGGCGATCGAACCGATCTCGTCGCCGGAGGCAAGCGTCTGCCCGATGGCGGTGAACAGCTGGTCCACCTCGAAGGTCTGGAACTTGCCGGTACCGGCAAGCTTGCCACCCGCCATCGCGGTAAATTCCATTTTCACCTCAAGGCTTCCCGAAGCTGTGCGCGTCACCGCGGCAGGCTGCATCCAGTGCCGGATGGCGACGCCTTTCGAGGATGACTGGTTCTGCTCCACCGAGGAGGCATTCATGTTTTCCTTGCCGCGGCGATAGGCGATGGTCACCTCCTGCGCGCCAAGAAGCCGGGCCTGGGTTGCGACATCGATGGCGGTCATGCCGCCACCGATCACCATGACCCGCCGTCCGACAGGCACAGTGGCGAAATTGTCGGCCTGGCGAAGCTCGGCAATGAAATCGACAGCGCTGGTGCTGGCGTCATCGGCATCGCCATCGACGCCAAGGGCATTCACACCGCCGAGCCCTATCCCCAGAAAGACAGCATCATGCTCGGCAAGCAGCCCGTCTATGCTCAGCCCCTCGCCGAGGCGGCTGTCATTGACAATGGAGATGCCGCCGATGGCGGTTACATAATCGACTTCATGCTGTGCGAACTGGTCAACCGACTTGTAGGTCGCGATGCCGTATTCGTTCAGGCCGCCTGCCTTGGGGTTGGCGTCATGAACGACCACCTCATGGCCCTTCATCGCCAGCCGGTGCGCGCAGGCGAGACCTGCAGGGCCGGCGCCGACAACGGCAACGCTTTTGCCGGTCTCGGCAGCGCGCTCGAAATATTGCGCGCCGCTTTGCATCGCATGGTCGGTTGCGTGACGCTGCAGCAGGCCGATCTGCACAGGCTTGCCCTCGGCCGCCTCGCGCACGCAGGCCTGCTCGCACAATGTTTCGGTGGGACAGACGCGAGCGCACATCCCGCCCAGAATGTTCTGGTCAAAAATGGTGCGGGCCGAGCCATCGAGATTGCCGGTCGAGATCTGCCTGATGAATTTCGGTATGTCGATCGCCGTCGGACATGCCGTCACGCAAGGCGCGTCATAGCAGAAATAGCATCTGTCCGCCGCAACCCTCGCCTCGTGCGCATCAAGGGGCGGATAGGCATCCGCGAAATTCTGCTCATATGCGTCATCATCAAGACGCCCCTCGATGATTCCGTCCTCAAGATATCTGTCGACCATGTGCGCCTCCGCTCCCAGAAGGTGAACAGTCCGCCCGTGACATCCTGGCGCTTGATGCGCCATGCCGACAGGGTGTCGTTTCACGAACCATGCCGCCACGGGCCTTTGCCATGCTCAAAGAATGCCGGATAAATCCGCTTTGTCCATGATTTTTTACCAAATGATAAAATTTTTACCGGTGCCGGATGTGACGCTGCTTCCGCTTTCGTGCCGATTTTGCCAAGATGGCGGCAGCATGGTCACCGCTGCCAGGGAGAGCTGTTATGCAAAGGACACCTGAAATCAGGAAGATGATCGTCACGGTCGAGGACATTCACCGCGAGGCCGGGACCGCGCTTGCCACGCCAAGCCGCAAATGCGTGATTGCCGCGGTGATCACCAACCCGCTTGCCGGGGCGGCTGATGGCGATCTGGAGATTCTCAAGGATCTTGGTGCCGACATCTCGGCACGGCTTGTGGCGCGCGGACTTGAGGCGCTTGGCGCCGGACCGGATGATGTCCAGTCCTATGGCAAGGGCGCGATTGTCGGTGTTGATGGCGAAATCGAGCACGCGGCGGCATTGATCCACCCGCGCTTCGGCGCCCCGGTCCGCGGGGCGCTTGGCGATGCCAGCGAGATCATTCCCTCGACAAAGAAGGTGGGCGGTCCGGGCGCGGCACTGGCGGTGCCGCTGACAAGCAAGCACAGCATCTGGGAGTTCGATCATATGGACGCCGCCGAGATCAGCGTTCCGGACGCGCCGCACGCAGGCGAGATTGTGGTGATCTTGGCTCTTGGCATCGGCGGACGACCGCTGAAGCGCATCAGGCCGGACTAGGCCGGCGCCGGCGCAGCATGTCCGGTCGCGTCAGAGGTCAGTCAAGACGCGCGCCGGACGCGCTGTTGAACACATGAAGGCTTGCCTTGTCGGTGGTGAGGTGAAGCACATCACCGGCTGACTGCTTTGGCGCCTTGTCCATCTTCACGATGATTTCCTCGGCGCCTTCTGTCAGCAGATGGACGAGGGCGTATTCGCCAAGATTCTCGACAAGCTCCAGCTTTGCAGACACCAGCGCCTTGGCGGCGGTGGTCGCCCGAAAATGTTCCGGACGGATGCCAACGGTCTGACCCGCCTTCGCCGTCAGACCAAGAGACCGGGCGTTATCGGTCGCAAGGCGTTCCGCCGGCAGAAAGTTCATCTTCGGCGATCCTATGAACTGCGCGACAAAGCTGTTCTGAGGATGTTCATACAGCTCGATGGGGCTGCCAACCTGCTCGATCCGCCCATCGCGAAGAACGACGATCTTGTCGGCAAGCGTCATGGCCTCGACCTGATCATGCGTCACATAGATCATCGTCGCGCCAAGCCGCTGGTGAAGCCGCGCGATCTCGAGCCGGGTGTTCACCCGCAGCGCCGCATCGAGGTTCGACAGCGGTTCGTCGAAAAGGAACACCTCCGGCTCGCGGACAATGGCGCGGCCGATGGCGACACGCTGGCGCTGGCCGCCCGACAGTGCCTTTGGCGTCCGGTCGAGATAGTCTGTGATGTGAAGGGCGGCGGCGGCGGCACGGACACGGCTGTCGATCTCCGCTTGGGGAAGCTTCGCCTGCTTCAGGCCAAAGGCCATGTTCTTGTAGACCGTCATATGCGGATAAAGGGCATAGGTCTGGAACACCATCGACACACCACGCTTTGACGGGGCGATCTCGTTCACCACCGTGTCTCCGATGCTGATATCGCCGCTGGTGATGTCCTCGAGACCGGCGATCATCCGCAACAGCGTGGACTTGCCGCATCCCGACGGGCCGACAAAGACAACAAACTCGCCATCGGCAATATCCAGATTCACGTCATGGATCACTTCGGTCTCGCCGAATGCCTTGTTTATCGCTTGCAGGGTTACGCTGGCCATCTTTGGTCCACCTCCTGTATCGAATCTACGATTGCGCCGGCGAACCCGGGGAACCGAGCGGGAAGATCACCCCACAAAAGCTGGGAGGCCGCGAACACCGCTTCCTGACCAGCGGCAAGCATCGGCTCGAGAAGGTGCCAGTTCGGCTCGTGATAGGGAATGGCGGTCTGCCGGCTTGCCGCGCGACGCGCATATACATACCAGCTGGCGATCGACAGATAGCAGTGACGCGGCGTGATACCCTGGACAAGGCACCCCTCCAGCGTTGGCCGCACGAAGATCGGGAATTTCGCGAACCCGTCCATGCAGATCCGCTCCAGCGCGTCCGCGATGGCACGGTTGGCGAACCGCTCGGCGATGCGCTCGCAATAGATGTATCTGTCAAAGGGAAGATCGATGACGAGCCCGGGAAGAACCTCATCCTGCTCGAGCCTGTCGAAATGCCGGCGCAGCCCGTCATCCCGCATCGCCTCATCGAAGGTCGCATGACCGGCAAGCGCCCCGAGATAGGCCAATCCGGTATGGCCGCCATTCAGGATCCTGATCTTGGCTTCCTCGTAAGGATCGACATCCTCCACAATCTCCACACCGGAGCTGGCAAGATCGGGCATCGGGCCGGCGAAACGGTCCTCCAGCACCCATTGAATGTAATCCTCGGAATGGATCGGCGCGGGAGCGCTCTTCGGAAACAGCTGTTTCGCCTCCTGGATGAGAGCAGGCGTGGTTCGCGGCGTGATCCTGTCGACCATCGAACAGGGGAAGGTTGCGTTATGGCGCACCCATTGTGCCAGCTCTGCCTCGCCAACCGCCTCCAGATAGCTCAGAAGCGCTGCCTCAAGCATTCGCCCGTTGCCGCGGATATTGTCACAGCACAGGATCGATACTGGTTGTCCGATCGCCTCATACCGACTGCGAAGCGCGCCGCGAAGATAGGCGTAGATGGAGCGCTGTTCGCCGCCCTGCCTCTCCGTGGCGATGACCGGGTCCTCAAGATTCAGCTTTCCGGCGTCATCAAGATAATAGCCGCTTTCCGTGACCGTGATGCTGATGGCATGAACGCTGTCCAGCGCCACAAGCCGCTCGGCCGCCGCCGCGTCGCCTGACCAGTCGGCGAAGGCCGTGTGCGGGCGCACCATCCGCCAGGCGGTCGGCACGGTGGTGCCGGTATATTTCAGAAGATAGCCATCTCCGGCACCGGCGGCTTCAGCGAAGCTGTCGGACTCCGAGGCGCGCAGATTCACCGCGGCGATGCCCCAGTTCAGATCACCTGTGCGTTCCATGTAATCATCGATATAGACCGCCTGATGCGCCCGATGAAAGGCGCCATAGCCAACATGCACAATGCCGATGCTGCAATCGGCCCTGTCATAGCTGGTGGCAAATACCGGTGGAGTTCCCATGCTTATCACGACGCCGTTGCCTCTTTCTGTGCCAGTTCGACCCGCGCCAAAGCGCGATAGGCTGTGGGCGTCATGCCTTTCATTTTCATAAAATTGCGATTGAAATTCGCCAGATTCTGGAAGCCGACCTCGTAGCAGATGACCGAGATCGGATGGTCCGTGGCATAGAGCATGGAACAGGCCTGGCCGACGCGGACCCGGTTGAGGAATTCCAGAAACCTGTTGCCGGTGATTTTCTGGAAATTGCGTGAAAAGGCCGTTGGGCTCATGCAGGCGAGGCCGGCGGCTGATTCAAGCGAGATATCCTCAGCGAAATTGCGGGTGATATGATCAACCACCTGGGCGATCCGTGTGTGCTTGCTGCTGTCTTCCGGCTGCGTCACGGCCACCACCGAAAGCTGGCGTTTGCCGGCGTGCTTGTTGATATCGACCAGAAGCCGCATGAAGGCCAGGATCCGTTCCGGGCCGGAGGCGTCACGGATCGCGGCGAGGCTGCGCCTGGCAAGGCCCAGGTCGAAATCGTGAAACTCGATTCCCGATCCGGCCAGGTCGAACATCGCCTTCAGCTCTTCGAACTCGGGAAAGGCGCTGGTCAGCCTGTCGATGCTTCCCTGATCAAACTGCACCAGCATGTCGCGGACAGAGACCTCGTGCGACAGCACCTCGTCCGTCACCCAGTTGTGGGGCAGATAGGGGCCGGTCAGGAACAGCGATCCCGGCCCGTATTCGCCGATATAGTCGCCGACAAAGGCCTTTCCGCGGGTGGCGACAAGCAGATGGAGCTCGTATTCGCGATGCGAATGCCAGCGGCACAGGTCGCTTGGCCAGCCATGCTCGAGATAGCGGATGCTCTCTGTTGAACGGTCGACATATTCGATTTCCGGCGTGATGATCGACATATCTACCTCAGCACATTGCCGCCATCGACGCTGAGAGTCTGCGCCGTGATATATTGCGATTGCGCGCTTGCAAGGAACACGGCGACCCGCGCCACCTCGAAGGGCCGGCCCATATAGCCAAGCGGAACCGCCTCGCCAACCTCGCGCTTCTTCTGGCCGATCTGCTTGTTCTCGAATCTGGCGAACAGCGAATCCACGGTCTGCCACATCGGCGTATCGATCACGCCAGGCGAGATTGCATTCACCCTCACCCCATGCGGGGCAAGAGC
>JBMHCH010000082.1:0-59274 GCA_049890015.1 Puniceispirillaceae bacterium (SeqCode)
GTGTTGGTTTCAAACGCCAGTCAGAACGCCAGTCAGTCAGACCAGCTGACGCCGGTCAAGTCGTTGGCCTGTGTCGGCGCGTTTTCCCAAAGGCCGTTGATCTTGGCGTTGGCAACACCGGTGCGGGCCAGCTGGAACAGATAGCCGTTGACATAGTCATCGGCGATCCGGCGCTGGGCGGCCTGCAGCAGGCTTTTGCGCTCGGCCGGGTCGGAGGCCAGCTTCAGATCATTGATCAGCCCCTGGAAATCGGCGCTGTCATACTGGAAGTAATAGTCCGGGTTGGCATAGATGCCGATATCCATCGGTTCGGTGTGCGAGACGATGGTCAGGTCGAAATCCTTGCCGCGGAACACCTGCTCCAGCCATTGCGCCCATTCCAGGTTCTCGATCTCGGTGCCGATGCCGACCTCGCGAAGCTGCGCCGCGATGATTTCGCCGCCACGACGGGCATAGGAGGGCGGCGGCAGCTTGAGCGACAGGGTGATGTTTTCGGCCCCGGCCTCCTTCAGCAGCGCGCGCGCCCGGTCCGGATCATGCATCGACCCGCCTGTCAGATCGACATAGTCGGGATTATGCGGCGCGAAATGCGTTCCGATCGGCGTTCCGAACCCGAACATCGCACCGTCGATGATGGCCTGCCTGTCGATGGCATGGGCGATCGCCTGGCGGATACGGATGTCGGACAGATGCTCGGCCTTGTTGTTGGTCGACAGGATGGTCTCGCCCTCGGTCGATCCGACAACCACGCGGAAGCGGGGATCGGCCTCGAACTGCGGCAGGTTTTCCGGGGCAGGATATACCGGAAAGGCATCGATATCGCCTGCCATCATCGCGGCGAAGGCCGCTGTCGGGTCGGAGATGAACTTGAAGGTGGCCTTTTCAAGTGCCACCGCGTCACCCCAGTAATCCGGATTGCGAGCCAGCTCCACCCGGTCGCCCTGCACCCAGCGCGAAAAGGTGAAGGGGCCGGTGCCGACCGGCGCTGTCTTCGCCGCATCGATGCTTTCCGGCGCGACAATCACCGCATCGCCCCAGGCAAGGTTGGTGATGAAGCCGCCATCCGGATTGGACAGGGTGATCTTCACTGTCATCGGATCGACCGCGTCAACCGAGGCGATGCCGGTGAACAGCCGCTTCTGGGCATTGGTCGAATCCTCGGCCCGCGCGCGGTCCAGCGAGAATTTCACATCCTCGGCATCCATCGCCGAGCCGTCATGGAATGTGACCCCGTCTTGAAGCAAGAAAGTGTAGACAAGCCCGTCATCCGAGATCGTCCATGACTTCGCCAGCGCCGGCGCTACCGATCCGTCGGCGCGGTAGCGGGTCAGACCTTCGAAGACATTGGCATAGACCACCTCGTCAATGGCCGCCGCCGCGCCACCTGTCGGGTCGAGATTGGGCGGCTCCAGCTGCATGCCGACTGTGATCGAGGTCTGCGCGGCAAGCGCTGTCTGCGCGCCCATCGCCCTGGCCCCGGCAAGCGCGATCCAGGCTGGTGCTGTTCGATGTGATGTCATTGTCTTCCTCCCTTTTTCCTTTTCCTCTGATTAATCCGATGGCAGCAGTTTTGCCAGCGACAAGGCCATCACCGCCGCGCTTTCCGTCATGTCGGTGATGCTGATCCACTCATCGGGCTGATGCGCAAGCTCTAGGATGCCTGGCCCGTAGGCGATGCAGTTCCTGAGCCTGCCGATACGGTCGATATGTTTCTGGTCATAGGTTCCCGGCGAAACAACGAAATCGGGGTCGATTCCCATCACCTCGCGGATGGAATCGCCGACCGTGGTGACCACCGGCGCGTCGCGTTCGGCCATCACCGGAAGCACTTCGAACAGATCGCGGATCTCGTAGCTGAATTCGGGCCGCGCGGCGGCCACCCTGTCGAGAAGGGATTCCATCTCCGCCTTCACCTCGGCAAGGTCTTCCTCGGCAAGAAAGCGGCGGTCGATGGTGATCACGCAGCGGTCCGGCACACAGGCCGACGGCAACCCGGTGTAATCCTCATCCTGTTCGGCAAGCCCCCCATGGATGGCATTGATGTTCAGCGTCGACTGCCGCGCCCCTTCGGGCACCACCGGCATTGCCGTCTGCCGCGAGGCCAGCGCCGGAAACAGGCTGTCCTCCATCTCCGCCAGGACCGCCGCCATATGGCGTACGGCGCAGTCGCCAAGGAAGGGCATGGAGCCATGCGCGATCCGGCCCTTTGTCTCGATCTCCGCCCACCAGACGCCGCGATGGCCAAGGCAGATGCGGTCCTTGTTCAGCGGCTCGGGGATGATCACATGCTGCACCCGTTCCGGATCGAACCACCCTTCCTCGGCAAGATGGGCCACGCCGCCGAAACCGCCTGTCTCCTCATCCGCAGTTCCGGAAATCTCGATGGCGCCGCGATAATCCGGCACCGCGGCGATGAAGGCCTCGGCGGCGATGATCGAGGCCGCCAGCCCGCCCTTCATATCGCAGGCGCCGCGGCCATAGATGCGGTCCCCCTCGACCGCGCCGCCGAACGGGTCGCGGGTCCAGCCCTTGCCGACCGTCACCACATCGGTGTGGGAATTGAAATGGACGCAGTCGCCGTTGCTGGCGCCTTCATGCCGGCAGACGATATTCCAGCGTGGATGTTTGTCTGAGTCGCCAAGCGCGCCCTCGGCCCGCACAAAGGTCGAGGAAAAGCCGCTTCGCGCAAGACGCGACTCCAGATAGTCGCAGATGTCGCGGTAATGGTCGCCCGGCGGGTTCAGGGTGGGGATGCGAATCAGCTCGCGCGTTGTTTCGACCAGATCGTCGCACCGCTGGTCAATCTCAGCACTCAACAGCCTCATCAACGCGCTGGCCACACACCCACCCGATTACCGTCAATCCTCTCATTCAACGCTAGGGCCAAGCCCGGGCCAGGTCAAGAAGCCGGCCGCAGACCACCGGCTAGCCCGCGTCAGGGCCGAGATGCTCCCTGACGGCCTCGATCACCTCGCCAACCGCCTCGATCTGGGGAAGATGCCCCACATCGGGAAGCATCCGCAGACCCGGGGTCGGCACAACAGGCGGCGGCAGGATGCTGTCCGAAGCCCCCCACATCACCGTGAAGGGAACATCCGGCGGAAAGGGCGGGGTCGCATCGCCTGATTTCAGCGCGGCGGCGATCCTGCGGAGCGCGGCACGGCGCGACCCATCCGTCAGCGTCTCGACAAAAGCGTCGGCCATCCGCCGCGTGATCAGCACCTTGCGCGTCACCAGACGCTGCAGCAGCGCAAGCGCCGCTTCGCCGTCAGTCACTTCGGGAAGCTGGTCGATGAAGCCGCTGTCCGGATGATCGGCGACACCCGCCGGGGCGAGCAGCACCAGCCCCGACATATCCATGACACCGCGCGCCGCCATATGCAGGGCGACCGCCCCGCCAAGTGAATGGCCGACAACCAGCGGGCGTGCCAGCCTGCCTGCGATGTCTCCCTCGATGGCAGCGGCAAGAGTTGCGGGAGCGCCATCGCCGACGTCATTGCCGGCGGTCCCATGCCCGCCATATTCCGCCGCCCATACCGTCGCGAAGGGAAACAGCTGCGGTGCCAGCGCCAGCCATGACAGGCGGTCCGCGCCAAACCCGTGGATCAGCAGGATATCGGGCCCGTCTCCACCAAGCCTGTGGAGCGCGGCACCTCTCATTCGATCACGCCAAGAACGGCGCCGACCTCGGTCAGATCGCCTTCACCGACACGGATCTCGGACAGGGTGCCGTCGGCCGGCGCCTCGATTTCCAAAGCCGCTTTCGTGGTCGAGATCACCACGACGACGTCGCCGGAACTGACCGCATCGCCGACAGCGGCGACCCATTCGGTGACCTCGGCCTCGGTCACTTCGTTGCCAAGCTGCGGTACCAGAATTTCGGTTGCCATGGATGCTGTCCTCTCGCCCGGTTCAAAATGCAGGTCTTTCAGCGCCTATAAAAGCGTCAAATGCCGCGCTTTGCCATATCGATAATGTCCCAGTCGCGATGCCCGCGCCTGTTTATCCGCTTCTCGTTGAAGAATCCGCCAAGAACGGCATCACAGATATCATGGGGCTGGGGCGCGTAGCTGTCTTCCATATCCGCCCCCGGCGCGATCCAGTTCGGCGCGCCAAGAACGATGGGCGCCGCGATCATGTCGGCAAAGGCAAGCCGCGTGACAGTGGCGGCGACGGTATTGGCGAAACTGCCGCGTTCCACCGCCTCGGACACGATGATCAGCCGGCCTGTCTTCCTTACCGATTCCACAAGAGTCGCGTAGTCGAACGGCACCAGGGTGCGGGCATCGATAATCTCCGCCCCGACGCCATGGGATGACAGCTCGTCCGCCGCCTCCAGCGCCGGATAGAGCGACGGGCCGATAGTCAGGATGGTGACATCGCCGCCCGTCCGTCGCAGCGCCGCGCTGCCGAATTCAAGGCGGTGCACCCCTTCCGGCACGCCGCCCTCCTCGAATGTCTCGACCCGGTCATACAGACGCTGTGATTCGAACACCATTGTCGGGTCATTGCCGGCAAGCGCCGTCATCATCAGCCCCTTGGCATCCGCCGGGGTGGCCGGGTAGATCACCCTCAGCCCCGGCACATGGGTGACAAGCGAGGACCAGTCCTGCGAATGCTGCGCGCCGTATTTCGAGCCTACCGACGCGCGAAGCACCACCGGAAGACGCAACTCGCCGGCCGACATCGCCTGCCATTTGGCGAGCTGGTTGAAGATCTCGTCACCGGCGCGGCCGATGAAATCGGCATACATCAGCTCGACAAGCGCCCGCCCGCCAGCCAGCGCATACCCCACCGCCGTCGACACGATCGCCGCCTCGGATATCGGCGAATTGAACAGCCGGTGATAGGGGATGATGTCGGCAAACCCGCGATGCACGCCGAACGCCCCGCCCCAGTCGCGGCATTCCTCGCCATAGGCGATCAGGCTGTCGTCACGCGCCAGGTGATGAAGGATAGCCTCTGACAGCGCGTCGCGAAGCGTAACCGCCCGCATTGGCGACAGCAGCCCGCCCTCCTCGTCGATGCCGTTTCTGGACTTGCGGGCGATCGCCTGCACCGCCTTGCTGTCGGCGGGATCGATCAGCAGATCGGCGGCCATGCCGGCCGGATCGACCATCTCGCCATTGAAGGTCATCTCGCCAATGATGGTCGGATTGGATTTTATATCGATGGCGGGGGCTTTCTGCCGGTCGACCACGGCGCGGGTCACTGCCTCGATCTGCGCGCCGACATTTCCGGTCATCGCGTCAGCCTCGTCGCCAGTGATCACGCCGCCATCGATCAGCCGGTCTCGGAACCGCGTGATCGGGTCATGCGCCTGCCAGGCCTTCATCTCGTCGCGCGAGCGATAGGCGTTGGTGTCGGTCGTGGAATGGCCGGAATAGCGGTAGCACTCGATATCAAGAAGCGCCGGCCCCTCGCCAGCGCGCAGAAGGTCGGTCTTGCGCGCCACCGCGTCCGCCACCGCGAGCGGGTTCGAGCCGTCCACCGTTTCCGCGTGAAGCTGCCCCGGGCCGACACCGGCGCCGATCCGGGAGAGCCGGTCCCAGGCCATGGTTTCGCCGCGGGTCTGTCCGCCCATGGCGTAGAAATTGTTGGTGAAGCAGAACAGCACCGGCGGGTGCCTGTCGAAAGGCGGCTGCCAGAGCGTGCGGAACTGTCCCATGCCAGCGAAATTCATCGATTCCCATATCAACCCGCATCCGGTGCTGCCGTCGCCAAGATTGGCAAGCACGACGGCATCGGATCCGGTCAGCTGCGCCCGCAGCGCCGCGCCAACGGCAATACCGGCGGACCCGCCGACGATGGCGTTGTTGGGATAGGCCCCGAACGGCGTGAAGAACGCGTGCATGGAGCCGCCCATGCCGCGGTTGAACCCGGCATCGCGCATGAAGATCTCGGCCAGCACGCCGGTCAGCAGAAAGGCCTCGCCGGAATGGCCGCCGGCATCCCCGATATGGTCGGCGACAAACCCGGCAAGCCTGCCGCCGTCATGCCGGTCTGTGATCGCGGCAAGCGCGTCCGGATCCATCGCCGCGATCGCCGCCAGCCCCTTGGCGATCATCTCGCCATGGCTGCGGTGCGAGCCAAAAATCTGGTCCTGCGGGGCCAGCGCCATGGCGCTGCCTACAGCGGCCGCCTCCTGCCCCACCGACAGATGCGCCGGCCCTTTATAGACATACTCGATGCCGCGATAGGCCCCGGTCGATTTGAAGGCGTGAAGCATGCTTTCGAATTCGCGGACCAGCAGCATGTCGCGAAGCGCGCGGCGCAGCCTGTCATCCCCCCAGCGGTCACGCTCGGCGGCAAGATCGGGCCGGTAGGCATGCACGGGAATATCGGCGAGGCGCACAGTGTCGGCGGCATAGGTCTGGCCTGGATCAATCGGAAGCTGTTTAGGCACGTCGCACGCTCCTGCAAAATCAAACGGGACTCTCGGGTCAGATGGTCACCAGCTCTTCACGCCATGGCGGGTTGCAGCCCGACCTCTGGCAGTTGATGGCAGCCGCCTCGCCGGCCCTTGTGGCGGCCTTCGTCAGCGCCGCCTCGTCGATGCCGGCAAGCGCGGAACGCGAGGTCAGGCCGTTTTCCAGCGCCCAGCACAGGATGCTGGCCATATAGGTGTCTCCCGCACCGACCGTGTCGGCGAGATCGTCGATCGCCGGAGCCGCAGCCTTTATCTCAGTACCGCCCCCCTTGCCGGCATCCCTCTGGTCAAGGAAAAGGCGCGAGCCGTCACCGCCCATTGTCAGGATGAAAAGCACGGCATCGCTGTCGGCGCGGCAATCGGCAAGCGCCGCTTCCAGCGGCCGGTCCGGATACAGCCACACCAGATCCTCGTCGCTGAGCTTGACGATATCGGCATGGCACAGCATCCGGCGGATCCGCGCCACATAGTCCTCGCGATCCGTGATCAGGCCGGGCCGGACATTCGGATCAAGAGACGTCATGATGCCACGGTCACGGCAGGCGGCGAAGAACGCCTCCCAGGCATCCGCATCCTCCCCGCCGATCAGCGCCAGCGAGCCGACATGGAACAGGCGTGTTCCGGCCGGCATGTCGCGGTCGAGGCCGGCAAGGCTGATCTGGCGTTCGGCGGTCGCGTTGCGATGGAAGGCGTAGGACGGAATACCGTCGGTGATCGAGACCACGGCAAGCGATGTCGGATGGGGCGCCCTTGGCGCGGCCAGCGCAACCTTGCTCTCCACCAGACGTTCGGCAAGCAGAACGCCGAGAGCGTCTTCGGACACCGGCGTCAGATAGGCCACATCCTGACCCTGGCGTCCGGCCGCTATCGCCACATTGAAGGGCGACCCGCCGGGATTCGCGACATAGCGCGGCAGGCCGTTCGCATCGTGATCTCCGGACACAAGATCAATGAGGTTCTCGCCACCAATAGAAATCATACGTCGTTCCTTCAACCGATACCGGCGAGGCCGCTGTCAGCCATCATACCCCATCTGGGCCCGCCCCAGCGGTGATAGCATGTCAGGCGTGTATCTTCCTTCAAAATCCACCTCGTAATTCTCCGCCGCAAAGTCAGGCGAGCTCTCGCCGGCCTCGAAGGCATGCCGCTGGCCAGCCAGGAATTTGCGGTTCTTCGCGCAGGCTGGAGCGGCGCCGATATACATCACATTGCTGTAGCCGTCGCCTGTGTGCCGGTCCTCCACGCCATGAATGACGTCGGGGTGCCACCAGACGGTATCACCGGGCTCGACCACCGGGATCGGAACATAGGCCCGCAGGATCTTGGCGTGATAGGTCTCGGCGATGGTCAGGGCCCGCGACGGCGCCGCGCCGCACAGTTCATCTTCCGGAACATCATCCTGGAGCGCGCGAAGAATGACCCAGGCCATGGCATCGGCGATCGGCACGAGATTGAGCGTGCCATCCCCCGGTCCCTGGCGGCTGAGCGCCGTCCACCCCTGATAGGTCCGGAACATCGAACAGACGGCCGGCGACGGTATTTCCTTCGTCGCTGTGCGAAAGGCCGCATCGAACGGGTTGTAGGATTCCACATCCCCGGACAGCAGGTGCCGGTAGACCTGACGGAACCCGGGATCAAGCCAGCGTTCGACCGAGCCACCATCGACATGCGGACTGAGGCCAAGCGTGTCGTCGCCTGGCTCGCGCTGGCGAAGCCTGTCGGCATAGAGGCATTCCCGGTCCGGGTCGAATTCGATGCCATTGTCGGAATCGAACACCCACAGGCGGTTCAGCCAGCGCCGCGCCGCGGCGAGCTCTTCGGAGGTTCGGGCCTCCATCTGGGGCTTCGACCAGTAGAGGCCGAAAATCTGCGGGCGGGAGGAGGACAGGGTGGCGAAGTACTTGTCCATCCCTTCCTTCGCCTTCTGCTTCTCGAAATAGTCGTTCTCGGCGACATAGGCCATCAGCGTGTCGTTCCAGGCGGCGACCCGCTCGCGATCAAAGGTGTTGCGAAGAATGACCGCGCCGCGCTGCCTGATCCTGGCGGTCAACTCGTCGCTGACCGCGCCGCCTGTCACCTCGGCAAAGTCACAGACCGGCACCGGCGAGATGCCGGCGGCGACCTCGGATTCGATCTGGCGCACCTGATCCTCGAGCCGCGCGTCGATGGCCTCAAACGCCGCCGCGACATCCACACCCGATGCCCTCACATCCGCCTTCATCCTGCGAATGGCGCCGCGGAACTCCTCGGTCATCGTATCGGACATCGCTCTTCCCCTTCGCTTCCTGCTGGCTCTATGATGCAGGGGAGCGGGGAAGTTTGGCAAGCCTGTTAATGCAGGTTTGAGGGGAAATCGGGAGGTGGCCCGCCTGCCGGCGGAGGACAGGATATGCAGATCGACGCCCATCATCATTTCTGGAACCCGGCGCGCGGCGATTACGGCTGGATGCCGGAGGACAACGCCACTCTCAACCGCGCCTATGGACCTGCCGACCTCGCGCCGCACCTTGCCGATGCCGGCATCGACGCCACCATCCTTGTCCAGGCCGCCCCCAGCATCGCCGAGAGCGAATACATGCTTGGCATCGCCGATGCGACACCGCATGTCGGCGCGGTGACCGGCTGGGTCGATTTCGAGACCGGGGCGCATCGGGCCGAACTCCACCGGCTTGCCGGCCATCCGAAATTCAAGGGCGTGCGTCCGATGATCCAGGATATTCCGGATGACGACTGGATGCTTCGCGATGATGTGCGCTGGGGATTCGAGGCTGTCACCGATCTCGGCCTTCGCTTCGAGGCGCTCGGCTTTCCGCGCCATATCGACAATTTCCTGACCATTCTCACCCGCCATCCGGAGATGAAGGTGGTGATCGACCATTGCATGAAGCCGCAGATCGCGGGACGCGACGGGGCCGGCTTCCGCAGCTGGGCCGACGGCATGGCGCTGCTGGCGCGCGAGACCGCGGCCTTCTGCAAGTTTTCCGCCCTGATCACCGAGGCCGACCCCGACTGGACGACCGAGGATCTGCGCCCCTATGCCGAACATGTGATCACGGTCTTCGGCGCGGAGCGGGTGATGTGGGGATCGGACTGGCCGGTCTGCCGGCTTGCCGGCGAATATGCCGACTGGCGCGCTGCCGCGCTTGAGCTGACCGCCGGATGCAGCGCGGCCGAACAGGCCGCCATCTATGGCGGCACCGCCAACAGATTCTATGATCTGGGCCTGTGATCCGGGGCGTCGGGGTCAGCCTGCCATGCCAAGATAGACTGTCTGCGTGCAGTCCTCTTCCAGAAGCGGGTTGTGGAAGACCACCTCCTCGGCGCTGGCATTCGCGAACACCGACCGCATCCCGGCAAGGAAATCGTCATCCGGCGGGTCATTGGACCATAGCGCGAAGATGCCGCCCGGCGCGAGGCTCCGCTGCAGGCGGGCAAGCCCCTCCGGACTGTAGAAATCCGCATGGGACGGGTTCAGATGAAACTTCGGGCTGTGGTCGATATCAAGGAAAATGCCGTCGAATCGCCGCCCCGGCATCTGCGGATCGAACCCGTCACCGCCACGCGCCAGCGCAAAGAAGTCCCCCTCCACAAACCGGCAGCGCGGATCCTCCGCCAGCCGGCGTTCCAGCGGCAGAATGCCGGCCTCGTGCCACTCGATCAGCGGGGCCAGATATTCGATCACTGTCAGCGATGCCACAGCATCATAATCGAGCACCGTAGCGGCCGTGTAGCCAAGCCCCAGACCGCCGACCAGAATATGCGGGCGCGCTGCTGTCCCCCTACCGCCATCCAAGCCGGCATCCAAACCGGCATCCAAACCGGCATCCAAACCGGCATCCAGGCCGGCATCCGCGGCGATCATCCGGTCAAGCGGCAGTCTGGCAAGCGCGATTTCCGATGCGGTGAACATGTCCGACATCAGATGCTCGTCATTCAGGATCACCTCGACCACATCGCGGTCCAGCTTCAGGATGCGGCGGCGGCGCAGGATCAGTTCGCCAAGCGCGGTCCGGCGATAATCCAGCTCTTCGAACAGCGGCGGCATCGTTAGACGCAGAGCTTTGCGGTCAGCCCGCCATCGATCCTCAGATCCGTGCCGGTGATGAAGCCGGCATCATCGGAGCACAGATAGGCGATCAGGCTGCCTGTCTCCTCGGTCGTGCCGACACGGCCGATCGGGTGCGATTTGCCGAACTCCGCGATCATGTCGTCGACGCTCCTGCCATCGCCGGCAAGCTGGCTGGCGCCGAATTCCAGCAACGGCGTGCGGATCGATCCGGGGCTGACCGAATTCACCCGCACCTTGTCCTTCGCGCAATCCATCGCCATCGCGCGGGTCATTGCATGAACCGCCCCCTTCGACGTCGCATAGGCAAGGACCCTGTGCTGATTGTTGTGCCCCTGCACCGAGGCAACATGCACCACCGACGCCCCGCCAGCCGCCTTCAGCAGCGGATAGAGACAATGCGATGTCAGATAGCAGGAGCGCAGATTGACCGCGAGGCAATGGTCCCAGTCGGCCGGGCTTGTATCCTCCACCGTGCCGTAGGTCTGCAGCCCCGCCGCATTGACAAGGGCATGAAGAACATCCGTCGCGCCGGCGATGGCGTCCGCCCAACCCCTGACCGACGCCTCATCCGCCACATCAACCTGATGAAGGGTGATATCGAGACCCTCTTCGGCGGCAAGATCGCCGGCCGTGCTGTTCAGAGCGGCATCGATGCCGGCAAGGAAGACCCGCGCGCCGCACCGGGCCAGATGCAGCGCCGCGCCGAGGCCGATGCCGCTGCTGCCGGTGACCGCGGCGACCTTGCCGGTGAAATCATATGTCATGGCCTGGCCCCCTTCATGCCGACGCCAGAGAGGATAGGGCGCGGGCAATCCCGCGAAGCTCGGCAAGCCCCTTCAACCGTCCGATGGCCGAATATCCGGGGTTGGTCTGCTTGTCGATATCGTCCAGCAGAAGGTGGCCATGATCCGGACGCATCGGGATGGTGTGGTCGGCCCGTCCCTCGGCGCGGCGGCGTGTCTCCTCATCCATCAGGATCCTGACGAGCGCCACCATATCCACCCCGCCCTCAAGATGGTCATCCTCGAAGAAGGCGCCGCCGGCCTGGATGGTCACATTCCGCAGATGCGCGAAATGAACGCGCTCGGCAAAGGCCTGTGCCATGGCAAGAACATCATTGTCGGCGCGCGATCCAAGCGATCCTGCACACAGGGTGATGCCATTGGCGAGCGACGGCACCGCCTCGAACAGCGCGGCATAGTCCGCCTGCGTCGAGACCACGCGCGGCATGCCGAAGATCGAGAAGGGCGGATCATCGGGATGAAGGCAGACGCGCGCCCCGCATTCCTCGGCAGCGGGCGCGACCTTCCCGAGGAAGGCGATCAGATTGGCCCGCAATTCGGCCGGGGTAAGACCGTCATATTCTGCGATCGAGGCCCTGATGCCCTCACGCCCGTGCGACAGCTCCGATCCCGGAAGCCCGGCGATGATCGTCGCCTCCAGCCGCTCGATCGCCGCCTCATCCATATCGGCCTGGCGCGCTTCGGCCTGTCTGATCATGGCGTCATCATAATCCGCCTCGGCGCCGGCGCGCCGCAGTACGAACAGGTCATAGACGGCGAATTCCACAGGATCAAAGCGAAGGGCAAGCCCGCCACGATGCGTCGGGTAGCGAAGATCGGTTCGGGTCCAGTCGACAACTGGCATGAAATTGTAGCAGATGACCTCCAGCCCCTGCGCCGCCAGATTGCGCATGGTCTGGATCCACCCGTCGATATGGCCGGCGGCCCGGGCGTCGCCAAGCTTGATCGACGGGTGCACCGGAATGCTTTCCACCACCGACCAGGCGAGTCCCGCATCCTCGATCTCGCGCTTGCGCGCGGCGATGTCGTCCGGCTGCCAGACCGCGCCGGGGGGCATGGCGTGAAGGGCGGTGACAATCCCGTCGGCGCCGGCCTGCCGCACATGTGAACAGGTCACCGGATCATCCGGTCCGAACCATCTCCAAGTCTCAAGCATCCGACATCTTCCCAATACAGGTTACATCCACCCCAAGTCTGCGACACGACCATCCTGTTATCAACTCTTGCCTCGCCTTTCCGGCGTGATTGCCTCACCATGAGGATCATTACAGCTGTCTGGCCTGATCGGAGGAACAAGCAATGGAACCCGTCTGCGTGGCGCCAACCGGCGATATCTGCGGCGAGGCCGCCACCTGGGACGCGGCGACGGGCCGCCTCTACTGGACCGACATCAACCGCTTTCTGCTCCATGTCCATGATCCGGCAGCCGGAACCACACGAACCCATATGTTCGACGAGCCTGTCGTCGCGCTGTCGCTGACCAGCCGGGCGGGGCGGCTTCTGGTGGCGCTGGGATCGGGGCTGATCCTGTTCAATCCGGACACCGGCACGCGCGAGGATCTGGCAGCACGGCTTGCCGGATGGCCGGAACAGCGTCTGAATGACGGGCGGAGCGATCCACGCGGCAGTTTCTGGGTCGGATCAATGGCGAACAATGTCGCCGCCGACGGCGTGCCCCTGCCGGTGCGCGACGGCGAAGGCACGCTCTATCGCCATGATCATGGCGGCGGGATGGTGGCGGTGGAGACAGGCATCGGCATTTCAAACACCCTGTGCTGGTCGCCCGACCGGCGGCATTTCTATTTCGGCGACACGCTGAAGAACGAGATCCGCATCTATCCCTATGACATGCAGAATGGCGATATCGGCACCGGCACCGCCTTCTTCGCCGGGTTTGACCGCGGGCTTCCCGACGGCTCGGCCATGGACAGCGACGGCTATCTGTGGAACTGCCGGTTCGGGGGCGGCTGCATTGTGCGCGTCGCCCCGGACGGGTCGGTCGACCGGGTGATCGAGATGCCGGTGAGCAACATCACCACCTGCACCTTCGGCGGACCGGATCTGAAGACGCTCTATGTCACGACGGCCGCCGCCGAAGGCATCGAAAGGCTTGCTGGCAGCCTGTTCGCCATCAGCGTCGAGGTGGCCGGCATGGAGGAGAATGTCTTCAGGCTGGGCTAGGAAGAGGCTGGATTGAGGATCAAGGGCTGGCGGCTCTGAGCGCCGTGATCCCGGCCTCCATATCCGCGGCCTCGTCAGGCGTCAGCAAGCCCATGCGCATATCGACGCTCCAGATGCCGCCGCCGGCGAGCTCCACCCCGTGTCCCTTCGCCTTTTCCGCGGTGTACCCCTCCACCTCCGAGGTCGAGGGAAAGGCAAGCCCGAGACCGTCCTGGTCCTGGGTCCGGCAGATCCAGCGCATGCAGACCGGCGCCTGTGAAGGCCGGTAGCCGATATAGTCGGCGCTGCCGTCGGGATGCCGCTGCATCGCATGCGCCTTCCCGCCCTCATCGGCCCGCATGTCGATCGAGAACACCACCTCCGGATCGAAGGCCAGTGCCGGATCGAGCCGGTGATGCAGCGTCGGGTCATCGGCCAGCCTGCCGATGAAATCCATATAGTCGGGCTTTGGCGAGATATGCGCCGGCACCGACCGGCGCACCCGCACCGACGCGGCGTCATAGCTGGCGGTGTAATGCAGCTCGCCATGATCGACAGGCCGGAAATTGGCATGCGCCAGATACATCAGATCCATCGGGGTCTGCTTCAGGTTTTCCACTGACAGCGAGACATCCAGAAGGGCCGAGCCCGCCCCCATGCCGATGCGCGCCGTGGCCAGATAATTCGTGCTGAAGGCCACCGTGTGACGATAGCTTCCGGCGACGGTCAGCCTCTCGTCGGCCTCGTCGAATTCCAGCCAGGCTGTCTGGAACGGCGCGTTCGGAAGCTCGCCATGAAGAGGGTGGCTGTCCGACGGGCCCGGGGCGCCAACCCCGGCAAGCCCGCAATGGATCATGAAGGCGCCGTAGGTTTCCAGATAGACCCCGGTGTCGACAGGTTCGTCGAACATCGATTTCATCGTCAGCTCGCGGCCATCGAAGGCCGCCCGCCAGATCTGCTGCCCCTTGAAGGGAAGGACGATGATCTCGCCGCGGGCGTTGCGGATGCGAAGCGCCTCGATGCCGCTGTCATATCTGAAACCGGACACGGTGAACCCGCCCATGCTGGCGAGCTGGCGTTCCTTGTCGCCGAAACTGGACCGGTAAAGGTCAATGCGGGCCGGCATGCGCCCCTCCCGTCATGCTAGCGGATCCGTTCGCCGCTGGTCTCGTCAAAGACATACAGGTTCTCCGGCGGCAGCGTCACCCCGACGGCGTCGCCAAGCTTGCCGTCGAAATCCTTGTGCGCCTTGACGACGATCTGGTCATCGCCCCAGTTCACCGTGACAAGCGTGTGATCGCCGATCAGCTCTGTGGTGTAGATCTTGCCGCTGATTGTGCCCTTTTTCTGGTCGGTGACGCTGCAATCCTCCGGCCTCACTCCGGCGACGGCTTTCTCCAGCCTGCCCTTGACCTTTGTCCTCACCTTCACGCCGTTGGTCAGGAAATCGGCACCTTCCAGGGCGCCATGGATGACATTCATCGCTGGCGAGCCGATGAACTGGGCAACAAACAGGTTGGCCGGGTTGTTGTAGATTTCCGAAGGCGAGGCAAGCTGCTGCAGAACGCCCTTCTCCAGCACTGCGACCCGGTGCGCCAGCGTCATCGCCTCGATCTGGTCATGCGTGACATAGATGGTGGTGATGCCGAGCGTGGCCTGCATATATTTCAGCTCTGCCCGCATATGGCCGCGAAGCTTGGCGTCGAGGTTCGACAGCGGCTCATCCATCAGAAACACCGATGGACGCCGGATGATGGCGCGGGCCAGCGCCACGCGCTGCCGCTGGCCACCCGACAGCTCGCGCGGATAGCGCTCGAGAAGCGTTTCCAGCTGCACCTGCTTCGCGGCGTCAAGAATGGCGCTGTCCATGGCGGCCTTGTCCAGCTTCTTCACCTTCAGCGGAAAGCCGATATTCTCCGCCACTGTCTTGTGCGGATACAGGGCGTATGACTGAAAGACCATGGAGATGTCGCGGTATTTCGGCAGCACCTCGGTGACATCGCGATCACCGATATAGACGCGCCCGTCGCTTGGCGTCTCCAGCCCCGACAGGATGCGAAGCGCTGTCGTCTTGCCGGATCCGGAGGCGCCAAGAAGAACGAGGAACTCGCCGGGCTCGACCTCGAGATTGAATTCCTCCAGCACCTTCACGCTGCCGAAGCTTTTTTGCACCGCGTCAAATTTGACCGAGGCCTTTTCACCGCCGCCCGTCATGCCCTACCCTTTCACCGCGCCAAGAAGAACGCCCTTCGAAATAAACCGCGTCAACAGAACCGACATGATGATCACCGGGATGATCATCACCACGGTGACAGCGCACATCTCCCACCACAGCACGCCCTTCTCGCCGGTATTCTTCGCCGCGACCATGATCGGCATGGTCTGGACCTTGACCGTCGAGAGAAAGACGGCGAACAGATATTCGTTCCAGTTCAGCACCAGGATCAGCAATGTCGTGGCCGCGAGGCCGGGCCGCGTCAGCGGCATCACGATTTCCCAGAAAATGCCGAACCGCGTCGCGCCGTCGAGCTGCGCGGACTCCTCGCGCTCGATCGGCAGGTTGGCGAAGAAGTCATGCATGAGCCACACGACAATCGGCAGGTTCGCCACCGCATAGAGCAGGATCAGCGCCAGATGCGTGTCCAGAAGACGGACCGCCTGGAACATCACGTAAAGCGGGATCACCACGACAATGGGCGGCAGAATCCGCTGCGAGATCATCCAGAACAGGATATCGCCATTGCCAAGCGCCATCTTGAAGTGGCGGCCAAGCGCCCGTGCCAGGAAGAAGAACAGCGCCAGCGCCACCACCGACGACATCCACCAGGGAACGCCGGCATAGTTGGTGACGACGATGACCGCGATGATCAGAAGCACGAAGATCATGATATTGCCGAACTTCGGGCGGTACTGGATCCGCGCCAGCGCGTAGGCTGCCATCGACCCGACCGCCACGCAGAAGATCGTCGAGATGATGCTGATGACCACCGAATTCGTGAAGGCGAGGTAGATCTTGCAGATCTGCGGTTCCATCGGTTGCAGCGATACAATCGGCGACAGCAGGAAGACCACGCTGTTATGCGCCAGCAGATAGAGCTGGCGCGCGATCGCCGTCATGTCGCAGAACGGGTCGGTGGTGAAATTCACCCGCCAGGCATCAAGCGTCGGCATGAAATCCACGAAGGGAATGTAGCTCGGTCCCTGATTGACCGCCGCCGCGTCCTTGAAGGAGGTGATGATCACCCAGTAGATCGGGAACAGGACGAAGAAGGACCAGATCGCCAGAAAGGAATAGACCACCAGCTTTGCCACCGGCGCCATCTTGCCGACAGCGGGAGGCTCGAACATCTTTTCGAACAGGCTGCGGTTGTGAAGATCGAATTTGCTGTTCGCGTTCTTCATGCCCGCGCCTTTCTGATCTGTCCCAGAACCACATAGTTGAAGAAGGACGCACAGACGACCACCGTCAGTATCAGCAGAAGATAGGCAATGGCCGCCGAGGACCCCATGTCATTGGCCCGCCAGACATAGACCGAATGCAGCGTCATGGACTCCGTCGAGGAGCCCGGCCCGCCGCCTGTCATGATGTTCGGCAGATCCATGATCTTGAAGGCCTCGATGGCGCGGATCAGAAGCACGGTCACCGCGACCGGCACCACCTGCGGCCAGGTCACCTCGCGGAAAATGTGAAAGCTGGAGGCACCATCGACCTGCGCCGCCTCGACATGGTCGCGCGGCACGTTTTCCAGCGCGGCCAGCATGCAGATGAAGATGAAGGGAATCCATTGCCAGGAATCACAGATCATCATCACGAATCTGGCCGACCAGGGGCTTGCCGACCATACCCAGTCCTGCAGGCCGAGAAAGCCCAGAATGGGCTCGAACGGCCCCTTGGTGACATCGGCGATCATCCGCATCGCGAACCCGACGCCAAGCGGCGTCACCATCAGCGGAATGAAGAACAGGACCCGGAAGAAATTGCGTCCCCTGATCGGCTGCGAGCACAGGAAGGCGAGCCCGGTGCCGATGACGAACTGCACGGCGCAGCCGACAAGGACATAGAACAGCGTCGTGTAGAGGGTGCCGATGGCATTGCCGGACAGAAGCGAGGCGCAGAGAAGCCAGCCAAGGAAGATCGCGATGGCGGCGGAGATGGTCCGTCCCAGCATGCGCACCCAGGTGGCTGTCTTCCAGGATCTGTAGAGCCACCAGAGAACAGCCGCGACAATCGCCAAAAAGACAATGGTGCCGAAAATGCTGATCGGGTCGGTGCGTCCAAGGAAATGCACTTCGCTGCTGCCGAAGAACTGTTTCTCGAAATTGCGAAGCCCGACATAGCGGAACTTCAGGCCATCGCCGGTGAAGCGCACGCGGCTGAGGGCGAAAATCATCGAATAGATGGTCGGGAAAATGGCGAAAATCAGGATCAGCGAGACCGCCGGAGCGATGAAGAATGTGCCGGCATGGCGGTCGACCCACTCACGCCAGCGGTCACCCGCCGAAGCGCCAGCCGGGGTTTCCCCCGGCTGGATCGTGTTTGTTGTTGCGGACATCGGTCCTGGGATCAGCTGCCAAGTGCGAGAGCCTGGGCCGCGATCTGCTCGTCACGACCAAAGTCCTCGGTGACCTCTTCCCAGCCCTCTTCGATATTCTCGAGAGCTTCTTCCACCGAAATCTCGCCGGCCAGATACCGGGCCAGCTCGGTGTCGAGAACGACAGCCGTGTATTTCTGCGCACCCGGGATCTTCATGTCGGATGCCATGTTAAGGCTGTTCAGCGCGCCGTTGATGGCACCGATATAGTTCTCGGCAAGCGCCTGCGGCATGCCGGCCTTCACGAACAGGTCGGGGCTCGACAGCTGCGACAGGCGATACGGGTTGTAGCCCGTGGCACCGATGGTCACATCGACAGACGACTGGGCCGACTGGTTCATGTAGGACAGGAACGCATAGGCGGCGTCCTTGGTCTTCTGGTCGGCGCCCTTGTTCACGGCACCGGCCCAGCCACCAAAGGCGGCGAACGGCGCGTAGTTGATGCCGTCGATCGAATGCGGGGCATTGGCCTTGCTCACCGGAACAAGCTTGCCGGAGGCGCGGTCAAGAACCTCGCGCGAGCCAAGACCGGAAATCGCATAGAGCTTGCCCTTGATGGCTGTGGCATCATCGTCAAGCTGCAGCGGTCCCGGGTCACCCCACTCGACCAGCAGGCCGCAACGACCGGCCTTGAACAGCGCGCGGGTGTCGCCGATGTCGAGATTGAGCTCTTCAGGCGGGCCGTACTCGCCGGTTGCCTTGTACAGCTCGAACGCCTTCTTCCAGCCTTCGTTGTTCACGATCGGCTTCATGTCGGCATTGTTGAAGTGGAAGCCCTGACCGGTGCCCTGCGTCTGCACGATCGGGGCGGCGAAGGTCTGGATGGCGAAGTAGGACTGCGCGTTACGCTTCTTGAAGATGCATGACCCGAAGTCGCCGTCGCCGTCGCCATTCATGTCCTTGCCATGAATTTTCGACGCCACGTCGAGATAGTCTTCCCATGTCTTCGGCGGCTGCAGGCCCGCGCCGTCAAGAACGTCCTTGCGGTAATAGACCATCTGGAAGTCGCCATCGACCATCAGAAGCTTGGTCTTGCCGCCGACCTTCTGTCCGAACTCGCGGAAATAGGGCGCGACATCGTCAAGGTCGATCTTGTCATCCTTGGCGATATAGGGATCGAGATCCTCAAGCAGACCCGCGGCGTCAAGCTCGACACCCCAGCCAGCCGCGAAGACGCCAACATCGATCGAGTTGGTGCCGGTCGACCAGTCGTTCTGGATCTTCGGGAAAATCTCGGCATAAGGCACTTCGGTGACAACGATCTTGGCGCCCGTCGCCTCCTGGAATTCCACGCCGCGCTCGACAAGGCGGCCGGCGATCACGTAGCCGGGACGGGTCAGGATGTTGACGGTCACACCGTCAAACTCGCCTGCCATCGCGACCGGGGCCGCGCCGACAAGCGCCATCGCACCAGCCGTCAGGCCCAACAAACTCTTGCGTATTGTCATACTCAGTTTCCTCCTCAGAATACAGGGCCATCATGTGTTCGCGTCTTATTTGTGACGCCTTGCGACCCTTTGTCGTCAAAAACCGTAATGTAAAAAAATCTGCTTGGGAATAGGCCAGATTTGGTCATCGCAGAAATTCCGCGCCCATCGGTCATTTGTGTGCCAATATTATTCGCGCGCGGCATCAGCGCTGACGGGCAGGCGGCAAATGGCAGGGTGGCATGGCGATGGCTGGAACGCCGGACAGGGCTGTAAAGATTGGCATTCTCGGCTGTGGTCCGATTGCGCAGGCTGGACATTTCGAGAGTGTCACGAAGGCCCGCAACACCCGTCTCCATGCCATCTGCGATGTCGCCGGCGATCTGGTCGACAGGTTCGCCATCACCCATGACGCGGCACATAGCTACACGGATTATGAGGCGATGCTGGCCGATTCGCAGCTCGATGCGGTGATCATTGCCACCGCCGATTCCTTTCATGTTCCGGCGGCGCTTGCCGCGCTTGCGGCCGGCAAGCATGTGCTGTGCGAAAAGCCGCTTGGCGTGACCCTTGAAGAGGTCGAGTCACTGCGGGCCGCGGTTGCGGACAGCGGGCTGAAGCTTCAGGTCGGGCATATGAAGAGGTTCGATCCGGGACTGCAAGGCGCGAAGCGTTTCATCGATGGCGAGATGGGAGAGATGCTGGCCTTCAAGGGATGGTACTGCGATTCGACCCACCGCTATGCGATGACCGACGCGGTGCAGCCGTTGATTGTGAAGAGCGAGGCGCGGCGGCGGCCCGACCGCGACCCGAAATCCGACCTCAGGCAGTATTACATGCTGGCGCATGGCTGCCATCTGGTCGACACGGCGCGATTCCTGTGCGGCGAGATCACCGCGGTGCGGGCGCGCCACCTGCAGCGGTTCGGAGCGCATAGCTGGTTTGTCGATGTCGATTTCGCCAATGGCGCGCTTGGCCATCTCGACCTGACAGTGGCCGTGCGCATGGACTGGCATGAGGGTTTCCAGCTTTATGGCGAGAACGGCAGTGTTATCGCCAAGACCTTCAACCCCTGGTATTTCCGCTCGAGCGAGGTCGATATTTTCCGCGAATCCACGGGCGAGACATCGCGCGTTCTGGGGGCTGACGGTCATTTCTACAGGCGGCAGCTGGAAAGCTTCGCCGACGCCATCCTTGATGACAGGCCGGTCAGCGGCGCCGATGTGCTCGATGGCGTCGCCTCGGTGCGGGCGATGCTGGCCATCGCGCGGTCGGCAGAAAGCGGCGAGACTGTCAGGCTTGCCGATGTCGCGGGAGCGATCTGATGCGGCTCGGGGTGTTTGCCAAGACCTTTGACGGCAGCAGTCCGGACACCGTGCTGGCTGCGTGCCGCGATGCCGGGTTCGACTGCGTGCAGTACAATATGGCCTGCTCGGGCCTTGGCGCGCTTCCCGAAGCCATTTCACCAGGCATCGCCGAGGATCTTTCCGCCGCCGCGCGGTCCACCGGTATCGGCATCGCCGCCCTTTCGGCCACCTATAACATGGCCGACCCCGACCAGGACCGCCGCCGCGCCGGGCGTGCCGCCTTCACCTCGATTGCCGGTCTTGCCGCCGCGCTTGCCTGTCCGATGCTGACGGTCTGCAGCGGCAGCCTGGATGCGACCGACAGGTGGCGCCGGCATCCGGGGAATGATGATCCGGCGAGCTGGAGGGATATGTGCCGTGAATTCGAGATTCTGTGCGCTATCGCCGAGACCAACAACATTCTGATCGGTGTCGAGCCGGAACCGGCCAATATCGTGAGTTCAGCGCAGCGCGCCGCGGATCTTCTGGCAAGCTTTGCCGGTGGCCCGATCCGCATCATTTTCGATCCCGCCAACCTGATCGAGGGGATCGCGCCGCGGGACCATAGGACAACACTCGACGAGGCGCTCGACCTCCTTGGGCCGATGATCGCGCTTGTCCATGCCAAGGACCGCTTTGCCGGCGGCGCGGTGGCGCCGGCCGGCAAGGGCGTTGTCGACTGGCTTCATCTGCTGCGCAGGCTGGCCGGCTGCGGGTTTGACGGGCCGGTGATTGCCCATGGCATGGAAGCTGACGAGGCCGCCCCTGTTGCCGCCTTTCTGTCAGCACAGCTGCGCCGGGCCGGGACATGACCCGCAAGGACGTCATCATCGGGGGACTTCGCCTTTCGGTGCGCCATGTCGGCGAAGGCAGGCCGTTCCTGTTCATTCACGGTCTCTGCGGTGACGCCGGCCAGACCCTGGAGGTGTTTCCCCGCATCACCGGCTGGCGCTGCATCAGCCCGGAATGCCGCGGTCATGGCCAGTCTGAATTCGGCGACAGCGCGGAGCTCGCCATCGCGCGGTTCACGGCGGACATTGTCGAGCTTGCGAAAAGCCTGTCCGCAGAGCCACCCGTGATTGGCGGTATCTCGATGGGGGCGGCCATCGCGCTTCGCGCGGCAGCGCACCACCGGGAGACGTTCAGCGGCCTTGTCCTGGCGCGCCCGGCCTGGCTCGACGAGCCGTCACCGGACAATCTGGCGCCGCACCGCATGATCGCTGACCTCATCGCGGCCCACGGGCCGGAGGCGGCACGCCGGATGTTCGAGGCCACGCCGCTGGCGCGCGAGATCGAACGTCACGCGCCTGACAATCTGGCCTCCTGTCTCGGCTTTTTCGCGCGCCAGCCGATCGACCAGACACAGGCGCTTCTGGCGGCGATCGCCACCGACGGTCCCGGGGTCAGCCGCGCGGACATCGCCGCCATCGATCTTCCCACCCTTGTTATCGGGACAGGGCGGGACCTGGCACACCCGCTGGACATGGCGCGGGAATTGGCAGCGCTGATCCCGAAGGCAAGGCTTGCCGAAATCACCCCGAAATCCGACAATCGCCTGGATTATGTGACGGAATTCCGAGCCGCGATCGGCGGGTTCCTCGAGGAGATGTGATGATCGATGAAATGGCCGGCCTGTCGGCAACTCTTCCCGCTGACCGGCTTCTTGCCGAATTTTCCCTGTGGTCGGCCGATCTGGTGCGTATCGCCGAGGATGTGGCGCGGGTGGACAGGCATGTGGACATCTATCATGCCGATGTCGCGGACGGGCACTTCTCGTCGGCCATGCTTCTTTTTCCCGACCTGGTCGCGCAGGTCAGGCCGCTTACCGGACGGCCCATCCATGTTCATCTTATGGTGGCTGACAGCGCTCTTGGCGACCAGATCGACCAGTTTGCCGAGGCTGGCGCGGACATCATCTCGATCCATGCCGAGAACGCCGATCCCGGCCGGCACATCGATCACATCCGCGGCCTGGGGGCCGAGGCCGGCATGGTACTGCAGCTTCACACTCCGGTAACCGCCGCCGCGCCCTTTCTAGACCAGCTGTCGATGCTGACGCTGCTTGGCACGGAAATGGGGATCAAGGGGGTCGGGCTCGACCCCCAGGCGGAGGCCCGCATGGCCGAGGCGCGCGGACTGATCGATGAAGGAGGGACCGGTTCCGGGCACCGGCGCATCCTTCTGGCCGCGGATGGCGGCATCAGGGAACATACCGTTCCCGGGCTTCGCCGGTCGGGTGCCGACACCATTGTCATGGGATCGCTTGCCTTCGGCGCGGAGGATCTGCCGGCGCGCATGGGCTGGGTACACGGTCTCGAGGGGCCGGGCTGATATGCCGGCACGAAGGGTCATCGCGATCGATCTTGGCGGCACCCAGCTTCGCGCCGCCCTGTTTGCCGAGGACAAGCTTGTGCGTCGCGCCGCGCTTCCCACCGACGTGAAAGGAGGACCGGCCGGGGTTTTCGAGCAGATCGGGAGACTGATCGACGAGATCCGCGGCAGCGAAACATCCGACGGCATAATCGGCGTCGGCATGTCCTGCGCCGGGCCGATCGATACCGACAGCGGCACCGTGACCAGAATACCGACCCTGCCGGGATGGGACGGGCTGCCGCTGGCGCGCGAACTGGGCGAACATGTGGGCCTTCCGGCGCGGGTGGAAAATGACGGCATCGCGGCCGCGCTTGGCGAATGGCGGCATGGTGCCGGCAGGGGCGTCGACAATATGGTCTATCTGACGGGCAGCACCGGCATCGGCGGCGGCGCCATTGCCGATGGCGGGCTGGTTCATGGCCACCGGGGCATGGCGGCGCATATCGGCCACATGCGCCTGGCGCAGGACGGCCCGCGATGCAACTGCGGCACCATCGGATGTTTCGAGGCGCTTGCCGCCGGAACGGCGCTGCAGCAGCGCGCCGCGGCAGCCGCGCAGGACGGCAGCTCGCCCTTTCTGGCGAAGGTGGCGCAGGCCGGCGATCCCGAGGCGCGGCATGTGTTTGACGGCGCGCGTGCCGGTGACGGTCACTGCCGCAAGCTGATTGCCGAGGAAGCCATGTATCTTGGCCAGGGAATCACGTCAGCCATCCATATGTTCAGCCCCGAGCGGGTCATCATGGGGGGCGGGCTGTCCAACGGGTTCGACCTGCTCGGGGACGGCATCCACAAGGTCATACAAAGCGAGGCGATGCCACCTTTCAGAACGGTGCCTGTGGTCCGCGCCGCGCTTGGCGGGGATTCCGGGCTGTGGGGCGCCGCCTCGATGGTGCTGCAGCCAAAAGGCAGCTAGCATCGTCTGGCCGGGCGACACTTCACGATTTTGAATTCCGGCGGCCGTTGTGTATCCTTTTCCTGCAGATGCACGGTTTTGGACATCGCGGCCCGCCACCGGCTGCAGTTACCCGGGAGGATGCTATGGGGGAGTCTGGGCAGAAGTCTGGGCAGAAATCTGGGCAGGAATCGAGCTTCGGACGCGAGGATGCGCGCGGCAACTGGTCACCCGACAGGCCGATCAGCTATGGCCCGGCCTTTGCCTGGCCGCCGCAGCCGAAAGCCCTGTTCAAATGGGTGTTCGGCCTTCCCGGATATCTGTTCCCCTGGAACGTCCCATACGCCATTGCCGCCATCGGGATCTGGCTCTATCTGACGCCGCCGCTGGCGCATTTCGAGACATTCTCGCTCTACTGGTTCGCGGTGATCCTTGCGCGCAATCTGATGCTTGCGGTGCTTGTCTACGGGGCCTGGCATATGTGGCTGTATGTCTGGCGCAGGCAGGGAACGGCCTTCAAATACAACCGCCGATGGCCAGACGAGACATCGGAGCGGTTCACCTTCAACAACCAGACCTATGACAACATGTTCTGGACCCTGGCGAGCGGGGTGCCGATCTGGACATGCTACGAGATGCTGCTTCTCTGGGCCTATGCCAATGGCCATGCGACAATGATCCACCCGGCCGAGAATCCGGTCGGGTTCATCGCGCTGTTCTTCCTGGTGCCGTTCGTTCACGAGGTCGGCTTCTATTTTGCCCACCGCTTCCTGCACTGGCCGCCGCTATACCGGATTGCGCACCAGCTGCACCACCGGAACACCAACCCCGGGCCCTGGTCGGGACTGTCGATGCACCCGATCGAGCATGTGATCTATTTCGCCTCGATTCTGATCTTCTTTGTTGTGCCGGCGCATCCGATCCACATGATCAATCTGGCCTCGCGGCTTGGCGTCGCCCCGGCGCAGGGCCATACCGGGTTCGACCGGGTGGTGACAGGCGAGGAGGCGTCGATGGACACCTCCTATTACGCACATTACCTGCACCACAAATATTTCGAGGTGAACTACGCCGACGGCATGGTGCCGCTGGACAAATGGTTCGGGTCCTTCCATGACGGCACGCCGGAGGCGCATGAGGCGATGAAGCACCGCCGCCGCAAGCGCGGCATCTGGCCCGGCGCCGCAGGCAGCAAGACATGAAGGGATGACAAGGATGGAACAACGCCAGGTTGGACAGACAGGTCTGAAAATCGACATACTCGGCCTTGGCGGCGCGCCGCTTGGCGGCAATTTCGTCGATCTGGACTATGCCCAGGCCGCCGCGCTCATCCAGGCGGCGAAGGATGCCGGCATCGGGTTTTTCGACACCGCTCCCTGGTACGGGTTCGGCCGGTCGGAACGGGTGATGGGCGATCTTCTGCGGCACACCGACTATGTTCTGTCGGACAAGGTCGGCAGGCTTCTTCGGCCCGGGCCGGTGGCCGATCCGGCTGAATTCGGGATGGTGGAGCCGCTGCCCTTCCATGTGGTCTATGACTATGGCTATGACGCCATCATGCGCGCCTTCGAGGACAGCCTTCAGCGGCTCGGACTCGACCGGATCGACATCCTGCTGGCGCATGATATCGGCACCTTCACCCATGGTGACGAGAATGCCCGCCATTTCCGGGACCTGACCGAGGGAGGCTATCGCGCGATGGACGAGCTTCGTCGCGACGGTCTGGTCAAGGCCATCGGCATCGGGGTCAATGAGAACGCTGTCTGCATGGACGCGCTTGGCATCGGCGACTGGGATGTCTTCCTTCTGGCCGGGCGCTACACGCTGCTGGAGCAGACACCGCTTCACGACCTGTTCCCGGCCTGCCGCGCCGCCGGCACCAGCATCATCTGCGGCGGGCCCTTCAATTCAGGCGTGCTTGTCGGCCGCGAGATGTGGAACTACGCCAAGGCCCCGGCCGAGGTGGTCGACAAGGTGCGCCGCATCGGCGCCATCGCCGACGAGCATGGCGTTCCCCTGGCGGCGGCGGCGCTGCAGTTCCCGCTTGCCAACGACATTGTCACCTCGGTGATTCCGGGACCGCGCGACGCCGGCGAGCTGCGCCAGATCATGGGCTGGTTCACCACGCCGATCGCCGGCGACTTCTGGACCGCGCTTCAGGCCGCCGGCCTGATCGAGGATGGCGCGCCGGTTCCCGCCGGCAGGTGAACCCTCACGCAGGCGGGTGACGGGGGGCCTGTCCCGTCAGACACCGAGATAGCGCGCCGTCAGCGCCGGGTCGGCGCGAAGCGCGGCGCTGTCGCCCTGCCAGACAACCGCACCCTTCTCCAGAATGACGTGATGGTCGGCGAGGCGCGCCAGCGCGGCAATGTTCTTGTCGACGACAAGGATCGACTGACCGGCCGATTTCAGCGTCGCCAGCACCTTCCAGATCTGCTGCCGGATGATCGGCGCCAGCCCCTCCGTCGCCTCGTCGAGGATAAGAAGACGCGGATTTGTCATCAGCGCCCGCCCGATGGCGAGCATCTGCTGCTCGCCGCCGGACAGATGGCTTCCGGCATGATCCAGCCGTTCGCCCAGCCGCGGAAACAGGTCAAGAACCCTGTCCAGGGTCCAGCGGCAGACGCCGTCCACCCCGGGCCGGTGGAATGTTGTCAGATTCTCGGCCACGCTGAGATTGGTGAAGATCTGCCGGCCTTCGGGAACCAGCCCGATGCCGGCGCGGGCAAATTCGAACGGATCGCGATCCGCCGCCGCGTCGCCGAAGCGGGTGATCGACCCGCCTGTCAGCGCCACCTGTCCCATGATGGCGCGGATGGTTGTCGTCTTTCCCATGCCGTTGCGCCCCATAAGGGACACGCAGGCCCCGGCCTCTATGGTGAAGCTGACGCCGAACAGCACCTGCGCCGATCCATAGCCGGCCGCGACACGGTCAAGCCTCAGCATCGTCATCCCCCCCGAGATAGGCGGCGCGCACCGCGGCGTCGCCGGCGATCATGTCAGGCGGGCCGCTGGCGATCACCGCCCCCTCGACAAGAACTGTCACCCGGTCGGCAAGCCTGAAGACAGCATCCATGTCATGCTCGATCAGCAGGATGCCGGCCTGCCCGCGGAGCCGCGAGATGATCTCGATCATATGCCGCGTCTCCTCGGGACCGGCCCCGGCCATCGGCTCGTCGAGAAGAAGCAACAGGGGATCGCCCGCCAGCGCCAGCGCAAGCTCCAGAAGCCGCTTTTCACCATGCGCCAGATCGGACACCCGTGTATCGGCGCGGCTTTCGATCCCGACGCGCGCCAGTATGGCCATCGCCCCCTCGCCCAGCCCGCGATCGGTGAAGGCCGGGCTCAGGAAGCGAAAGGCTTCGCCGCGCCGCGCCGCCTCGGCGATCACCGCGTTCTCCAGAACAGTGAAATCCGTCAGGACGTTGCTGATCTGGAAGGACCGGCCCATGCCGTTCCTGACGCGCTGCGGCACGGACAGATGGTTCACCTTCTCGCCGCGAAGCCGGATGGTGCCGGCATCCGGCGCTTCGGATCCGTAGATCTGGCGCACCAGCGTTGTCTTGCCGGCCCCGTTCGGCCCGATCAGGGCATGAATTTCACCAGCCGCGACATCCAGTGACACATCGCGGGTCGCGCGGAGCGCGCCATAGGATTTGTTGAGGCCGTCAAGGCTCAGCACCGGCGCGCTCATTGCTCGCCTCCCCCGATGCGCCGGATCAGACCGACCAACCCGCCACGCGCGAACAGCACCACCGCGATCAGCACCGGCCCGAAGATGATCATCCAGTTCTCGGCATAGGCCGGGGCGATCATATGCATCAGCTCAGGCAACCATTCCTCCAGCAGCAGGAAGGCCACCGCGCCAAGAAGCGGGCCGGCAAGCGTGCCGATGCCGCCAAGGATGATGATGATCATCAGCTCGCCGGAGCGCGTCCAGTGCATGATGTCGGGCGAGACATATTCCTGCCAGCTGGCGAACATCGTTCCGGCCAGCCCGCAGATCATCGCCGAGATCACATAGCCGGTGATCTTGAAACGCAGCGGCGCCAGACCCATCGCCTCGACCCGGCTTTCATTCCCGCGGATCGCCTCTAGGACGACGCCAAAGCGCGAGCGCACGATCACCATCAGCACCAGGCTGACGACAAGCAGTGCCGCCCAGATCAGGTAATAGAGCCGCAACGGTTCCCACAGGTCGATCGGCATGAAATCGGCACGGTCGATGCTCATGCCGTCATCGCCGCCGAACTGTTCAAGGCTGACAAACAGGAAATACAGCATCTGCGCGAAGGCCAGCGTGATCATGATGAAATAGATTCCTGTCGTCCGCAGCGACAGAAAGCCGATCACCAGCCCCAGCACCCCGCAGGCGAGAAGGCTGATCAGAAGATGGGCCCAGCCATTGTCGAGGCCGTAAAACTGGCTGATGCCGACAGCATAGGCCCCGATGCCGACAAAGGCAGCATGGCCGAAGGACACCATGCCGCCATAGCCAAGCACCAGATTCAGCCCCATTGCCGCCATTCCGAGGACCATGATCCGCATCGCCAGATCATTCCAGAAAGGCAGGTCGGCGATGCCGGTATAGATCGGGAACAGGGCAAAACCGGCCAACATCACAACCAGAAGCCGGTTGCGCGCCAGACCATCTGCAAGGATGCGAAGAAGCGCCATCACCCTCACCCCTTCGGCGGGAACAGCCCGCTGGGCCGCACCACCAGAACAAGCGACATCAGGATATAGACCATCATCGAGGCCAGCGCCGGGCCGGCGCCGTCAGCCGCCGCCTGGCCCATGAAGCCGCGAAGCATCACCGGAAGCAGCACCCGCCCCAGCGTATCGACGACCCCGATCAGGATGGCGGCGATGAAGGCACCGCGGACCGAGCCGATGCCACCGATGATGATCACCACAAGCGACAGGATCAGCAAGGGCTCGCCCATGCCGGGCTCGACCGCCGTCAGCGGCCCCAGCATCATGCCGGCGATCCCGGCAAAACAGGCGCCGGCGGCGAAGACCATGCGGCGCAGCACCCGGATATTGACCCCGAGCGCGGCTGTCATCGCCTCGTTGTTCGCGCCGGCGCGCACCATCGCGCCGACCTTTGTGCGGGAGACAAGAAGATGGATGCCGAGCGCGCAGGCAAGACCGACCCCGATCACCAGAAGCCGGAACACAGGATAGGGGGCGTCGGGAAGAATGGTGACAAAGCCGGACAGTGACGGCGGCAGGCTTGAGAACAATGCCGCCGGCCCGAAGCCGATGCGGATCATCTCGTTGAAGAACAGGATCAGCCCGAAGGTGGCAAGAACCTGATCCATATGGTTGCGTCTGTAGAGATGCCGGATCAGCAAAAATTCGAGAAGATAGCCGCTGGCGAATGTCACCGGGATGGCCAGCAGGATGCCAAGATAGAAATTGCCTGTCAGCGCCGTCAGGCTGGCAGCGGCATAGGCGCCGATCATCACCTGCGCGCCATGCGCCAGAAAGACGAAATCCATGATCCCCAGGATCAGTGTCAGCCCGGCGGCGATCAGGAACAGCGTCACGCCGAGCTGCAGCCCATTGAACATCTGCTCAAGCAGGAGGATGAAACTCATCGCAGGATCCCGGCAGCCAGACGGCAGGGGCCGCCGGTTTGCCCCCGCGGCCCGGCCTCGTGATCAGAACTGGCAGTCCTTGGCATAGGCGTCGGCATGGTTCTCGAACACAGTGCCGGTGATTCTTGTCGTCGCCATGCCGTCGGCATCCAGCACCGCCTCGCGAAGATAGACGTTCTGGATCGGGAACTGGTTGCTGTTCATCGCAAGCGGCCCGCGTGTCGTCGGAATGCCGCCTTCGGCAAGCGCCGCGCGCATCGCCTCGGTATCGCTGCTTCCCGCCTTTGCAATGGCATGGTCGATCGCCATCATCGTGTCATAGGCCTGTGCCGCGTAAAAGGACGGGTAGCCACCGAACTTCGCCTTGTAGTCGGCAACGAAACGCCGGTTCATCTCATTATCGAGATCGGGCGACCAGGTCTGGGTCGAGATCACGCCAAGCGCGGTTTCCTTCAGCGCCGGAAGCGACAGGTTGTCGACAGTGAAGACGGTGTAGAGCTTGCTCACCTGGTCCATGCCGGCCTGGTGCCACTGTTTGACGAAATTGATCCCCATGCCGCCGGGCTGGAAGACGAAGGTCGCCTCCGGCCTGGAGGCGCGAAGGGTCGACAGCTCAGCCTGGAAGTCGGACTGGCCAAGCTTGGTATAGACCTCGGCGACAACCTCGCCTTTATAGTGGCGCTTGAAGCCCGCCATCATGTCCTTGCCGGCCTGATAGTTCGGCGCCACAAGATAGACCGACTTCACGCCGGCATCCTGCATGTATTTGCCCATGCCCTCGGGCGTCTGGTCATTCTGCCAGGACATGGAGACGAAGTTCCTGTGGCAGTCCTTGCCGGCAAGCGGCGACGGGCCGGCGTTGGAGCTGATCAGGAGTGTTCCGGAGCGGGTCACCGGCTTGTGGACCGCCATCAGCAGGTTCGACCAGATCACGCCCGCGACAACATCGACGCGGTCGCTTTTCACCAGCCGGTTGGCAAGCTGCTTGGCCACATCGGGCTTGCGCTGGTCGTCGGCGAAAATCACCTCGGCATCCATGCCGCCAAGCGTGCCGCCGGTATGCTCCATCGCCAGATTGACGGCGTTCTGCATCTGCTTGCCGATAATGCCGGCAGACCCGGACAGGGTTGTCATATAACCGACCTTGACCGTATCGGCCTGGGCCGTTCCCGCCATCATCATCGCTGCCGCAACCGCGGTGATCGAGATTTTCTTCATTTTTGCCTCCTGTTGCATGCCGCGCCATGGACCTTCGTCCCGAAAGTCGCGCGCTGATAAGTAGCGTTACCTTTCGCATTTGGCTAGCATTCCCGGCAGCACAAGGGAAGGAGTCAAATCGCGTGGAGATCTCGCAATGCAATGTTCTTGTCACCGGCGGCGGCGGCGGGCTTGGCGCGGTTCTGGCGCGGGACTTCGCGGCGGCCGGCGCGCACGTCCATGTCTGCGGCCGGCGCGAGGCGCCGCTTGCCGCGATCAGCGCGCACAGCGACCGGATCTCGCCCCATGTTCTTGATGTGACCGATGAAGGCGCCATCGCCGCCCTGTTCGCTGCCATCGGACCACAGCAGATTGTCATTGCCAATGCCGGCATCGCCGAAAGCGCGCCGCTGCACCGCACCGACCGAGAGATGTGGGACCGGATCATCGCCGTCAATCTGACCGGGTGTTTCCTGACGCTTCGTGAAGGACTGAGCGCGCTTCGCGACAGCGGCGCGGACTGGGGGCGGCTGATCGCCATCTCCTCGATCATGGGGCTGGACGGCTACCGCTACGCCAGCGCCTACAGCGCTTCCAAACATGGCGTCAACGGCCTGGTCAGCGCCGCCGCGGCGGAGCTGGAAGGCAGCGGCATCACCGCCAACGCGCTGTGCCCGGGCTATCTGGAAGGCGAGATGACCGAGCGGTCGATTGCGCGGATCACAGACAGGACCGGCAAGTCACGCGCCGAGGCCGAAGCCGTTCTTGCCGCAACAAGCCCGGCCGACCGGCTGATCCGGCCTGAGGAGGTCAGCGCCGAGGCGCTGCGGCTCTGCGGCCCCGGGTCTGGCCACATCAATGGCGAGGCCATCAGCATCAATGGCGAGGCGTGAGCCGTGAGCCGGCCTGCGAACGTCATCCTGATCATGGCCGACAACCAGCCGGCCGACATGCTGGGATGCTATGGCAATGACGAGGTGCATACACCGCAGCTCGACGCGTTGGCCGCCAGCGGAATGCGGTTCGCCAACGCCTTTTGCGTCAATGCCATGTGCTCGCCCTGCCGGGCATCGGCCCTCACCGGGCTGATGCCGTCCGCGCATGGCGTCCACAGCTGGCTCGATGACGGGCTGGCGGACCGCTGGCCCCGCGACTGGAACGCCATAGGCGAGTTCCCGACCCTGCCGGGACAGCTGAAGGCGGCCGGGTACGACACCGCGCTGATCGGCAAATATCATCTTGGCCAGCCCTGGCGGGCACCAGCCGATTTCGATCACTGGGTGACCTTCCCGCATGGTCATACGGTCAGTTTTCGCGGCAATCTGATGATCGAGAATGAGCGGCAGGAAATCCATGAGGGCCATTCCGTGGATTTCTTTGCCGACCGCGCGGTCGATTACATCCGCCATCGTCAGGACAGCGACGCGCCATTCTTCTGCTTCGTGCCGTTCAATGGTCCCTATGGTCACTGGCCGGCCATTCGCGGGCCCGCCGGCACGCCTTTTGATCATCTGTATGACAAGACCTCCTTTTCCTCGATCCCGCGCGAAGGGGTGAACCGGCAGGTCATCAACCGCTACACCCGCCGCGTTGTCGAGGCGGGCGCCGCCCCGCATGAACGCTTTGCCGGACCGCTGCTGCTGCCAAACGAGACCGGGAGCCTTCGCAACTATTTCGCGCAGACAACGCTGATTGACGATGCCGTTGGCCGAATCACGGCGCAGCTCGCGGCAAGCGGGCTCAGCGAGGACACCATCATCATCTACACGGCCGACCATGGCTTCTCGCTTGGCCACCACGGCATCTGGGGGCACGGGCTTGCGGCCTGGCCATCCTCGATGCTGCGGCCAAGCTACCAGGTGCCCCTGATCATCAGCGGCCCCGGGGTCGCCGCCGGCACGAACCGGGGACTTGTCAGCCAGCTGGACCTTCCCAACACGGTTCTCGCCGCTGCCGGCGCCCCGCAGATTACCACGCCGCGCCATGACAGCCGCGCCATCGACCTGTCCTCCCCGCAATGCCCGCATCGCGCGTTCCTGTGCCTTGAACAGGAGGAAACAAGGGCCATCCGCACCAGCGAGCACCTCTATGTCGAGCGATTCCGGCATCCTGCTGTCGAGCCGCTGGAAGGCGAATTCTATGAGCTGTCCTCCGATCCGCAGGAACGGGTCAATCTTGCCGGCGCGGACACGCCTTCGGACGCCGTGGCCAGGCTGGCAGGCACCATGCGGGACTATTTCGCGCGCCACGCCGACCCGGCACGCGATCTGTGGGCCGGCGGCCGTGCCAAATCGAACATCACGGACCCGGCGTTCTGGCAGGCCGCCTGGGGGTCAGACTGGCACTGCGAAATCTGAATCCGGCCCTTTAGCGTAAGCTTGCTTTATCAACCAAACTGCGACACGGTGAAGGTGAAAAACGAATGTGCACATGACCTGTTACCGAAAGACCGGACTGGCAAGAACGCACGTCATAATGGGAGGAAGCGATCATGAAACCAACGAACTTCATTGCCGGGCTTGCTGTCGCGGCGAGCCTGTCCACGCCGGCGCTGGCGCAGGTCAACCTGTCGGCGGAGACAGCGAATGCCAACGGCGTTCCCGGCAACACCGTCCTGGCGCTTGGTGAGTTCGCCAATGCGGCAGGCGTCGCCAATATCCAGGTGGCCACCGGCCAGACCCTGACAAACTCCATCCAGAACGTCGCCGAAGGCAAGTCCGACATCTCGGCAGCGCCCTTCATCCTGCCCTTCCTTCTGTCCCGCGGTGTTGGTCCCTACGCCAAGCTTGGAAAGGACACCGGCGCTGATTACGCGGACCGTCTGGCGGTTCTCTACACCTACCGCCTCGGTGTCTTCACCCTGTCGGCCTATAACAGCTCCAGCGTGAAGGGCTGGGACAGCCTTGAGGGCAAGACCATTTATAACGGCCCGCCACGCGGTGCCGCCCTGACAAACGCCCGTGGTGTGGTCAAGCTTGCCACCGGCCTTGGCGATGGCGAAGGCTATACAGGCGTCCAGGTGAACTGGGACCAGGCGGTGAAGACAATGACCGACGGCTCCGCCGATGCGTTTGTCCTGCCGTCGAGCTTTCCGGACGGGCGGCACACCGCGGCTGTCGCCTCTGGCGGCATAACCATGTGGTCGATGCCGAAGGCGGCTTTCGAAAGCGACGCCACGCAGAAATACATGAAGGCCCCGGGGTCGGGCAAAGTCGACATTCCCCTGTCCGAGGCGGTTCAGCCCGAAGGTGTGAAGGTCGTCTCCGAGGATGACCGCTTCCGCGGCGTCGCCACGGTCGGCGGCGAAGTCGTCCGCAAGGACATGGACGAGGAGCTTGCCTATCAGCTGACCAAGGCTGTTCTCGACAATCTCGACGCCATCAAGGCGAAAACCCCGTTCCTGCCGCAGGTCTCGCTTGGCGAGGTCGCTGATACCGCGACAACCGGCATGTGCGGCGCGATGCCGCTGAAATACCACCCTGGTGCGGTCCGCGCCTGGGAAGAGGCCGGATATACCGTTCCGGATTGCGCCAAGCCGTAACCCGGCAGGGCCGAGCGAAACCATGGGCCGCCGGTCTGCGGCGGCCCCTTTCTTTATGACGGCTCTTTATCAAGGTTCTTAATTCGGGGGAGTCCTGGAACCATGTCGGACAAGCCGGCCCCATCATCACCAGAAGCCGACCTGACAGCGACCGGGCCTTTCCTTTACTGGCTTGCCGTAGGGCTTGTCATCATCGGCCTGATGAATTCGATTCCCGGCATTCCAGGCTTTGACCAGGCCGTGCGGGACATCAGCGGTTTCGACTGGTTCAGGCTTCGCAAATTCACCCGCGAATGGTTCTTCCCGATGGTGCTGGCGCTGATGATGCTGATTGTCGCGCTGAAACATTCCATGTACCGGTCCTGGCAGGGACGCTCCGCCATCTGGCGACGCTTCGGGCTGTTCATGGATGTGGCGCTGGTCACCGCCGCCTTCGGCATCTCGCTGACCTATGTTGTCGAGATCGAGGCCATCTGCCTTGTGGACCAGTTCACCGGCGAGCGGGCGCGGCTGATTGCGCGGAGCCTCGCCGACGCTGCCGAAACAGCCGAGCTCTACGGGCTGCCGGCGCCGACGACGGTGGAGGACCCGCAATGCGTCGGCACCACCGGCGGCTGGCTGGTGCTGATCATGGGCGTCTCGATCCTGATTTTCCTTGGGTACAACATCAAGGTCTGGGGGCTGCCGCTTGTCATTGTCGCGCTGCTTGTCGCGCTCTACACCATCGGCACCGTGCTGGTCTGGTATTTCCATGGCCCGGACGACATCAACAAATATCTGATGACAAAGCTTGCCGGCGAGCCGCGCCTTCTCAGCGACGGCAGGCCGCGTGTCCATGACATTCTGGTGAACAACGCCAGCGGCGTTCTGGGACGGTTCATGGACATCATCATGAACACCATCTTCCCCTATCTGATCCTTGGATCGCTGTTCGGCGCCTCTGCCGGTGGCCAGTCCCTGATCAAGCTTGCCTTCCGCTGGACGCGCAAGCTGGCTGGCGGGCCGGCACATGCCGCGATCGTCTCCTCGGCGATGTTCGGCACGATTTCCGGCGGGCCGATCGTGAATGTGCTGTCGACAGGCGTTCTGACCATCCCGATGATGGCGCGGCGCGGCTTTTCCAGGGTGTTTGCCGGCGGCATGGAAGCCGCCGCCTCCTCCGGCGGATCGATCATGCCGCCGGTGATGGGGGTCGCGGCCTTTGTCCTCGCCTCGCTGACGGCGGTTCCCTATTCCAAGATCATCATCGCGGCGGCGATCCCGGCGCTGTTCTATTTCTTCTGCCTGTTCCTGACAGCCGTGTTCCAGGCCCGCAAGCAGAAGATCACCGCCATCGGCGAGCTGACCGAGGACATGTATCTGGGGCGGCAGGACATCCTCAATCTGATGATGATCTTCGGGCCGATCCTGCTGATCCTGGCGCTGCTTCTGACTTCGAAGGAAGATGTCGGCTGCGGCGTTATCAGCGGGCTGATCGGCATCGAGCGCGTCTTCACCGAGACCGGGTGCCAGGTCGAGAACATGCCCTGGCTGTTCGGCATCATCCAGAATTCCGCAGGTGATGCCGGCAGCGCCGGCTGGTGGGCGGTGATGCTGCTGATGGCACTGCTGTTCCTCGATCCGGAAATGCGGGAACGGCCGCGACGGCTCATCGACGCGCTGTCGAATGCCGGCATTCTGATCTCCACTCTCTATCTGATGTTCCTGGCGGTCTCGATCATCGATTTCTGCCTGAAGTTCACCGGACTTCCGGTCTTCATCTCGCTTGATGTGCTGACCTGGCTGAAATCGCTCAATCTCGGCGATGGCGGTTCGTTCCTCTTCCAGCTCATCGCGCTGGCGCTGACGATGATGCTGGCTGTGGTGCTTGGCATGGGGATGCCGGCGGTGCCGGCCTATATCAATGTCGCGCTGCTGATGGGACCTGTTCTGGCCGGTCTCGGCATCGCGGTCTTTACGGCCCACATGTTCATCTTCTATTTTGCCGTCGCTTCGGCGATCACCCCGCCGGTGGCGCTGGCGGCCTTCGCCGCCGCAAGCATCACCAAGGAGGACCCGATGATGACGGGCGTCGCGGCGGTGCGGATCGGAATCGTGATGTTCGTGATCCCGTTCGTTTTCGCCTTCTATCCGGACATCCTGCTGATCGAGGCGGCCTTCATCGACCCGACAGTGACCGGCACCAAGGCCTATCTTCCGGGATATGACGGCACTGTCGATCTTGGCGCGCTCGGCGTTCTGGTGCTGCGATTGCTGCTGGCGCTGGTGCTTCTTGCCAGCGCGCTTGCCCGCTTCGACCGCGCGCAGCTTGCCTTGTGGGAGGTTGGTGCACGGCTGGTACTGGCGGCGCTGCTGCTGGCCGGGGATGCCGCTGTCTATGCCGCTGCCGCTGCCGCTGGCCTGGGGCTTCTGGCCTGGCACCGGACACGCACAAGGTCCGCCGCGCCCCGGACGGCAAGCAGCTAGGGCCGACAAGGGAACGGGATGCGTCACTCCGCTTTCTACATGTCCGAGGCCTGCTTCTGGCATACCACCGGCGAGGCGGCCTTGACCGCGCCGGTCGGCGGCTGGGTGCAGCCGATGGCAGCGGGCGGCCATGCGGAAAGCCCGGAATCCAAGCGCCGCATGCGCAATCTGATGGACCGGTCGGGCCTGTTGGCGAAGCTGGACCAGCGCGACGCCGAACCGGCAAGCTGGGACGAGATCCGCCGCATCCACGCCGAAAGCTATCTGACAGAGTTCCAGGCGCTGAGCGATGCGCGCGGCGGCATGCTCGGCATTTCCGCGCCGTTTGGCCACGGCTCCTATGAAATTGCCTGCCAGTCGGCCGGGCTGGCGCGCGAGGCGCTGCTGTCGGTTCTTCGCGGCGAGCATGACACCGCCTACGCGCTGACCCGCCCGCCGGGGCATCACTGCCTTGCGGGGAGCGCGATGGGATTCTGCCTTCTGGCGAACATCGCGATCGCCATCGAAGCCGCCCGCGCCGCCGGGCTTGCCAGCCGGTTCTTCGTGCTTGACTGGGATGTCCATCACGGCAACGGCACGCAGTCGATCTTCTATGCCGATCCGGATGTTCACACGCTGTCGATTCATCAGGCGAACATGTTTCCGGCAGGCTATGGCGGGATCGAGGATCGGGGCGAAGGCCCCGGCCTCGGCGCGAACAGCAACCTGCCGCTGCCGGCGGGATGCGGCCATGACGCCTATATCCATGCCATGCGGCGGGTGGCGATCCCGCTGATCCGCGCCGTCCGTCCCGATGTCATCATCATCGCCAATGGACTCGATGCCAACCATGTCGATCCTCTGGCGCGGATGTCCTGCACCTCGGCCACCTTCGCCGAGATGACGGCGATGGTGATGGCCGCGGCGGACGAGATCTGCGACGGGCGTGTCGTCGCCATGCATGAGGGCGGCTATTCCGAGGCCTATGTCCCCTTCTGCGGTCACGCGGTGGTGGAACAGCTTGCCGGAATCGAAACAGATCTTTCCGACCCGTTCCTGCCGAAATTCATCGAGCAGCAGCCGACGCCGGATCATGCCGCCTGGCAATGCGCCGCGATCGACCGGATGGCGACAGCGCTTGGCCTCTAGCCTGTCACCACCTGATGCATCACCCGCCCCGGCCAGAAGGTGAAGACCCCGGTCAGGATCAGCGCCATCCAGAACAGGGCCACCATCGTCTGGCGATGCCGCCTGATATTCCCCTGCCGCGCGGCGCGGATGGCGTACCAGAGCGAGGCCAGCGTGAGGACCGACAACAGGTGGATGGGGCTGAACGGCTCGATGATCTTCAGCACATGGATGAAGAACCCGGAAAAAGCGACAAACGCCATAAGCCCCACCCAGATCCAGCCGATGCGGCGGTGGATGCGGGTCCCTTTCGGCGCCCACAGCTGCGCCGCGCCAAGGATCGTCGCCGCCATTGCCGCCAGCGCGTGAAGCGGGATTGGCTGCTGGGCTCCGAATAGCGGTTCGAGAGTCATGTCGGAAGCAGTCAGGTGAGGAATCCAGAGTCCTGAGCATAGACGCCCCTTACCATTTCCGGCAAGACTGCTATGGTCACCGGGGCAGTCGGCGAAAGGACAGTGAAGATGACATCGACAGACGCCGTCGAGCAGCATTATTCAGGCCGCGGGCTCGTCGCGCGGATCATCAAGGCGCTGTCAAAGGACGGGCATGACGGCGACAGGCTGACACCAGAAATCCTCGCGCCCTACGACGAATTTCATGTCGGCGGCATGGCCGCGACCCACCGCTTCAGCGGCAGGCTGGACATCGGGCCTGACAGCCGGCTTCTTGATGTCGGCTGCGGCGCCGGCGGTCCGGCGCGGGCGGTGGCCGCCGCAATCGGGTGCCATGTCACGGGCATCGACCTGACCGCCGACTTCATCGAGGCCGGCAAGGAGCTCTCGTCCCGGTGCGATCTGGCCGACCTTGTCACCCTGCATCATGGCAGCGCCCTCGACATGCCCTTCGAAAGCGGCAGCTTCGACCGCGCGATGATGCTTCATGTCGGCATGAACATCGCTGACAAGGCCGGCCTGATGGCCGAAGTGGCGCGGGTTCTGGCCCCCGGCGGCATCTTCGGCGTCTATGACATGATGCGCGCCAGCGAGGGCGAGATCGGATTCCCGATGCCCTGGGCCCCGCATGCGGATGTCAGCGCGGTGGCCTGGCCGGACGACTATGTCGCCGCCGCAAGTGCCGCCGGGCTAACCCTCGCGGCACAGCATGACGAGACTGCGGCCGCGGAGGGATTCTTCACACATGTTCTCGCCACCAAGCCGCCAACCGAACCAGGCCAGGCACCTGACCCATTCCGCAATCTGGCAGCGCATATCGAGGCCGGCATCCTGGCGCCGACCGAGCTGATCTTCAGGAAAGCCGGCTGATGGCGGCGGCTGACAGATGGCGGATCGGCGTGATCGGCACCGGGGCGATGGGATCGGTCTATGCGGTGATGATGGCCGAGGCCGGCCATGACGTGATCGCCATCGACAGCTGGCAGGATCATGTCGATGCCATCAATGCGCATGGCTTGCGCCTGTCCGGCGTCAGCGGCGACCGTCATGCGGCAGGCATCACCGCCGCCATCAGCCTCGACGGCACGGCGCCATGCGATCTCTACATCATCGCCACCAAGGCGGCGCATGTCGGCGACGCGGCCCGCGCCGTTGCCAAGGTCATGCTGCCGGACTCGCTGGTTCTGACGATCCAGAACGGGCTTGGCGCCGGCGAGAGGATCGGAGGTCACATGCCGACCGGCAATGTGCTTCTTGGCGTTGCCGAGGGGTTCGGGGCGTCCATGGTGGCTCCTGGCCACGCCCATCACAATGCGATGAAGCTCATCCGGCTAGGCGAGATGGACGGCGGCATGACGGACCGGCTGTCGGACCTGGAATCGCTCTGGCAGACTGCCGGCTTTTCGGCCCGCGCCTTTCCCGACATCATTCAGCTGATCTGGGAGAAATTAGTCTGTAATGTGACGCTGAGCGCGCCCTGCACCGCCTTTGACTGTCATATCGGCGCGTTGATGGAGAACGCCGAGGGATGGCGCACGGCGCTGGCCTGCGCCCGCGAGGCCTATCAGTGCGGGCTTGCCGAGGGGGTCGCCTTTTCCTTTGACGATGTCGAGAGCTATGTCACCGATTTCGCGTCACTGATGCCGGATGCGAGCCCGTCCATGCGGCTTGACCATCTTGCCGGCCGCCCATCCGAAATTGACGCCATCAATGGCATGGTGCCGGTCATCGGCGCGCGCCACGGCATCGCCACGCCGGTGAATGAGACCCTGTCGGCGCTGGTGCGCGCCCGCGAGGCGGCTTTCACATCAGGCTGAGGCGGCATATCGCCCAGTCGGATCAGATGGAAAAACGGGTGGCGCGGAACGGATCCATGTCGATCGGCGGGGCTGCGCCATCCATCATCGCGGCAATGGCAAGCGCCGAGCCCGGCGCCATCGACAGCCCGACATGCTGGTGACCGAAATTGAACCAAAGGCCCTCATGGCGCGGCGCCGGCCCGATCACCGGAAGTGAATCCACCATTGTCGGACGACGCCCCATCCATGGCGTGTCCTCGATCTCGCCTTTCATCTCATGCCCGTCACGGGCCAGTTCGACCGAGCGGGTGATCTGGCTGTAGTCGGGCGGCGCATCCCGGTCGGCGATCTCCACGCCGCTGGTGATACGTACACCCTGCTGCATCGGCACTATGGCAAAGCCGCCATCGACATCATGCACCGCCCGCTTGAGCTGCGGTCCTTCGGCGGGCTCGAGGTGAAGATGGTAGCCCCGCTCCCATCCAAGCGGCAGGTCATAGCCAAGCCAGCCGGCGACATCCGCCGACCATGCGCCGGCCGCGATCACCACATCATCGGCAGACAGGTCATCGCCGCTGTCGATCGCGACCCGCCATCCCTGCGCGCCGCGCGACAGACCGGTGACGCCTGCCTTAAGCACAGTGCCGCCGCTTTCGACAAACATCGCCACATAGGCGTCTGTCAGCGCCGCCGGATTGCTGACGCCGCAGGTCTCGTCATACAGGACAGCCTTCTTGTAGATCGGTTTCAGCCCGGGTTCGATCTGGCGAAGCTGCGTCGCGTCGAACACCGAATAGGCGACACCATTCTCCTCCGCCAGAGCCAGGTCGCCGGCATAGGACTCGAAACTTTCCATGGTGCGGAAGGCCTTCATCCAGCCGCCATAGCGAAGAAGGTCATCGACCCCGGCCTCGGCGATCCAGGCCTTGTGCTGGTCAAGCGACAGCAGCTGCAGATCCCGAAGGGCGCGGCCGGCCGCCTGCCAGCGCGTTGTCGTGCAATAGGACAGGAATTTCAGCATCCAGCCAAGGCGCCGGATGACAAAGAAGGGCGAGCACCGTACCGAGTTCGAGCGCCCCATCAGCAGCTTTGGCAGCGATTTCACCAGACCAGGGCTGTTCAGCACGGCAATCGAGGATTCCGACAGCACGCCGGCATTGCCATAGGATGTCTCGCGCCCAGGCGTCGTGCGGTCGACCAGCGTGACCTGATGACCAGCGCGCTGCAGGGCGAGGGCGTTGCAGACCCCGACTATGCCGCCGCCGACAATGACAATTTTGCGCCTCGTCGCCCCTGTCATGCCCCTGTCATACCACTGTCCAGACTGTCTGCGGCTCAGACCCTGGCGACATTGCCGCCGGCCTCGGTCCAGGCGACGAAGCCGCCGGGAATGTGGGCGCATCCCGCGACGCCATCCCCGCGCGCGATATTCACCGCCATGGTCGAGCGTTCGCCGACAGCGCAATAGAACACGACCCTCTTGTCCGCAGTCTGCTTCAGCATGTCGAGATGCTGGTCAAGGCGGCTGTAGGGGGCATGTACCGACCCCGGGATGATTCCCGATTTGACCCGCTCGGCCTCCTCGCGAAGATCGACCAGAATCATGCCCTCGGCATTGTCCATGATGATCGCTTCCGATGTCACGGTCGCAACCTCCCGCTGCCTGTCGAGGGTCAGCCCCATGCGCATGTTTTCCGGCACGGCAACATCCATCATCTTGGGGTTCGGAAGATTCAGCCCGGCCATCAGCTCGATATATTCGGCGCGCGATCCCACCTGCAGGCGCGGGTTGTTGGCACGCTCCTCGCCGATGGTCGAGACCATGTCGCCCTTATAGTCATGCGCCGGATAGACCATGGTATGTTCGGGAAGCCTCAGCAGGCCGTTGAACAGCGAGTCATACTGCTGCCCGGCATCCCCATTCTGGAAGTCTGTGCGGCCGGTGCCGCGGATCAGCAGCGTATCGCCGGTAAAGACACGGTCGTCCATCCGGAAACAGTAGCTGTCATCGGTATGGCCTGGCGTGTGCATCGCCGTCAGCTTCAGCCCCTCGATGGTGACCGCGTCCCCGTCGGAAACCCGCATCGAGACAACATCAACAGGCGACTGCTCGCCCATCACGGTCACGCAGTTCGTACGGTCGCGAAGCGCGCCCATGGCGGTGATATGATCAGCATGAACATGCGTGTCGACGACCTTCACCAGTTTCAGATCAAGCTCCTCGAGAAGCCTGATATAGCGATCGCTCTTTTCGAAGACCGGGTCGATCAGAAGCGCCTCGCCGCCCGCCCTGCTGGCAAGGAGATAGGTGTAGGTGGATGACACTGAGTCAAACATCTGGCGGAAAATCATCAAATTTTCTCCCTCGATCCACCTTTGAATGTGCAAAATTTTCGTCAGGCGCGCAAGCGGCGCTGCAGCGCTAGAAGCGCCCCATCGCGATGTTGGCGAGCACCAGAAGGACGCCGCCAATCGCCGCATAGGCAAAGCCGCTCGCCATATTGTGCCCGAAGACAAGATGGCGGGCCGGCACCCGGTAAAGCCCGGCGCATGTCAGCACCGAGAGCGAGGCCATCGAGCTCATCGTGCCAGCCCCCCAGCCGATCAGATGCGCCTGCACCAGCAGCGCCGGGTGCACATCGGCGCCGCCCCCGCTGAAGGTCGCCAGCAGCGCGGTGCTTGTGATCACGGGGTGAATGCCGACCACGGACAGGAGCATCATCAGGACAGGGGTGGAGATCAGCGCCACCCATCCAGGGATCTGGCCGGTGTGGATGCTGCCGACAAGGGCGGCGAGGCTGTCATCCTGGGTGGCGAAAAAGGCAACAAGCATTGCCGCCGCGATGACCACCAGATCATCGGCCGTGCTGTGCATCGCATCGCGGGTCTGACGCAGGATCACATGCGCCTTTCCACGGTGGCGGAGCAACTGCACAGCCACCAGAAGCGGCATCACAACAACAACCGCTGACAAGGCGGTGAGCCCGAAGACAAGTGCCACGCCAAGAACCGTCAGCAGCACGATCAGCAGCCTTGTGGCGACAGGCCGCAGACATGACAACGACAGGCGAAGCTGCCCCCATGCAAAGTCGCGATTCACCATCACAAGCGTGGCAAAGGTGAACAGCAACGCCGAGACAGTGCCGATGCCGATCGCCATCCAGGCGTAGGCAGGCGCGACAAAATTCTGCCCGATCGCAAAGGCGATGAAGAAGGGCGACCAGGCCGATGACGAGACCATGCCGCGGATCACAGCCTCGGCAGAGATGCGCCGGCGCGCCGTGTCGGCGTCAGATGGCAACGCCGCCGACAGCAGCGCGAAAGCGCCCGTATTGATGATTCCGCCAAAAACGTGCGCGGCCAGCTGCTGTCCGCCGGAAAAGGCGCTTGGCGGAAGGCGGCCAAGCCGTTGCTGCGTCTCATGCACCGATGGCATCGTCATCGCCGTTGCGCGCACCAGCGCCATGGTCGGCAGCAAGGCGGCGAAGATCAGCACGCGCTCACCACCGGCCAGGACATCCGCCGGCCCGGGCATGGTTTCAACAAGCAACCAGGTCACCGCCGCCAGCACCGTCAGGATGACAAGACTGTCCCAGCGAAGCCGCGCGACTGTCAGGAGTATGAACAATCCGAACCCCACCGCGCCTGTCGTCGCCACCGGGCCGGAAGGCTGGTCGAGGATAATGGCCGCGACCGCCGCAATCCAGGCAAGGGTCAGGCTGGCAAGCCGCATGCGGCGAAGCATGCCTGTCAGCAGCGGGACAAAACCGGAGGATGGAGGTTCGGATGGCATCAATGGTCCGACGAGGAACGCCCTGACATCAAATCAGGAACGACGGTAACAGGGCAAAGGTGATGACGCCGAGTATGACAGTTTTGGCAGTGCCGCCAAGGGGGATTGATCAAAAGGGGGATTGATCAAGAGTATCCGCGGTGAAGCCTGATCAGCGGTCCGACCAGAGAGCAAGCTCGTTGCCTGACGGCTCAAGAAAATGAAACCGTCTGCCGCCGGGAAAGGCGAAGATCGGCTTGCTGATCGTCGCGTCATGCTGACACACCAACGCGGCGCTGGCGTCAAGGTCCTCGCTGTAGAAGACAATCATCGCCCCGCCATCCGCGGCGCGGCTGCGCAGGTCAGCCCGGTAGAATCCGCCCTCGAGGCCGGCACCGTGAAAGGCAACGTAATCCTGACCGAACCACTCAAAGCTCCAGCCAAATACCGCGCCGAAAAAATCACAACTTGCCTGAGGATCGGCGGAGGCGAATTCGACATAGTCGATCTTGTGATGCTGCGGCGTGAGAATTTCGTGCATGGCGGTCATCCCCAAGGGTGTGTTCAGGCACCATCGACAAGTCATCACCTCGGATGACGCATCGGACAGCCTGTCAGATGATGCGGATGCCGGATGCCGGGGCAACTCACATTCCGGTCAGAATCGTCATTGCGAGCCAGCGCACAAAAAAAGAGGCGCTTTCGCGCCTCTTTTAGTGTGCTCCAACTGAAGGATGAGTCGGAGCTTTGTGTGGGTGCCATCACACAAAGACGGCGGTCAGCGGGACAAGCTGTCCCTTGACCTGTCAAAACGGTAACGGTTGCGGATTCGACAATAAAGGCCGGTCTTCTGAAAAGATTTTTCCACGCGCCTTAACAATGCGCGTCACATCCGCGCAGCCTCACAGCCGCGGCTCTTCACCGGCCTCTAGGCGTGGATCTTGTTCCAGTAGGGGTCCATGCCATAGCGGGTCGCCATGAAATCGACAAAGGCGCGGGTGCGCTTCGGCAGGATGGTGGTCTTCGGGTAAACGGCGTAGACGTCATACTCGGCCCATTCATAATCGGTAAGAATGGGCTTCAGAAGGCCGTTATTGATGGCGTCGTAATGCAGGAAGTTGGGCAGGCAGGTCACGCCGAGCCCGGCAATCGCGGCTTCCCGCAGCACATCGCCATTGCTTGCGGACAGTTTCGGCGAGACCCGCAGCACGCCAGCCTTGCCGTCCGGACCGCGAAAACGCCAGTCATTGGGTGTCTTGTCATTGGAATAGACCAGCGCCGGAACCGTCTCAAGATCCTCCGGCTTGGTGAATTCCGGATATCGCGACAGAAAGTCGGGAGACGCGCAGGGTATGTTGCGAACGGTCGAGATCTTCTTCGCGATCAGGCTGGAATCCGACAGAACGCCGATGCGGATGGCAAGATCAAACCCTTCAGCCACGAGGTCGACACGCTTGTCGGACAGATCCATGTCGATACGGACATCCGGATGCGCATGCATGAATTGGGCGATCGCGGAAGACATGTGGGACACGCCAAACGAAAGCGGCGTGCTGATCCGAAGCACGCCGCCGAGCCCTCCCCCCGAATTGAGCACTTCTTGCTGTGCCGCTTCGAGTTCATCGAGCACAGCCTTACATCGTTCATAGAAACTCTGGCCAACCTCGTTGAGATACATGCGACGGGTCGTTCTCTGGATAAGGGGCGCGCCAAGCCTGAGTTCGAGGTCCTTCAGACGCCTGCTGACGGCTGACACCGCAATGCCAAGCCGTTCCGCAGCCTGAGTGAGGCTGCCGGTTTCGACGACCATGACGAACGCACGGATTTCCTCAATCTGGCTCATAATGACGCACCTTACATTATTATTCTAAAATTTAGAATTATATTTTCCTTCTGAGCGGGTTTTTACTGCTCTCGGCAACAATTACTTTGGAATCAGCCATGGGGGCGCGGCCCCCGCCCCGGGCCCGCCGCGCGCCCGGTTGACGGCGCGGAAAAAATAGGCGAAAGGCTGTCGTCATGAGCGGACAGCCCCGGACTATTCTACGTATAGATGCAAGCATGCGCCGGCAAAAGTCGGTCAGCAGGATGCTCGCCGACGAGATGGTTGCCGCTCTTGGCGCCCGCAAGCCAGCGACCACTGTTGTGAACCGCGACCTCGCCGCAGGCATCGGCATTGTCAACGCCGCCTGGATCGAAGCCGAGCGCACTTCCGAGGAAAACCGCACCCAGGACCAGCGCGCGCTGCTTGCGCAATCGGACGCGCTTGTTGCCGAGCTTCAGGCAGCGGACGATATCGTCATTGCGACACCAATTTACAATTTCAGCGTCCCAGCCGCGCTCAAGGCCTGGATCGACCTGATCTGCCGCGACAAGATCACCTTCGTCTATGAAAATGACACGCCGCGCGGGCTGCTGACCAACAAGCAGGCCACTGTGATCATCACATCGGGCGGCACCATCGGCGGCAATGACATCGACTACGCCACCGGATACATCCGGCATATCCTGGGATTCATCGGCATCCGCGAGGTCACGATCATCGATGTGACCGGCCTGTCGAAGAACCGTCAGGGCATCATCGCCGATGCCCGCAAGGCGATCAACAATGCCAGCGCCAAGCGCCTGGCCGGCCAGCGCAACCTGTCTGTCGCCGAATAGGCGTTACAGCGTTTCAGCTATCAGCCCTGCGGCCGTCCGTCGCCAGCGTTCCGCATCCATCCCTGCAGCACGGCGATCGAATGTTCTGATTCGACCCCGCATTGCGGATCGACGACAAGAGGCCCTGGCCGGTATCCGCGGCTTTTCAGCCCGCGCTGCACCGATTCAACAAGATGGATATCCTCTTCCACCGTGGTTTCGCGGTCCTGCACCGCAAGCTGCCGGACCGTTTCCGATTCCGCGCCGTCAATGCTGTACCAGCCGCGCCAGACCACCACATGATCGGCATCCACCGCCCGCCAGTGATAGGTATTCAGCAGATTGCCGGGGTAGACCTGAAAGGAAAACATCGGCCACAGATACCAGGAAGAATAGTCCCCTGCATGGGCGTTGGCATCGAGATCGATGGGATAGCTCATCGAATCAAGGTTCTGGCATTCTGTGGTGTGCCTCAGGAAGAAGCCCTGCGGCTGGATATCATAGGTTTCCGGCTTCACAATGCCGGTGGCGAAGGTCTGGTGATTCAGGGTGCAGTGATAGCATTCCGAATAATTCTCCACCAACACCTTCCAGTTGCAGGCCTCCGGCACTTCCACCCATTCAAGCGGGCGGAGCATCTCGATATGCGGCACATGCGCCGTCAGCTCTTCGCGCACGCCCGGAAACCAGTCATCCATCGGCCGCGCCCCGGCATCAAGATTGACGAACAGGAATCCGCAGAAATTCTCGATCGGCACCGATGTCAGGCAGATATCCTCACGCCGAAACCCTTCGACCGACTTGATGTTCGGGCCGGCCCGCAATCTGCCCTGAAGATCATAGCTCCAGGCATGATAGGGGCAGGTGATCGTCGGCGCGCGCCCGCTTCCCTCGACAAGCTGGTGCGCCCGGTGCTGACAGACATTGTAGAAGGCGTTGATCGCGCCATCGCGGTCCATCACGCAGAACAGGGATTCGCCAGCCATCTCGAAGGTGAAATAGTCCCCAGGCTTCTGCAGCTGCGAGGCGTGGCCCGCAAACTGCCAGCTGCTCGCGAACAACCCGTGGGCTTCGACCTCGAAAATCTTCGGATCGGTATAATAGCGCGCGTCAAGCGACAGCAGCGGGGTCATATCGTCGGCCATGGTCCGGTCTGCTCCACGGGTGTTGTTGTATCTTCCCCTTAGCGCAATGCCAGCCGGGTACGCAAGCGGTGCGATCAGCCGCCAGCCACACGAATTTGCGAGGGGTCCGAAACAAGAAAAATCCTGTCGCAAACAATCATCTTCCACAGCCATGCGCATGCGATCGGTTGTTCATCAATGACAGCCGGCGGCGCGCTGATTCGCGGCCTGCAGCAACAGGAGGCTTCACGTCAATGCCGGATCGTTCAATGCCGGATCGTTCCTTTCCAACCACCGCGCGGGTGGTGATTGTCGGCGGCGGGGTCATGGGGTGCGGCCTTGCCTATCATCTTGCCCATGAGGGCTGGTCCGATGTGGTGCTTCTGGAGAAGGCGGAGCTGACCTCCGGATCGACCTGGCATGCCGCCGGGCAGATCACCCATTCGACCTCCAGCTACGGGCTCGGCAAATGCGTCGACTACAATATCGGGCTCTATGCCGGCGGGCTGGAGGAGGAGACAGGCGTGTCCGTCACCTGGCATGGCTGCGGGTCCTTCCGCCTTGCCTATACCGAGGACGAGATGGACTGGCTGCGGCACACGATGAGCGTCGGCCGCGCCCTCGGGTTCCCGATTGAATTCGTCGGGCCGGACGAGATCCGCAAGCATCACCCCTTCTACAACCTCGAGGGGGTCATCGGCGCGCTCTACACGCCGGAGGACGGACATGCCGACCCGTCCGGCGTGACCCAGGCGCTTGCCGCCGGTGCTCGCGCCAGGGGGGCGCGGATCATCCGCCGCTGCCGCGCCACCAACATCACGCAGCAGGACAATGGCGAGTGGCTTGTCGAGACCGAGCAGGGCGACATCCGCTGCGAGCATGTTGTCAATGCCGGCGGCACCTATGCCCGCCAGATGGGGGAATGGAGCGGGCTGCAGCTTCCCATGACCTCTATGACGCACCATTATTTCGTCACCGACACGGTGCCGGAATTCCAGGAGTATGACGACCTCCCCGTGATCCGCGACGACAGGCTTGTCTCGGGCTATATCCGCATGGAGCAGAAATCCGGCCTGATCGGAATCTACGAGAAGGAAAACCCGAACGCCGTCTGGGTCGACCATTGCCCGTGGGAGGCCGAGAACGAGCTGTTTGCGCCTGATTACGACCGCATCATGCCATGGCTTGAAAACGCCCTGGACCGGATGCCGATCTTCGCCGAGCTTGGCATCAAGCGCGAGGTTCATGGCGCCATCTCGCATCCGCCCGATGGCAACCCGCTGATCGGTCCGGCGCCCGGCGTCACGAACTACTGGTGCTGCTGCGGAACGCAGATCGGCATCGGCTGGGGCCCGGGTCTGACCCGCGAGCTGGCCCGCTGGATGGTGCATGGCGCCGCCGATATCTCGATGCGCGAATTCGACCCGCGCCGCTTTGGCAGCTATGCGACAAAGGACTGGCAGGTGATCAAGGCGAAGGAGGATTACTGCCTTCGCCACGAGATCCCCTTCCCGCATTTCAACCGCCTTGCCGGCCGTCCGGTGAAGCCGAGCCCGCTCTATGACAGGCTGAAGAATGCCGGCGCGGTGTTCGAGGAGGTCTACGGCCACGAGCGGCCCCGCTGGTTCGCCCGTGACGGTGTCGCGCAGAAAGATCACTACTCCTTCCGCCGCAACGCGGTTCATGACATGGTCGCCGCCGAGGTCGCGGCGGTGCGTGGCGGCGTCGGCATCATGGACATCACCGCCTTCACCAAGATCGAGGTGGCCGGGCCGGATGCCGCGGCAATGCTGGACAGGCTTGTCGCCAACAGGCTGCCGAAGCGCGATGGCGGCATCATCCTGACGCATCTTCTGAACAGGCGCGGCCGGATCGAGATCGAGGTCACCGTGATCCGGCTTGCCGCTGACCGCTATTACCTTGTCTGCGCGGCCTTCTTCGAACAGCGCCTGCTTGACCATCTGGCGCGCGAGGGCGGCGACGGCGATGCCGAGATCATCAACCGCTCGACAGGATGGGCGGCGCTGGCGCTTCAGGGGCCGAAATCACGCGCTGTGCTGTCACAGGTGAGCGACGCGGCGCTGGACAATGCCGGATTCCGCTGGCTGTCGGCGCAGCAGATTACCGTCGCCGGCCACCAGATCTGGGCGCTTCGCCTGTCCTATGCCGGCGAGCTTGGATGGGAGCTTCACGGCCCGGCCGAACATATGCTGGCTGTCTATGACGCGCTGTGGGACGCCGGCGCGGATCATGGCATCGCCAATTACGGATCCTTCGCGATGAACGCGATGCGCATGGAAAAGGGCTTCAAGGGTGCCGGAGAGCTGACCAATGAAGTCACGCTTCCCGAGGCCGATGTGATGCGCTTCGTCAATCTGGAGACCGGGGATTTTCTTGGCCGCGACGCGACGCTCGCCTCGCGGCAGCAGGCCGAGCACGGCGGCATGCCCTGGATCTGCGCCTATCTGTCGATCGAGACAGACGGCGACTGTCTTGACGCCGACGGCCATGGCGGGGAAGCGGTTCTGATGGACGGCAAGACTGTCGGCTCCACAAGCTCGGTCGCCTATGGCCATTCTGTCGGCAGTCTTCTTGCGTTCGCCTATATCAGGCCCGAGGCCGCGGCGCCGGGGACTGCGCTCGAGGTTGTGGTGATGAATGAGGTGCGGGCGGCCAGGGTTCTTGGCGAGGCGGCCTACGACCCGCAAAACCTGCTGCCGCGAACGGATGGATAGCCCGGAATGACTGCTGCGATGATACCGGAGACAATGACCGCCATGGTCACCATGGGTCATGGTGATTTCGACAAGCTTGTCTGGCACGAGGACTGGCCGGTGCCGAAGGCCGCGAGCGACGAGGTTCTGGTGAAGGTCGGGGCCTGCGGGCTGAACAACACTGACATCAACACCCGCACCGGCTGGTATTCGAAGACGGTCAGCGAGGCGACCACCGGCGGCGCATATGACGAGGTGGGGAGCGACGACCCGTCCTGGGGCGGTGCCGCTGTCACCTTTCCGCGAATCCAGGGGGCGGATGTCTGCGGCGAGATCGTGGCTGTCGGCGATGGCGTCGACCCGGCGCGCATCGGCGAGCGGGTGATCACCGACAACTGGCTTCGCGACCCGGAAGACCCGCTGGACAAGGACCGGACAGGATATTACGGCTCTGAACATGATGGCGGCTTTGCCGAATACGCCACCATCCCGGCGCGGAATGCGCTGGCGGTGAGATCGGATCTTTCGGATGCCGAGCTGGCGACCTTCTCATGTTCCTACTCCACCGCCGAGGGCATGCTCACCCGCGCCAGAGTGGCCGAAACCGACACGGTCCTGGTGCCGGGCGCATCCGGCGGTGTCGGCGGCGCGGTGGTGCAGCTGGCAAAGCTTCGCGGGGCGCGCGTCATCGCCATGGCGGCGGAAGCTATGCACGCCGGTGTCGCGGCGCTCGGCGCCGACAGGCTGCTGCCGCGCGATGCCGGCGACCTGACGGCAGAACTTGCCGACGAAAAGGTGAGCGTTGTCGCCGATGTTGTCGGCGGCGCGATCTGGCCGGCGCTGATTGATGTGCTGGCGCGCGGCGGCCGCTATACCTGTTCCGGAGCTATCGCCGGACCAATGGTCGATTTCGACCTTCGCACCTTCTATCTTCGTGACCTGACCTTCACCGGCTCGACCGTGATCGACCGGGAAGTGATGCCGCGTCTGGTCAGCTATATCGAGGCCGGCAAGGTGAAGCCTGTCCTGGCGGCCAGCTATCCGCTGTCGCAGCTTCACGACGCCCAGCGCGCCTTCATTTCGAAAACGCATACCGGCAATATCGTCGTCTGCCCATGAAGATCACCAGCATCGCCATCCACCAGACGGATCTTCCCTATGTTGGCGGTGCCTATGGCTGGGGCGCGGGCAATGTCATCGAGGTGGCGCGCGCGACGGTGGCGGTGATCACTACAGATGCCGGCATCAGCGGCTGCGGGGAATTCACCCCCTGTGGCGAGAACTATATGGTGGCGAATTCGGGCGGCGCCCCGGCAGTGGCCGGCCTTATCGCCCCGGCGCTGATCGGCGAGGACCCGCGCCAGCTTGGCCGGATCGAGCGGATCATGGATCATGTCGTCCAGGGGCACGGCTATGCCAAGGCGCCGATTGACGCCGCCTGCTGGGACATCCTTGGCAAATCCACCGGCCAGCCTGTCTGGATGCTTCTCGGCGGCAGGCTGACCGATGGCGCGCCGATGTACCGCGTCGCCCCGCAAAAGGACACCGAGGCCACCATCGCCGAGCTGGAGCAGCACCGCGCGTCAGGATACCGCCAGTTCCAGATCAAGGTCGGGGCCGACTGGGTCGCCGATATCGACCGCATCCGCGCCACGGTGCCGCTGTTGAAGTCGGACGAGAAGGCGATGGCCGATGCCAACCAGGGCTGGCGGGTCGACAATGCGCTTCGCATCGCCAACGCCACCCGCGACCTCGATTACATCCTGGAGCAGCCCTGCCACAGCTATGAGGAATGCCAGCAGGTCCGCCGCAAGGCCGATCAGCCGATGAAGCTGGATGAATGCGTCACCGGCATCCATATGGCACAGCGCATCGTCGCCGATCGCGGGGCTGAGATCTGCTGTCTGAAGATCTCCAACCTTGGCGGGCTGTCAAAGGCGCGGCGGGTGCGCGACTATCTGGTCGATAACGGCATCGCCGTGGTCAGCGAGGACAGCTGGGGCGGCGAGATCACCACCGCGGCGGTCGCCCATTTCGCCGCCTCGACGCCCGAGGAGTGGCTGATCAACACCACCGACCTGATGAATTACAACACGGCCAGCACCGGCATCGGCGGGCCCTGGGCGAAGGATGGCAAGCTGTATGCCGGCGATGCCCCGGGGCTTGGTGTCGAACCCGATCTCGACAGCCTTGGCGCGCCGCTCATGGTGATCCGATGAGGATCGAGCGGATCGAGGTCTATCAGGCCGATCTTGCCTATGCCGGCGGCGTCTACCGGCTGTCAGGCGGGCGGGAATACCGGTCTTTCGACGCCACCATCCTGGCGCTTCACTGCGACGACGGGACCATCGGTTGGGGAGAGAGCACACCGTTCGGAAGCACCTATGTCGCGGCGCATGGCGAAGGGGTGCGAGCCGCCCTCACCCTGCTGGCGCCGGCAGTGATCGGCATGGATCCGCGATGCCATGACCGCCTCCAGGACGCCATGGATGGCGCCCTCATCGGGAACGAGGCGGCGAAGACAGCGATTGATGTCGCCTGCTGGGATGCGCATGGCAAGTCGGCAGGAATGCCTGTCTGCGACCTTCTTGGCGGGCGCATCGATATGCCGGTGCCGGTGATTTCCTCGATCGGCAGCGACAGCCCCGAGGCGATGCGGGCCAGCGTCGCCACCCACCGCGCCGCCGGCTTCATGGGGCATTCGGTGAAGATCGGCGCCAGCGACGCCGAGGGCGGTCCGGCGCTCGACGCCGCGCGGATCACCGCCTGCCTTGCCGACCGGCAGCCGGGCGAATGGTATCTTGCCGATGCCAATGGCGGGATGACGCCGGAAGCGGTGCTCCGCATGCTGGCGCATCTTCCCGCCGGAACCGATATCGTCCTCGAGGCTCCCTGCGCCAGCTGGCGCGAGACAGCTTCGCTTCGCGCGCGCTGCCGCCTTCCCATCCTGCTGGACGAGCTAGTCCAGTCGGATGCCGACCTGATCCACGCCATCGCGACAGATGCCTGCGACGGGGTCGGCCTGAAAGTCAGCAAGCAGGGCGGGCTGACCGCCATGCAGCGCCAGCGCGCCATTGCCGCCGCGGCCGGCATGGTCATGTCGGTTCAGGACACCACCGGGTCGGAGATTTCCTTCGCCGCCATCCTGCATCTGGCGCAGTCAACGCCGCGTCATCTGCTGCGCTGCGCGCTTGATCCGCGACGCATGATCGGCACCCGCATTGCCGATTTCGAGGCGCCGGTGATCGATGGCGGCGCCAGCGCGCCCGACGCTCCCGGACTTGGCGTCACCCCGCACGCCAACGCCCTTGGCGCGGCACGCGCCGTCTATGAAGGGAGTTGAGCGCATGCGGATTTCCCGAATCACCGTCTGGCAGATCGAGCTGCCGCTGAGCCACCCCTATTTCCTGTCAGGAGGCCGGCTGCGGTTCGACAGGCTGGACAGCAGCATCATCCGGATCGACACCGATGCCGGCATCAGCGGCTGGGGCGAGGCCTGCCCCTGGGGCCATACCTATCTTCCGGCGCACGGCCCGGGTGTGCGCGCCGGCATCGAGACCATCGCACCGGCGCTGATCGGGGTGGATCCGCGCGGCATCGACCATCTGAACGCGGTGATGGATGTCACCCTTCCCGGCCATCCCTATGCAAAATCGGCGATCGACATCGCCGCCTGGGACATTTTCGGCCAGGCCGCCGGCATGCCGCTCTGGCAATGTCTTGGGGGAAGCGGCGGCGCGGGTGACGGCACTGCCACACCGGTGGCGGTCAATTCCTCGATCTCCACCGGCACACCAGAAGAGATGATCGCGCTGATCCGCGCCGCCAGCGCCGATGGATACCGCACCCATTCGGCAAAGATCGGCGGCGATGATCCCGACCGCGACATCGAACGGATCAATGCCATCTCGGCCGCGCTTCCCGCCGGGGAGAATGTGACCTTTGACGTGAACCGCGCCTGGCAGCCGGCAACCGCCATCAGGGTGCTGAACAGCGTCGCCTCGCGCGACTGGGTGGAACAGCCCTGCGAGACTCTTGACCAGTGCGCGCATGTCGCCGGCCGGGTGCCGCAGCCGATCATGCTTGATGAATGCATGAACGCGCTGCAGGATCATCTGGACGCTTGGCGGCGCGATGCCTGCAACGGGGTCAAGGTGAAGCCGAACCGGCTTGGCGGCCTGACACGGGCGCGGCAGGTCCGCGATTTCGGCGTCAGCGTCGGGTGGCAGATGCATATCGAGGATGTCGGCGGCAGCGTTCTTGCCGACACCGCCGCGCTTCATCTTGCCGCCTCGACACCGGATGCCAACCGGCTGGCAAGCTGGCTGTGCCACTACCATCTGGCGGTCGACCCGATGCCGGGTCAGGGGGCGCGCAATGTCGGCGGGTTTACCACGGTGCCGTCGGCACCGGGGCTTGGCGTTGTCCCTGACGAAGCGGCGCTGGAAGCGCCGGTCGCAATCTATGAATAGGCTGGTCCTGCACTGACCAGCGAAAGCAGGAGGAGAAGTCGATGACAGAGCATAATCCGATGCAGGAGCTGGCGGATCGCGCCCGCGCGGTTCTGCCGGCCGGCGGTTTCGGCAATTTCGACGCGGATGTCTTCATCCGCTCAGGCCATGGATCGCGCGTCATCGACGAGAATGGCGAGGAATTCATCGACTATCTGATCAGCTCGGGCCCGATGATCCTCGGCCATGGGCATCCGGAAGTGAATGCGGCAGTGCATGAGCAGATCGACCGCGGCATGACCTTTTTCGCGAACAACGCTGCCGGCGTGGAGCTTGCCGAGGTGATCTGCGAGGCGGTGCCCTGCGCCGACCAGCTTCGCTATGTCAGCACCGGCGGCGAGGCGGACATGTATGCGATGCGGCTTGCCCGCGCCCATACCGGCCGGTCGAAGATTTTGAAATTCGAGGGCGGCTACCACGGCATGTCGGCAGAGGCGCTGATGAGCCTTGCTCCGTCGCGGCTGCAGAATTTCCCGCAGCCTGTTCCCGATTCCGCCGGCATTCCGGACTCTGTCGAGGACGGCATTCTTGTCGCCCCCTTCAATGATTCCGATTTCGCCGAATCCCTGATCAGCGAGCATGCGGATGACATCGCCGGAGTGATTGTCGAACCGCTGCAGCGTCTGATCCCACCGGCCCCCGGCTTTCTTCAGGCGCTTCGCGACCTCACGACAAAGCATGGCATCGTGCTGATCTTCGATGAGGTGGTGACAGGATTCCGCCTTGCCTGGGGCGGGGCGCAGGAAGCCTACGGTGTCACCCCGGACCTGTGCACCCTTGGCAAGATCATCGGCGGCGGCCTGCCGCTGGCGGCAATCGCCGGGCGCGAGGATATCATGCGCCATTTCGACAAGGCGGCGGTCGGCGAAGAGGGCTTCACCTTCCAGATCGGCACACTGAGCGGCAATCCGCTGGCCTCGGTGGCCGGGCTGAAAACGCTTGAGGTGCTGCGCCGCCCGCAAAGCTACGAGACCCTCTACGCCTATGGCGAGCGGCTGATGGCGGCGATGTCCGATCCGTTGACAGCGCACGGCATCCCGCACCAGATCGTTGGCGCGCCGGGGCTGTTCGATGTGGTCTTCACCGGCGATCCGGTGCTGAACTATCGCGACATGATGAAGGGCGACAAGGCCCGCGCCGCCACCTTCAATGCCGCTGTCCGCGAGAAGGGCATCCTGAAGCCCGGCGCGAAGCTCTATCCGCATCTGGCGTTGAGCGAGGAGGACCTGCAGCAGACCGAGGCCGCCTTCACCTATGCTGCCGAACAGGTTGCCGCAAAAGACAACGCGGCGTAGATTCGCCGGCATGTCGGATGCCGCGCAGCAGAATGATGTCAGGATCGAGCCAAGCTGGAAGGCGCGGCTTGCAGGCCAGTTCGGATCGCCGCATATGGCCGGGCTGTCGGCCTTCCTTCGCGCCGAGAAATCCGCGGGCAAGCGCATCTACCCGCCGGGAAGCCAGATCTTCCGCGCCTTCGAGCTGACCCCGTTCGAGGCGGTAAAGGTGGTGATCCTGGGGCAGGACCCCTATCACGGTCCCGGGCAGGCGCATGGGCTGAGCTTTTCGGTGGCGCATGGCGTCGCCCCGCCGCCCTCGCTCCAGAACATCTACAAGGAACTGGCGACCGATCTCGGCATTGCCCATCCGGGCCATGGCAATCTGGAAAGCTGGGCGCGGCAGGGCGTGCTTCTTCTGAATGCCTGCCTGACAGTCGAGGATGGCCGCGCCGGATCGCATCAGGGCAAGGGCTGGGAGCCCTTCACCGACGCCGTGATCGCCGCGCTGAACCGGGACCGCGAGAACCTTGTCTTCATCCTGTGGGGGCGCAAGGCGCAGGACAAGGGCGCGGTGATCGACCGGCAGCGCCATCTGGTGCTGACAAGCGTTCATCCCTCGCCGCTGTCGGCCTCCGGCGGGTTTTTCGGCAGCCGCCCCTTCTCCGCGGCGAATGACTGGCTGCAATCGCATGGCATGACGCCGATCGACTGGCGGCCGGCGTGACCGACGCGCCCTCGCCCCGCTCGACACAGCTCGGGATCCTGCTGATGATCGGTGCCGCCATCACCTTTGGCGCACAGGACGGGCTGTCGCGCCTTCTGGCCGAGGGGCACGGGCCGATCACCGTGATCGCCATCCGCTACTGGTTCTTCGCGCTGTTCGTTCTGGGATTCGCCGCGACACGGCCAGGCGGCATCCGCCAGGTGGCGCGGAGCAAACGGCCCTGGCTGCAGACCGCCCGCGGGATCCTTCTGGTGACCGAAATCCTGACCGCGGTCTACGGCTTCACAGTGATCGGACTTGTCGGGTTTCAGGTGATCTTCGCAAGCTACCCGCTGATGATCGCGGCGCTGTCGGTGCCGTTCCTGGGAGAGCGCGTCGGCTGGCGCCGCTGGCTGGCGATATCGGCCGGATTCGGCGGGGTGGCGCTGGCGCTGGACCCGCGGGGCAGCCCGTTCGGCCCACAGATGCTCATCCCGCTGGTGGGCGCGATGCAGTTCGCCGCCTACGGCATCCTGACCCGCATCGCCGCGCGCCACGACAGTGCCGAGACAAGCTTTTTCTGGACCGGCATGGTCGGGGCGGTGGCCATCACGGCGATCACGCCGCTGGCCTGGAGCCCGCTTCAGGGGCATGACTGGGCGTGGATGGCATTGCTGTGCCTGACCGGTGTCGGCGGGCATTTCCTGATGATCAAGGCGCTGGAACAGGCCGAGGCAAGCGTGCTCCAGCCCTTCGCCTATTTCGGGATCGCCACCTCGGGCGCCATCGGGTTTGTCGTCTTTGACGATGCTGTCACGGCGGCGATGCTCACCGGCGGGGCGATCATTGTCGGGGCCGGGCTGTTCACCTTCTGGCGCGAGCGGGTCCAGGCCCGCGCCAGCGGGGGGCAGACAGGTTGCTGATCACCCCCGGTCAGCTTCCCTGGCCGGCGCTTCGCGGCATCGAGACAGCCACCGTCATCCAGCAGTTGTCGAACTCGCCGCCCTTCACAAGCTCGACAGCCCAGTTGAAATACAGCACCTGGCCGCGATCCGTTTCCATGAAAACATCGAAATTCACCCGGTCGCCGTCGCCCGGCACCGGAACAATCCTGTGGCTGGCATGGTTCAGCATCTGGCCATAGGCCGGGCCTTTCAGCATGCCGGCGAAGCGCGGCAGCGGGCCGGTCATCGCCCGGTTGCGCGGATGCGCGAAATTCCAGGTCTGCTCGATGCCGAAATCCGGCGTCGGATTGTCGTTGAACTGCAGCGCCTTCATCTGGATGGCGACCACCTCTTCAGGCGCGATCGACGGATCGGGAACCACCAGCTCGGCGGCGCGGGCTCCAAGCGAGATCATGACAAGGCTCGCCATCGCGGCGATGATCGGCATCAGGAACTTCAGGTTCGGCATGACAGACTCCATTGTCAGATGTCTTGTGGAGATGGGGCCGCGGCCCCACATCTGCAATGACCGGAGGCGGATGCGCCTTGTGACACGGCGTCACGCCGCCCCTGCCGAGGGAAGTGGAGGCCGACGGAAGTGAAGGCCAGCGGAAGTGAAGGCCAGCGGAAGTGAAGGAGATGACAGGTGAATATTCTGATCCAGGGCGGCGGACGCGGAATCGGTCTGGCGCTGGCGCGGCGGGCACTGGCCGCCGGGGCAGACCGGCTGATCATCACGGCGCGCCAGCCGATGAGCGCCCCGGCTCATGCCGAGCTCGCCGCCGATCCGCGGATCAGCTTCCTGTCGCTTGATGTCACCGACGACGCCAGCATCCGCGCCGCCGGGGCGGATCTCAAAGACATGCTGCCGCGCCTCGACCGCGTGATTTTCACCTCTGGCATGCTGCAGCAGGGCGCGATCCGCCCGGAAAAGCGCGTCGCCGACATTGATGCCGAGGCTCTTGTCCATCTATACCGGGTGAACGCGCTCGGGCCGGTCCTGCTGGCGCGCGAGCTGTGGCCGCTCCTGAAAGGCGAGCATCATCTGGCCTATGCGGCGATATCGGCGCGGGTGGGGTCGATCTCCGACAACAGGCTTGGCGGCTGGTACGCCTACCGCGCCAGCAAGGCGGCGCTGAACCAGCTGATGCGCACCCTGTCGATCGAACTGGCGCGGGCCAACCCAAACGCCTGTGTGGCCACGCTTCATCCGGGAACGGTCGATACCGCGCTGTCGAGGCCCTTCCAGGGCAATGTGCCGAAGGACAGGCTGTTCACCGCCGATGATTCCGCCAGCATGCTGTGGCAGGTGCTGGACAGGCTGACGCCGGC
>JBMHCH010000083.1:0-42793 GCA_049890015.1 Puniceispirillaceae bacterium (SeqCode)
GCATAGCGGCGCTCGACCATCACCGCCTGGTCGTTCAGGATTCCGGACAGGATCAGCCAGCCGTCAGGCGCAAGCGCTGCCATCTGGTCGCGCGCCATGCCGCACAGCGGCCCGGCAAGGATATTGGCGAAAATCAGATCATAGGGCCGGGCATCCCGCACGGACGGATGCGCATATCCATGCGACAGGACAGGCACCACCTGCCGGCGCGCCAGGCCATTGATGCGGGCGTTCTGCGCCGCTGTGCGCACCGCCACACCGTCATTGTCAGCCAGCACAAGACGTGCCGCCGGGCGGGCCCGCAGAAAACCGAGGCCGAGAATGGCCGATCCGCATCCCATATCAAGGACCTGCCAGCCCCGCCGGCGGTCCCGCCGCAAAATCGCCTCGGCAGCGCGAAGACAGCCTTCGGTGGTGGGATGCGTGCCTGACCCGAAAGCCTGGGCCGCCTCGACCAGAAGCGGCCAGCTTGTGGGCGGCGGCGGCGTCTCGACATGGCTTCCATGGATCCAGAACCTGCCAATCCGGCGCGGCGGAAAGGCGGCACGATTCTCGGCAAGCCAGTCGCGCTGTTCCAGAGGCGCGATCTCGGTCGCGGCGACAACATGCCCGCAGAACGCAAAGACCGGGGCCAGCAGATCAGCGACAATCGCCGCATCCGGCGCTTCGACAAACAGCGATTCGATCAGCCAGTCCCCGACGCCATCGCGCAGATGGGCCGTGGCGCTGGCGTCCAGAAGCTCGGAAAACACCATCTCGAACCCGGCGACCTGCGCAGGCGTCAGCGACCCATCAAGGCTCAGACGCGCGATGAAGAGGGGCGGTGTCATGCTGTCACGGCTTGCTGACGAACCCGGCGACAACCTTCTTGTGCCCGGCGCGGTCAAAGGCGATTTCCAGCTTGTCACCATCCACATGGACCACATCGCCCATGCCGAATTTCTGATGGAAGACACGATCACCGGCGACAAACCCGCCGGCATTTCCCTGCGGGGCGAAGACCTGTTCCTCACCGGATTCGCGACGGGCGGCCATGCGCCGCCAGCCCGGCCCGTATCCGCCGGCCGCGCCCTCTCCATAGCCGCCGCTTGCCAGCTGTGCCGGCGTGGCGCGGCCAAAGGGAATGCCGCCGCCAAGCCCCTGGGCAATGTCCTCGATGACGGTCTCGCTCGGCAGCTCCTGCACAAAGCGCGACGGGATCGATGACTGCCACTGGCCATGGATACGGCGGCTTCCGGCGAAGCTGAGATAGACCTGCCGGCGCGCGCGGGTGATCCCGACATAGGCAAGCCGGCGTTCCTCCTCCAGCCCGACAGCGCCATTCTCGTCGATGGTGCGCTGGCTCGGGAAGATCCCCTCCTCCCAGCCGGGCATGAAGACAGTGTCGAATTCCAGACCCTTGGCAGCGTGCAATGTCATCAGGGTGACCTCGCCCTGATCGCTTTCGGCATCCCCGTCCATCACCAGCGAGATATGTTCAAGAAACCCCTGAAGCGTGTCGAAATCCTGCATGGCGTTCACAAGCTCTGTCAGGTTCTCGAGCCGCCCCTCCGCCTCTGGCGAGCGATCCGCCTGCCACATCGCGGTGTAGCCGGACTCATCCAGCACCATCTTCGCAAGGTCGGTGTGATGAAGGCTGCCGGCAACATCGCGCCAGCGGGCGATATCCTGGCAGAACCCGCCAAGCGCGGTGCGCGCGGCCGGGCGCAGCTCGTCAGTCGTGACAAGATCGATGGCCGCCGCCATCAGCGGCTTGTCAGAGGCGCGCGCCTGCACATGGATGGCCTGGATGCTGGCGGTACCGAGCCCGCGCTTCGGCACATTGACAATGCGCTCGAAGGCGAGGTCGTCGGCCGGCTGCGCAATCAGCCGCAGATAGGCGATGGCATCGCGGATTTCCGCGCGTTCATAGAAACGTGTTCCGACCACCCGGTAGGGAAGGCCGATGGCGATGAACCGTTCCTCGAACTCGCGGGTCTGGAACCCGGCGCGGACAAGCACCGCGATCTTGGACAGGTCATCGCCCCGCGCCTGCATCGATTCGATCTCCGACGAGATCGCGCGGGCCTCGTCCGGCCCGTCCCAATAGCCGCTGACGCGGAGCTTCTCGCCCTCCTCCGCCGAGGTGAACAACGTCTTTCCAAGACGGCTTTCATTGCGCGCGATGATGCCGGAGGCGGCCGCCAGAATATGCCCGGTGGAGCGGTAATTCTCTTCCAGCCGGACGATTTTCGCGCCCGGGAAGTCGCTCTCGAATTTCAGGATATTGCCGACCTCGGCACCGCGCCATCCATAGATCGACTGGTCGTCATCTCCGACACAGCACAGGTTGCGATCCGGCCCGGTCAGAAGGCGAAGCCACAGATATTGCGCGACGTTGGTATCCTGATACTCATCCACCATGATATGCGAGATGCGGCCATGATATTCGGCCAGCACATCGGGATGCGCCTGGAAGATGGTCAGCATGTGAAGAAGAAGATCGCCGAAATCAACAGCGTTCAGCGCCAGAAGACGCGCCTGATAGGCAGCGTAGAGGTCGCGAAGCCGACCGTTCGCAAGATCGCCTGCCTCGGCTGCCCCGACTTTTTCGGGAACAAGGCCGCGGTCCTTCCAGCGCTGGATCACCCCGCCCAGAAGCCGTACCGGCCAGCGCTTGGAGTCGATGTCATCGGCTTCCATGAGCTGTTTCAGGACACGGTTCTGGTCGTCCACATCGAGAATGGTGAAGTCGCTGCGAAGGCCGACAAGATCAGCGTGCCGGCGCAGCATGCGCGCGGCGAGAGCGTGGAAGGTGCCAAGCCATACCTGTTCGGCCATCGGTCCGACCATGCTGGCAACACGCATCTTCATCTCGCGCGCCGCCTTGTTTGTGAAGGTCACCGCAAGAATGTTCCACGGCTTCGCCGTGCCGGTCGCGACAAGCTCGGCAAGCCGGGACGTGAGCACCCGGGTCTTGCCGGTGCCGGCGCCGGACAGGACAAGAAGCGGACCCGCCAGGGTCTGCACCGCCTCGCGCTGCGGGTCGTTCAGGCCGTCAAGCCAGGGATGGGCTGTCGAAGGGGCTGTCTGCATGGCCGACAAACTCGCAAATCGCCGGGCACGGGTCAACGACGCAGGCCGGCCATGCGTCACTTGTATCGCCCCCGTATCGCTCTTGTATCACTCCTGTCGTGCCGCGCATTGACGATATTTTCATTTCCGGCGTCATAAGATATCTTCGAAAGCGACGTCATAAACCGGAATGCGTGATGATTTATTCTAGATTAATGCGTGACAGCGCTGGCCGCGCCCTATCGACAGGCGCCCTCGCGGCCCTCCTGCTGGCATTCGCCGGGTGTTCATCGGCACCGGTGGAGGAGCGCGCTGATATGCGCGATCCTTACGAAGACACCAACCGCAAGGTCTTCGCCTTCAATATGGGCGTCGACAGCTATGTGCTGGAGCCTGTCGCGTCGGGCTATCGCAACACTGTTCCAGAGGGCGGACGTTCGGCCGTCGGCAACCATCTGCGCTGGGCCTCGATGCCATCCACGGCGGTGAACTCCACCCTTCAAGGCAAGTTCGAGAATGCCGGACTTGCCACGCTGAACTTCCTTGTCAACGGGCTGACCCTCGGTTTCGCCGATCTGACCGAGGGCGAGGACGAGGTGACGCGGGAGGATTTTGGACAGACACTGGCAAGCTGGGATGTGCCGCAGGGATCATATGTGATGGTGCCGGTTCTTGGTCCGCGCACCACCCGTTCGCTTGGCGGCAGCGTGGTTGATTTCGCGATGAACCCGCTGCGGGTGTTCGGCACCGGCAACACCGTGCAGACGATCAATGCCGCACAGGGACCGGTCGGCGCTGTCAGCTTCCGGGCGCAGAATTTCGACGCCGTCAATGATGTGAAATACAACGCGCTCGATCCGTATGCGCGCACCCGCTCGGTCTATTTCCAGGCGCGTCAGGGCTTGCTTGAGGACCGTGTCACCGGCGCCGCCGGAAGCGCCGTGTCCGAGGATGAATTCGATTCGCTGTTCGAAGAGGAGAGCAACTGATGTTCCGTCGTCACGCCATCGGCCTTGTGCTGTCATCTCTGATGCTGCTGTCGCTTCCCGCCGCCGCCAGCGACCGCGAGGCCGCGGCAACGGCACTGATCGACAACATGATCAGCGATCTGGAGACCTTTCTTGCCACCGACACAGGCGATGAGGACGCCCGCGCCGCCGAAATCGACCGCGTTCTGTCCACCTATTTCGACATGGACAGCATCACCCGCTTTTCCGCCGGCCAGTACTGGCGCGCCGCCAGCGGCGACCAGAAATCGGAATATGGCGAGCTGTTCCGCGAAGTCCTGTGCGGGACCATCGTCCGCAATTTCGACCAGCTCTACGGCCTTGCCTACAGCGCTGGCGGCACAACGGCGAAGGGCGACAAGTTTGTCATCGTCCAGGGCACCTTTACGGACACCACCGGCGCGCGCGCGCCGGTCGCGGTGAACTGGCGGGTCCTCACCCGCGACGGCAAGCCGCCGAAAGTCTTCGACATCGAGATCGAGAACCTGTCGCTGCTGATCACCCAAAAGCAGGAGAATGTCGCCGTCATCCGCAAGAACAAGGGCGACTTCCTGGCGCTGATCAACACCATGCGCGAACGGCTGGAAAAGCCGGTCCACGAAGGGGGCTGACAGCACTCTGCCGCGCGCGGGACCGCATGCCGGTCCGCGAAGGCGGCTGATGGGCCTAACGGCTGATGGGCCTAACGGCTGATGGGCTTGTATTTGATGCGGGTCGGACGGTCCGCCTCGGCCCCGAGGCGCCGCTTGCGGTCCGCCTCATAGGCCTCGTAATTCCCCTCGAACCATTCGACATGGCTGTCGCCCTCGAAGGCCAGGATATGCGTCGCGATCCGGTCGAGGAACCAGCGGTCGTGGCTGACCACGACAGCGCAGCCGGCGAACTCCTCAAGAGCCTCCTCAAGCGCGCGGAGCGTGTCGACATCAAGGTCATTGGTCGGCTCGTCGAGAAGCAGCAGGTTCGCGCCGCTCTTCAGCATCCGCGCCAGATGCACCCGGTTGCGCTCGCCGCCCGACAGCTGGCCGACAGGTTTCTGCTGGTCGCCGCCCTTGAAGTTGAACTGGCCGACATAGGCGCGCGAGGCCATGGTGCGCTTGCCAAGCTCGATCTCGTCGAGACCATCGGAAATCACTTCCCAGACGGTCTTGCCGTCCTCCAGATCATCGCGCGACTGGTCGACATAGCCAAGCTTCACCGTGTCGCCGACCGTGAAGGTGCCACTGTCGGGCGACTCGCCGCCGGTAATCATCCGGAACAGGGTTGTCTTGCCGGCGCCGTTCGGGCCGATCACGCCGACAATGCCGCCCGGCGGAAGGCGGAAGGACAGATCATCGATCAGCAGCCTGTCGCCGAACCCCTTGCTCAGACCCTCGGCATTGATCACGATATCGCCAAGCCGCGGACCAGCCGGGATGTGGATCTTGGCGGTATCGATCTGCCGGTCATTCTCCTCGGCAAGCATTTTCTCATAGGCGTTGATGCGGGCTTTCGACTTGGCCTGGCGGGCCTTTGGCGCGGCGCGCACCCAGTCGAGCTCGCGCGACAGCGACTTGACGCGGGCATCCTCGGCCTTGCCTTCCTGTTCCAGACGCTTCTGCTTCTGCTCCAGCCAGCCGGAATAGTTGCCTTCATAGGGAATGCCGGCGCCGCGGTCGAGCTCGAGAATCCAGCCGGCGACCTCGTCGAGGAAGTAGCGGTCGTGGGTAATGGTGACGACCGTTCCCGGGAAATCATGGAGGAAGCGCTGCAACCAGGCGACGGATTCGGCGTCAAGATGGTTTGTCGGCTCGTCGAGAAGCAGCATGTCCGGGGCGCTCAGCAGAAGCTTGCACAGCGCCACCCGGCGTTTCTCGCCTCCTGACAGCTTGGTGACATCGGCGTCGCCGGCGGGGACGCGAAGAGCGTCCATGGCGATCTCGGCCTTGCGTTCCATGTCCCAGCCGTCGATGGCGTCGATCTTTTCCTGAAGCTCGGCCTGCTCGGCGATCACCTCGTTCATCTCGTCATCGCTGAGTTCCTCGGCAAACCGCGCGCTGACAGCATTGAACCGGTCCATCAGCTCCTTCGCCTCGCCAAGCCCGGAGAGCACATTGCCGGCGACATCCATGCTCTCGTCAAGCTCCGGCTCCTGCGCCAGATAGCCGACCTTGATGCCGTCTGCGGCCCAGGCCTCGCCATTGAAATCGGTATCCAGCCCGGCCATGATCTTCAGCAGGGTGGATTTACCGGCGCCGTTCAGGCCGAGAACACCGATCTTCGCCCCCGGCAGAAAGGACAGGCTGATATTCTTCAGCACTTCCTTGCCGCCGGGCCAGGCCTTCGACAGGCGGTGCATCACATAGACATACTGGTGGCTGGACATAATGTTCCTCGTGGCTGACACCGGCGGAGCCCCTGCACAGGGCAGCAGCGGCAGACGGTCGAAATGCGTGTAATACTGTCTGGTTCTAGCCCGCCGGCGCGGCAATCTCAACCGCCAAAAGCACGAAGCGGCGCCGCCGATAGGAGGCTGGCGCATCAACCGCATGGCGGCGAATTCTGGTTTGACATAGCGCGCGGCGGCTCTAAGCTTTTGCGACCGTTCAACGCAGGCATCGGAGGCTGGATCAATGGGGGGCGATGTGCCGGCACTTGGCGTGCTGATAGACCTTCCGCTCGGCATCCTGATGTGGTGCGCGATCCTGCGCTTCCTGATGTCGATGGTGGTCAAGGAAGACAGCAAGATCGTCGTCATGCGTATCCTCAACGGGGTGGTAATGCCGCTTGTGCGCGGCCTTGGCTATGTCACGCCGCGCTGGGTCATCGATCGCACCGCGCCGCTCTATCTGGCCTTCCTTCTGTTCATTCTCCGGTTTTATGTCGCGCCGCTTGCCATCGGTTATGACATCACCGGGCTTGGCGGCCTGCCGCTTGAAAACCTCATCCTGTCGGTGCGCACCGAAATCGGCCTGTAGCAGCCCGCCCTCACTCGGCGACAAGCGTGATTGTCTGATACCGCTCGCCGGATGGCGATATCCGCCAGATCTGGCGGCCTGACGGCCCCTCGACAAACAGCGTCAGCCCGTCATCATCAGCCGCGGCGGACAGCACCCGCACATTGTCGGGAATGGTGAGGCTGATCTCGGCGTCCGGGGCCGCTGTCTGCGACAGGCGCGAGACAACCGTGGCGATCACCACCGCGCTCAGGATGATGATCAGCACGCCCATGACGACGCTGGCAGCCTTGATCATGCCAAGATTGCGGACAATGGCGGACGGCTCCTCACTGACGGTCTCGGCGGCGGCATCGGCGGCGGTATGGCTGGTCTGGGGCGTGTTACCCTGCATCATGCGGGTCCTTTGCTGCGGAATGGCGGCACAATCGCGAAACCGGCGGCACGGCAGAGGGTGCCACCGCCGCCAATATAGGCTAACCTGCCGCCCCATGACCAGTGACGACCCCGACATTCTGACAATCACCGCTGCCGAGGACGACGCCGGCGCGCGCATCGACCGTTATCTCGCCGGCAATCTCGAGGCGCCGGTGCCGCTGTCGCGCACGCGGCTGAAGGCGCTGATCCAGGAGGGCGCGCTGTCCGAGAACGGCAAGGTGATCACCGACCCGTCGCAATCGGTCCGCGCCGGCGCCGCCTACAGCCTTGCCGTGCCGCCGGTGCGCGAGGCTGTGCCGCAGGGCCAGGACATTCCGCTCGACATCCTGTTCGAGGACCAGCATCTGATCGTCATCGACAAGCCCGCCGGCATGGTCGTCCATCCGGCCCCAGGCCAGCCTGACGGCACACTGGTGAACGCGCTGATCGCGCATTGCGGCGCCAGCCTGACAGGCATCGGCGGGGTGATGCGCCCGGGCATCGTGCACCGGCTGGACAAGGACACTTCCGGGGTGATGCTGGCGGCGAAAAGCGACGCCGCGCATCAGCGCCTGACCGAGATGTTCGCGGCGCACGACCTTGACCGCCGCTATACGGCGCTGACCTGGGGGCTGCTTCCCGAAAAGGAGGGCCGGATCGAGGCCGCTCTCGGCAGGTCCAGCCGCGACCGCAAGAAACAGGCGGTGGTGGCGAATGGCCGTTATGCTGCGACCAACTGGACGGTGACGCGCCAGCTGCCGCCCTTTGCCAGCATTGTCGAATGCCGGCTGGAGACCGGCCGCACGCACCAGATCCGGGTGCATATGGCGCATCTGGGGCATGGCGTGATCGGCGATCCGATGTATGGGCGGGCGATGCGGAGCGGCCAGATGCCGGACAATGCCGCGCGTGACTGTCTGGCGCGGATGCGCGCCTTCGCCCGTCAGGCGCTTCACGCCGCGCATCTGGGATTCGCCCATCCGGTGACCGGCGCGGCGCTGGAGTTCGGCAGCCCGATGCCGGAGGACATGGCCGGGCTTGTCGCCACCATCGAGGCTGGGATCGCGCGCCGCGCCCGCGGGGAAAACTGACCTCGCCCATCCAGCGCGGCCAGCAATTTTATTGACTTTTTTCAAAGGGAAAGATGATTCAAATCCACCATGCCCCCTTTCCGGCAGGCCGGTAAGTGCCTAGTTTTAAGGTATTAAAAGACTTTTGCAGAATACCGCCTTAATCACGCCCAGAATGCATGGTTTGATTGCGATATTGGCAAAAGCCAGTGATGTCAGGCCGATGAACCGTGCACCCGGCCACCAGACCAACATTGAAGGTGGAGATTGACGATGGCGGCTTCGAAAACAGGACTTCCGGTCCTCAGTCCCGACGGGAACCTCTCGCGGTATCTCGAGCAGATCCGCTCATTTCCGATGCTGGAGCAGAAGCAGGAATACATGCTTGCGAAAGCCTGGAAGGAGCGCGGCGATGTCGATGCGGCGCACCAGCTTGTGACAAGCCATCTGCGGCTCGTGGCGAAGATCGCCATGGGATACCGCGGCTACGGGCTGCCTGTCGCCGACCTGATTTCCGAAGGCAATCTCGGCATGATGCATGCGGTGAAGAAGTTCGAGCCCGAGAAAGGCTTCCGCCTCGCCACCTACGCCATGTGGTGGATCAAGGCCGCCATCCAGGAATATATCCTGCGGTCATGGTCGCTTGTGAAGATCGGCACCACCGCCGGCCAGAAGAAGCTGTTCTTCAACCTGCGCCGCATCAAGGGCCAGATCCAGGCCATCGATGACGGCGATCTGAAGCCGGAACAGGTCACGCATATCGCCACGCAGCTGGATGTCTCCGAGGCCGAGGTGATCTCGATGAACCAGCGCATGGCCGGCAATGACCGCTCGCTGAACGTGCCGCTGTCGCGCGATGGCGAGGGAAGCGGCGAATGGCAGGACTGGCTGGAGGATGATTCCGAGGACCAGGAAACCACCTTTGCCGAGCATGAGGAGTTTTCCGCCCGCCAGCGGCTGATGCTGGACGCGATGCAGGATCTGAACGAGCGCGAGCAGCGTATCCTGCAGGCCCGCCGGCTTGCCGAGCCGCCGCTGACTCTCGAGGATCTTGCCGCCGAATTCGGCGTCAGCCGCGAGCGCATCCGCCAGATCGAGGTGCGGGCGTTCGAAAAGCTGCAGAAGGCGGTGCGCGAGAAGGCCGAGGAGATGAAGCTTCTGCCGACAGGCGACGGCGCGCTGCTGCCGGCGTAGAGGGCGGGGCTATCGTTCGAGGCGCTCGACCCGCGTGGATAGCCCTTCAAGGCTCTTTTTCACCGCTGCCTGATCCTTGCGGATTTCAATGATCGATTTCTTGTGGTAGCGCATGTCATTCTTGAGCGCGCTGATATCAGTCTTCATTCCGGCAAGATCGGTCTTCACCCCGCATTAACGTTGCATTAACTTAACGCCGGGCATCATGCCGGCATGATGACCATCATTCCGCGCAGACCGACAGCCCTGGCCCACCCCCCTCTGGCCCACCCCCCTCTGACCCGCCCATTGGCGCTTCTTTGCGGCGGGGCGGCGTTGCTGGCGCTTGCCGGCTGTTCCGGCAGTGGCATGTCGGGGGGCATATCGGGGGGCATGTCGGATTCCATGCAGCTCACCGCCGAGGAGGCCGCCGCCGCCCCGCCGCCGGAAGACGGGCCGATCAAATTCGTCTGGGAAGGGGATGACGGCAAGACGACAACGCTGATCAGCACCACGACAAGCACCACCGGCACCCCGACCGAGACCTTCATCGCCCGCCAGAAGATCGCCGAGTACCGGCGCAAGCCGACCTATGCCCACCGCATCCTGCCCTCGATCGATCCCGACGGCGAGGAGAACACCCCGCCGCAATCCGGCACACGGACAGAGGTCAGGCTGATCCCGCTGGATGCCGGGCTGGTGATCCGCAAACGCGCCGAAGCCGCCGCCGGCGACGTCACCGTGCTTGGCGTCAGCCAGGAATAGGCCGCGAGCAATTTCGGATGGCAGGCGGGCCGGCGCATGGTGGCCTTGGCGCATGGTGGGCCGGCGACCGGCAGCCCCTACCCCTCGAACGGGTCGGTGACCAGGATGGTGTCGTCGCGCTCGGGGCTGGTGCTCAGCAGCGTCACCGGAGTCTTTGTCAGCTCTTCCACACGGCGGATATATTTCACCGCATTCGCCGGCAGATCGGCCCAGCTGCGCGCGCCATAGGTGCTCTCCGACCAGCCCGGCATCTCCTCATAGACCGGGGCGCAGGCCGCCTGCGCCGCCGCGTCGGACGGGAAATGGTCAAGCTTCTCGCCGCCGACCTCATAGCCGGTGCAGATCTTCAGCGTCTCGAACCCGTCGAGAACGTCAAGCTTGGTCAGCGCCATGCCGGTGATGCCGGCGACCGCGTTCGCCTGGCGCACCATCACCGCGTCGAACCAGCCGCAGCGGCGCTTGCGCCCGGTGACCGTGCCGAACTCGCGCCCGCGCTCGCCCATGCGATCGCCATCGCCGCCGAAATCCTCGGTCGGGAACGGGCCGGAGCCAACGCGGGTTGTATAGGCCTTGGTGATGCCGAGCACAAAGCCGACGGAAGTCGGGCCGGTGCCCGATCCGGTGGCGGCCTGGCCGGCAACGGTGTTCGAGGAGGTGACGAACGGGTAGGTGCCATGGTCGATATCGAGCATCACGCCCTGCGCGCCCTCGAACAGCACCCGGCGGTTGTTCGCGCGGGCCTCTTCCAGCACCCGCCAGCTCTGGCCGGCAAAGGCAAGGATCTCGTCGCGGATCGCCAGCAGCCCGTCCAGCAGCACGGCCGGATCGGCCTCACCCTCGCCGGCGGCGCGAAGCCAGACATTGTGATGCGCCGTCAGCGCCTCGAGCTTGGCGCGAAGCGTCTCCTCGCTGGCAAGATCGCCAAGCCGCACCGCGCGGCGGGCCACCTTGTCCTCATAGGCCGGGCCGATGCCGCGGCCGGTGGTGCCGATCTTGCCGGCGCCGCGCATCGCCTCGCGCGCATGGTCCACAGCCTGATGAACAGGCAGGATCAGCGCGGCGGTATCCGACACGACAAGGCTCTGCGGCGTGATCTCGGCCCCCTGCTCGCGCAGCAGGGCGATTTCCTTGATCAGATGCGCCGGGTCGATGACGACGCCATTGCCGATGACCGACAGCTTGCCCGGGCGCACAATGCCGGAGGGAAGCAGCGACAGCTTGTATTCCACCCCGCCGATGACAAGCGTGTGGCCGGCATTGTGCCCGCCCTGGAAGCGGACAACGACATCGGCGCGGCTTGACAGCCAGTCGACGATCTTGCCCTTGCCCTCATCGCCCCACTGGGCACCGATCACGGCCACATTTGTCATTGCTGTTTCCTGGCTTTGTCTATGGGAATGACATGGGTGCGCAGGGGCCGGACAGCCCCTGGCAAACGGCGTCAGTCATAGCCAAAAACCGCCCCTGCCGCAAGCCGGTGGGTGGCGCCGGAGGCGGGCTCAGGCGAAATGCAGAAGGTCGGCCCGCACCACCTGTTCCAGCCCGCGCAGCTCGCCCATCACCTCGGGGCTGATCTGCTGGTCGATCTCGACAAGGGCGATGGCCTCGCCGACCTCTTCGCGGCGGCCGAGATGGAAGGTGGCGATATTGATGCCGTGACGCCCGCACAGGGTGCCAAGATCGCCGATGAACCCCGGCTTGTCGTAATTGCGAAGATAGAGAAGCCTGTCCGGGAAATCCGCCTCGACAGCGATCGACTGGACCTCGACGATGCGGGCCTTGTCGCCGCCGACAAGCGTTCCGGCGATGGTGCGGCTGCCGGTCTGATAGGTGGCCGTCACCCGAAGAAGCGTTTCATAGTCGCAGCGCCGGTCATGCCGTACCGTTGAAATCGCGATTCCGTTGGAGGCGGCGGTGGTGGCGGCATTCACCATATTCACCGAATCCATCACCGGACCAAGCAGGCCGGCAACGGTCGAGGCGACCACAGGATCGGGGTTGAGCCCGGCGGCCCGACCATCGAATTCGATGCTGACCGATGTCAGGCCGGGGCTGTCCACCTGCCCGAGGAAGGCGCCAAGCTTGCGACCAAGCGCCATATAGGGACGCAGGATCGGGGCTTCCTCGGCAGTCACCGATGCCATGTTCAGCGCATTGGTCACAGCGCCATTCACCAGGAAATCGGCCATCTGCTCGGCCACCTGAAGGGCGACCTTTTCCTGCGCCTCGGTAGTGCTGGCGCCAAGATGCGGCGTGGCGATCACATTCTCCATGCCGAACAGCGGATTGTCCGTCGCCGGCTCGGTCTCGAAGACATCCAGCGCGGCACCGGCGACATGGCCGCTTGACAGCGCCGCCGCCAGCGCCAGCTCATCCACCAGCCCGCCGCGCGCGCAGTTCACGATGCGCACGCCGGCGCGCGTCTTGTTCAGCGCGTCCGCCGACAGGATGTTGCGGGTCTGCTCGGTCAGCGGCGTATGCAGGCTGATCACATCGGCCGCTGCCAGAAGCTCGTCAAGCTCGACCTTCTCGACGCCGATCCGGCGGGCATGCTCCGGGGTCAGGAAAGGGTCGAAGGCAACCACCTTCATCTTCAGCCCCTGCGCCCGGTCGGCGACGATCGATCCGATATTGCCGCAGCCGATGATTCCCAGCGTCTTGCCGGTGATCTCGGTTCCCATGAAGCGGGATTTCTCCCATTTGCCGGCCTGGGTCGAGTCATTCGCCGCCGGAATCTGGCGGGCCAGCGCAAGGATCATGCTGATGGCGTGTTCTGCCGTTGTCACGGCATTGCCGAAGGGGGTGTTCATCACCACCACGCCGCGCGCGGTCGCCGCCGGGATATCGACATTGTCGACGCCTATCCCGGCCCGCCCGATGACCTTCAGCCTTGTCGCGGCTTCCAGAATCTCCGGCGTCACCTTGGTGGCCGAACGGATGGCAAGACCGTCATAATCGCCGATACAGGCGATGAGCTCCTCAGGGCTCATCCCCGGCTTCACATCCACCTCGACGCCGCGCGCCTCGAAAATACCAGCCGCGCGCGGGCTGAGCTTGTCACTGATCAGAACTTTCGGCACCGGAACGCCTCCTTCATACCTGTCTTGTCATTCTGTTGCTGAACGGGACCGCTGCCAGAGTCATCCTTCAGGGTCATCCTTCAGGATCATACTTTAGGCGGCATCCTGCCTGCGGCCGTCGCGGACCGCCTCATAGGCCCAGTCGATCCACGGAAGAAGCCGTGCGATATCCTCCGGGTCGACCGTCGGTCCGCCCCAGATCCGAAGCCCGGTCGGCGCGTCACGATAGGCGTTGATGTCGACGGCGACATCTTCTTCCGCGAGCCTGGCAAGCATCTGTTTGATCACATCCTTCTGCACGTCCTCCGCCAGCGCCACAAACCAGGGGTCGGTAACAACAAGACACAATGCCGTTGGCGAGACTGTCGCCGGATCGCGGGCCAGGAAGGCGAAATGGGGGGAGCGCGAGACCCAGTCAGCCACATGCGCGAAGCTGGCATCGACGCGGGCCGTCAGCGCATCGATGCCGCCGATCGCCTCGGCCCATTCCAGCGCGTCTATGGCATCCTCGATCACCAGAAGCGCCGGGGTGTTGATGGTCGCCCCCTCGAACAGCGCCCTATCAAGGCCGCCCTTCTTGTGAAGCTTGAAAACCTTGGGAACCGGCCAGGAGGGTGTGTGGCTCTCCACCCGCGCAACAGCCCGCGGGGACAGGATGATCACGCCGTGCCCGCCCTCGCCGCCAAGCCCCTTCTGAAAGCTGAATGTGACGACGTCAAGCTTGTGCCACGGCATCGGCATGGCAAAGCAGGCCGAGGTGGCATCGCAGATCGTCAACCCCTCGCGGTCATCGGGAATCCAGTCGCCGTCCGGCACCTTCACGCCGGAAGCCGTGCCGTTCCAGGGAAAGATCACGTCATGGCCGAAATCGACCTTCGAGAGGTCCGGCAGGTCGCCATAGGCAGCCTCATGGCAGATCAGCGGCGCGATCTTCAATTCGGCCACAGCATCCTTCATCCAGGTCCTGCCAAAGGCCTCCCACCCCAGAACATCCACGCCGCGCGCGCCAAGAAGCGACCACATCGCCATCTCGACAGCACCGGTGTCGGACCCCGGCACGATGGCGGCGATATACTCATCCGGAAGGCCCAGCACGCGGTGGATGCGCCCAAGGCAGTCCTTGATCCGTGATTTCGGGTGAGCGGCGCGGTGCGAGCGCCCGAGAGAGGCGGTGTCCAGGGCTGCCGCGGTCCATCCCGGCCGTTTCCTGGTCGGTCCCGTGGAAAACAGCGGCGATGCCGGCTTTGCAGCCGGTCTGGCACGTTCGTGCCCGGTAGAGATGCTCATCTCAGCCTCGTCAGTCATGTTGCCACCCGTTGGGGAGTGACGGCCCACGCAAAAGATGCGTCAGCGGGCCTCACCCGTCAACATACGAACACCGACAGGAAGAGAAAGAATTTACCAGAGATCATCATATTGTTTTTATTATGATTTTTGAGACTCGGTCTCGATAAGCAAAATTATTTCCTGCATCACGGCATCGAGACGCGCCTCGCTTTCGGATTCCACCATCACCCGGATCAGGCTTTCGGTTCCCGAAGGGCGTACCAGAATGCGCGCCGCGCCTTCGATCCGCGCCTCGATCGCGGCCAGCCTGTCGATCACCGTCTGCCGGGTCAGCAGACCGGGATCGATACCCTTGAGGTTGCGTAATTTCTGATGGTTCGGCGCGAAGGCCCGGAACAGCTGGCTGGCAGGACGGCCATCCGTCACCAGAAGCTGCAGCATCTGCAGGGCGGCGATCAGCCCGTCACCCGACGTGCTGTGCGATGTCAGCAGGATATGTCCCGAGGACTCGCCCCCAAGATTCAGGCCCTCCTTGCGCATTCTCTCCAGCACATAGCGGTCGCCGACCCTGGTGCGGTGAAGCGTCAGCCCGAGGCTGTCGAGGTACGGCTCGATGCCGCCATTCGTCATCACCGTTCCGACCACGCCATCGCCGCTCAGCGTTCCCGCCGCCTGCATCGCGCGCGCAAGGCAGGCAAGAACCTGGTCGCCATTCACAATGACGCCTGTCTCGTCGACAAGGATCAGCCTGTCGGCGTCGCCATCAAGCGCCACGCCAACATCGGCGCCCTGCGCCAGCACCGACGCGGCAAGCGTTTCCGGATGCACTGCGCCACATTCATCATTGATATTGAAGCCGTCGGGATCGTTGGCGATGGCAATCACCTCGGCCCCAAGGTCACGAAGCGTGTCGGGCGCTGTCCGGTAGGCGGCTCCGTTGGCGCAATCCACGACAACCTTCAGCCCGTCGAAGCGCGCGTCGGAGGGAAGCGATGATTTCGCAAACTCGACATAACGCCCGACCGAATCCAGCATGCGGCTGGCACGGCCCAGCGCGGCAGGCTCCGACAGTTCGATGGAACCGGCGGCAAGGTCCGAAATGCCCTTCTCTATATCGTCGGCAAGCTTGAAGCCGTCCGGCCCGAACAGCTTGATGCCATTATCCTCGAACGGGTTGTGGCTTGCCGAGATCATCACGCCAAGATGCGCCCGCAGCGACATCGTCAGATAGGCAACGCCCGGGGTCGGCGTCGGCCCCAGCAACCGGCAATCCATGCCGATCGAGGTGAAGCCGGCAACAAGCGCAGCCTCGACCATATAGCCTGACACGCGCGTGTCCTTGCCAATAACGACAAGCGGCCTGCCGCCATTGCCGTCGGATGTGTTGTCGGTAAACCAGCGGCCCGCGGCAAGCGCCAGCCTGACAACCGCCTCGGCCGTCATCGCACCAGTGTTGACCCGCGCGCGCACCCCGTCGGTGCCGAACAATCCTGCCATCAGATCCCCTGCCCAGCGCCGGCTGGCGCTTACTGTCCTGACAGCAGAATAGGCCCGGCCCCGGCCTTTCACAAGCGGCACAGCGCCTGACAAGCAGAGACGAAACCGCCTCAGCCTGCCTGTGCCAGCGCCATCTGGACAGCCAGCGCCTGGCGGGTGTCAGCAACATCATGCACCCGCAGCAGCTGGCATCCCTGCGCGACACCCTGCATCGCCAATACCAGCGATCCGGCAAGCCGGTGATCGGCATCTTCACCGGCTGATATCCTGGCAATACTGGATTTGCGACTGGCACCGATCAGGATCGGCACACCAAGCCCGTGAAACAGCGCCGCCCATCCCATCAGCTCCATATTGTGCGCCACCGTCTTGCCAAAGCCGAAGCCGGGATCAACCGCGAGCCGATGGCGCGGAATGCCGGCAGCCTCGGCGGCGGAAAGCCGTTCTTCCAGAAACTCGAAGATCTCGACCGGTGCAAAGCCATAGACAGGATCATCCTGCATCGTCTCCGGCGTACCCTTCATATGCATGATGATCACCGGCACAGCGGCGGCGGCGGCGGCGGCGAGCGCCCCCTCGCCGCGCAGACCATTGACATCATTGATGATGGTCGCGCCGGCATCGCAGGCCCTGGTCATGACTTCGGCATGGCGTGTGTCGATTGACAGCACGGCATCGCCGGCCTTCAGTCCGGCGATAGGCGGCAGAACCCTTGCCAGCTCCTGATTGCGTGTCACCGGGTCCGCCCCCGGGCGGGTCGACTCGCCGCCAATATCCAGAATGTCGGCACCGGCAGCCACCATCGCGCGGCCTGCGGCCACAGCCCGCCCGGGCGCGTTGTGCCGCCCGCCATCGGAAAAACTGTCCGGCGTGACATTGAGGATTCCCATGATGCGCGGGCTGTTCATGGCAAGGCTGGCGAAATCCGCGCGCGGCGCGGTGATGCGGTCCAGAGCAGCCTGCGCGGCGGCGCGATCGCCGGCGATATCAAGAAGACCGCCCGGCGTCAGGCGCGCCACGCTGTAGCCGCCGGCTTCATCGCGCTGGACAAGATCAATCTCGTCAAACCGCGCCCAGCCGCCTGCGATGCTGGATTTTCCCCCGGCCACCGGAAGCGGGCGAAGCCAGCTGGGGACAGCGAAGGGCGGCTTCAGCGGCGCCTCAAGACGCCTGATGGCGGCGGGATCCGTCATCCGCCCTGCACAGCCCGTTCCTGCGGCACGGGGTCAGGCAGGCTCGCTGCCGGGTTTCTTGGGACGACCCGAGCCCGGGATGGAGGCACGCTTGCGCTTGGTGCGCGGCGTGTCGCCCTCATCGGCAGGCTCCTCGCGCGACAGGGTTCCGCCCTCGACAATGATACGGATTTCCTCGCCATTCAGTGTCTCGTACTCAAGCAGGCCCTGCGCCAGGCGTTCGAGCTCGTCATCATGCTTTTTCAGGATGCGCGTCGCCTCGCCATAGGCTTCATCGACAATACGCCTGATCTCGGAATCGATGACGGATGCCGTGGCGTCCGCCACATTCTTCTGCTGCGCCACCGAGCGGCCGAGGAAGACCTCCTGCTCGTCGGCATTATAGGCAAGGAAGCCAAGCTTGTCGGACATGCCCCATTCGGTGACCATCCGGCGCGCCATATCCGTCGCCATGCGGATATCCGAAGAGGCGCCTGTTGTCACCCGCTCCTCGCCGAAGATCAACTCCTCGGCGATACGGCCGCCACAGGCCACGCGAAGATCGGCATAGATCTGCTCCCGCGCCAGCGAGATACGGTCACCCTCGGGAAGTCGCATGACCATGCCAAGCGCCCGGCCACGCGGAATGATCGTCGCCTTGTGGATCGGATCAGAGGCCGGGCAATGCAGCGCGACGACGGCATGGCCTGCCTCATGATAGGCGGTCAGCCGCTTTTCATCATCGGTCATCACCATCGAGCGACGCTCGGATCCAAGCATGACCTTGTCCTTGGCTTCTTCGAACTCCTGCATCGAAACGGTCCGGCGGCCCTTGCGCGCGGCAAGAAGCGCGGCCTCGTTCACCAGATTGGCAAGGTCCGCGCCGGAAAATCCGGGCGTACCGCGGGCGATGATGCGGGCATCCACTCCCTCGGCAAGCGGCGTCTTGCGCATATGAACCTTCAGGATCTTCTCGCGGCCGACGACATCGGGGTTCGGCACAACGACCTGCCGGTCAAACCTGCCGGGCCGCAACAGCGCCGGGTCAAGAACGTCAGGACGGTTCGTCGCGGCGATCAGGATCACGCCCTCATTCGCCTCGAAGCCGTCCATCTCGACAAGCATCTGGTTCAGCGTCTGTTCACGCTCGTCATTGCCGCCTCCAAGGCCAGCGCCCCGGTGACGTCCGACAGCGTCGATCTCGTCAATGAAGATGATGCAGGGCGCGTTTTTCTTACCCTGCTCGAACATGTCGCGAACACGGCTGGCGCCCACACCGACGAACATCTCGACAAAGTCCGAGCCGGAGATGGTGAAGAAGGGGACGTTCGCCTCGCCGGCGATGGCTTTCGCAAGAAGCGTCTTTCCGGTGCCGGGTGGTCCGACAAGAAGCACGCCCTTCGGGATCTTGCCGCCAAGACGCTGGAATTTTCCGGGATCCTTCAAGAACTCGACGACTTCTTCCAGCTCGGTCTTGGCTTCGTCGATGCCGGCGACATCCTCGAATGTGACACGGCCATGATGCTCGGTCAGGAGCTTGGCGCGCGACTTGCCGAAGCCCATCGCGCCGCGCGAGCCGCCCTGCATCTGGCGCATGAAAAACACCCAGATGCCGATGAAGAGCAGCATCGGGAACCAGGACAGAAGGATCGACAGGAAGGACGGCATGCCGCTGTCCTCGGGACTGGCGATGATCCGAACATCGTTCGCATCAAGAACGGCGACGACATCGGTGCCTTCGGGCATCACCGACGTGATCACCCGGCCGTTCTTCGCTGTTCCCTTCAGGTTGCGTCCGTCGATCACGACCTCGACGACCTGCTGGCTCTCAACCTCGGCGATGAAGTCGGAATAGGCGAGCTGGCTCCCGGGTGACGTTGAAGACGGGCTCTGGAACAGGTTGAAGAGCGCCAGCAAGGCCGCGCCAAAAACAAGCCAGATGATGATGTTGCGTCCCAGATTGTTCACGGCGAATGCCTTCCTTCAGACAGCTGTGGCCGCGCCTGGCATTTTGCTGCCGGCAGCGGCCCGGATTACATCGGTTACGTCGATCGTCTACCCCGCGCTGGCAAGGCTGTAGGGCAGATATTCAGCCCGAGCCTGGCCGGCCCGGCCACACGACCGGTCATGCAAGAATAAGTGGGGATATTGCAGGGTTCCGTCAAGAGTTTGCAGAACCGGAACACTGCGCCGCGCCAGCGGCGGAAGGCCACACCAGCCATTGCTTTCAGCCCATGGCGCATGTGCGCCGCTTCCAGCTTCGCCGAGTCGTCTGACAATGGCGTCCACGGGGCTCGTCACGCGCCAGGTGCCGGCAAAGATCAGACTGTTGCCCGCAGGCACGGCAATCCGCAGGGGATGCCGCCCCTCCTCCGCGGTCACAAGCCACCCATCGTCAAATCCGGTGAAGCGCGCCCCGCCAAGCATGGACGGGATGCCGGCGCGCAACCTGGCGACAAGCCGCGCAAGGGCGGCGCGGGATGGCGGGTGCGAAGGGGCCACCGCCTGCATGACAAGACAGGAAAGAAGCCGGCACGCAGTCTCATCCGGCAGCGCCAGCGCCGACACCGGCAGACGGAAATAGCCGCCTGCCCTCGGCGGAGGCAGAAGCCCATGGCACCTGAGCGCGCCGATCAGCGCATCATCGATCCGGCCGGCAGCACCGCCAAGCCGGGAAAGGTCGCGGCTGACCACCGCGTCGCTGGCGGCAAGCTGCTGACGCACACGCACCCGCTCGAACCTTCGGTCGCGGTTGCTTGGATCCCTCTCGAACCCGATATCCTTTGCTTTGCAGAAATCAAGGATGTCATCCCGATCAACACCAAGAAGCGGCCGCAGCAGCGGCACCGCCTCGCGGAGGCCTGCACCGCGCATTCCGGCAAGACCCGCAAGGCCGGAGCCGCGCCGCAGCCGCATGGCGACGGTTTCCGCCTGGTCATCACGGTGATGCCCCAGGAGAAGCGCCGCCCTGTGCGTTCGGGCCGCCTCCAGCAGCCGCGCATAACGCACCGAACGCGCCCAGTCCTGAATACCCGATGCCGGAGCCGGCTCCGTGACGCGTGCCACATCCGCCTCGATCCCCATCGAACGAAGACGCTCCTCTACGCGCCTTGCCTCTGGCGCCGAATCTGCGCGAATGCCATGGTCGACGATGACCGCGCGATGACCGATCCCTTCGCGGGAGGCGTATTGATGCGCCAGCGCGGCAAGGCACATGCTGTCCGGGCCACCTGACACCGCGGATAGCAGGCATGAGAACCCCGCGCCAGGCGGCAGCGCGCACCGCTGCCTTTCAAGCGCGGCGGCGAACGCCGCTTCGAGGGCGTCGGTCTGAGGGTCCGCCCGGCGGGCTTCAGCCACCGCAGTTCGCGGCCTGGCTCAGCGCCGCCAGCCTCTCTGTGAAACGATCCGGTGGAGATTCCAGGAGATTCGGAAGCGAGGCGTAGATGGCGCAGGCCTGATCAGCGGGAGCAAAGCGGGACACCGCCTCGGCGATCCACATGGTCGTGTCGACAATCCGCGCGTCATCCGGATAGGCAGAATTGAATTCAGAAAAGGTCATTGCCGCCAGATCGAACTGTTCGCGAAGGAACTGGATCCTGCCAAGCCAGAACAGGGCGTCTGCCTGACGAGGGTGATCACCGTTGATTGCACGGAACTCCGCGAAAGCCGCCTCGGCGGTTTCAAGATCATTCTGCATGGCGCGCTGAAGCGCGAAATTATACTGCTCCTCGGGAGAGACATCAGGCAGCACTTCCGGCTTGGCCGGTGTTTCCGGCGCGGCAGCGACAGGCGCCGCCTGGCTGGCATTGTCGGCGGGGCCGGCATCGGTGCTGTCCGCAGGTGCTGCCCCCGCGCTGGCAAGCTCGGTCGCCTGACCGGCCGTTGCCTGACCGGCTGTTGTCTGACCGGCTGTTGCGTTGTCGCTGCCAGCCGACCCCGCATCAAGCTGTTCGTTCAGCTTCGCAGCGCTCATCTGCCAGGTGATCTCGCCGGTATCGATGTCGCGTGTCATTGACACATCGCCACTCTCGCCAGCTGGAATGGTGTCATCCTGGACAACGGCGCTCGCGAGTTCGTCCCCCCCCATATTCATCAATGTCTGAAGGCGCTTTTCCATGCGCAGGAGGCGGAATTCCATATCGGAATTCATTTCAAGGGTCCGCTCCATGCGTCGGCTTGTCATCGCCACGGCATCGGCAAGGCGCTCGATCTGGTCGCGCAGGTCGCGGATTTCCGCTGTTGTCGCGGTCTCGCCACTGGCAGCATTGTTTCCAAGCTGCGTGATCTGCATTTTCAGATTGCGAAGGTCGGTCTCGAGGATCCCGCGCATGTCGCGAAGATCCGATTCCAGCAGATCGAGGCGCTGGCTCTGGCGGGTCAGCAGGATCGACGCGCTGGGTCCCGCAGTGTCGTCAACCGCGCTGGCCTGTGCCGCAACGCCCGAGCTGGGCCGGTTTTCCTGGGCCATGGCAGGAGAGGAAGTGGCAATCAGGCCCACCGCAAGAATGGTCGACAGATACGTGCTGGCGCGCATGTTGGCATGCCCTTTTGCAGGAAAGACAGATTACAGCATGTCTTGGTAGACATGATTTGAGGCACAATTTGGGCAAAAAAAGAGGAGCATCACGCTCCTCTTCCTTTTCAGTACTGCCGCGGCATCAGGGATGCCAGGCGCCGGTCTAGTTCAGAACTGTCGCGGCGCGGCGGTTCTTCGACCAGGACGTCTCTGTCGAACCAGAGGCGACAGGCCGCTCCTTGCCGTAGGAAATCACCTTGATGCGGGCCTGGTCCACACCCTGTGCAAGAAGGAAATCGCGGGCCGCCGCGGCGCGGCGCTCACCAAGCGCGAGGTTGTATTCGCGGGTGCCACGCTCGTCGCAATGACCTTCGATGGTGATTGTCAGCGACGGGTTGGCGTTCAGGAAACCGGCCTGACGAAGCAGGGTGCCCTGCGCGCTGCCGCTGAGGGCCGAGCTGTCATAGCCGAAATAGACCGTGTTGCCGATGGCGGCAAGCTCGTCTTCAGCGGACGCTTTCGTGCTGCCGGAGCTGCTGGCGGAGCTTCCCGAAGACGACGAGGAAGAGCTCGAGGACGACCCGGAGCTTGAAGATGTCGACGCTGTCGAAGAAGAGGTTGACGAGGTCGACTCACCGGCACTGTCGGTGGCGGTCTGTGAGGCGGTTTCGCAGGCTGCCACGAAAAAGGCGACGGCCACAAGTGCGATCAGGCGGTGCAACATGGTTATGCTCCCTGTCTTAGTCCGGCTCACTCGATGCCGGCATTACAGCTGGTTGTCTAGTTCCTACCTGTCCTTGCCCCCTTTTCAACCGTCCTGACGCAACCTTGGTCGGCGCAGGCCACTGTTAAACGGACCAATGAACAGACAAACCCCCGGGCCCTGGCGATGCCAATTCCCAAAATCTCCGCATTTAGTACCCCAAATATACGTTCAAGGGAAACAAAAACTCCGCTCATCTCGTGTGTTAGCCCCAAAACCGGTCCGTCTTATCAGCGCCGCAAGGGCGACCAGGCCGGATCGGATGCATCGGAAGGGGTGATGACGCGACGCTCGTTGAAGCCGGTAATATCAATCCGGTAAAGCGCTGTAGCTCCGCCGCTGCCGTCAGTCTCGAAGGGCTCCTGCTTGTAATACATCAGAACCCGTCCGTTCGGTGCCCAGGTCGGCCCCTCCACAAGGAAACCCTTTGCCAGCAGGCGCTCGCCAGTGCCATCGGTGTTCATGATGCCGATATAGAACGTGCCCTTGTGCATCTTCGTGAAGGCGATGATATCGCCGCGCGGCGACCAGACAGGCGTCGCATAGCGCCCCTCGCCATAGCTGATACGCTGAGCACCGCCGCCATTGGTGTTCATCACATAAAGCTGCTGCCTCCCGGCGCGGTCGGATTCAAAGACAACTCTCTTGCCATCCGGCGAATAGGAAGGTGCGGTGTCGATGGCGCTCGATTTCGTGAGCTGTCTGATTTCCTGGGTCCGCAGATCCATTTCATAGATGTCGGTCAGCCCGTCCTGCGCCCAGCTCATGATCAGCCTGTCGCCCCGAGGCCCGAAGCGCGGCGCGAACGTCATCCCGGGGAACGAGCCAAGCCGTTCGCTGCGGCCGGTGCGGATATCCTGGATATAGACGTTGGGCTCCTCGTTGAAATAGTTGAGATAGGCGATCTCCTGCGTGGTCGGCGAAAACCGCGGCGTCAGCACGAGATCCAGCCCGCTGGTCAGGAATTTGTGGTTGTGCCCGTCCTGATCCATGATCGCCAGACGCTTGATCCGGCTTGCCTGCGATCCGGACTCCGACACATAGACGATCTGCGTGTCGAAATACCCGGTGTCACCAGTGAATTCCTCATAGACCAGATCGGCGATCTTGTGGGACAGCTGACGCAGGGCGTTCGGGGCGGCCGTACCTGTTCCCGAGCTGAGATCGCGCCCGGTGACCACATCCCACAGGACGAACTCAACCTCGAGCTTGCCATCGCCATCCAGGATGGCCGACCCGACCAGAAGCCCCTTTGCGCCAAGCGGGGCCCAGTTGGCAAAATTCGGCTTGATCGACGGCGAGCCGGGCGGCGCGATGAAGGCCGCGCTGTCGATAGGCTCGAAAAGTCCCGAGCTCAGCAGGTCGTTCGAGATGATCGTGGCGATCTCGCGCCCCTGATCATTGACCTTGACGTCTGCGCCGGTGAAATCGGCAATCGCTATCGGCGTTGGCGCCACCATTCCCTCGGTGATCTCGATCCGCAGCTGCGAACTTGCCGGCTGGATGGCGACAAGCAGGGCTGCCAGCATCGCCAGAAGGCGCGATATCGTCGGGGCCGCCTTGGTATGTAACATGCAGAGTGTCACCATCTGATCACACCTTATCTCGAGATGAATTGCGGATTGAACGCGAAGGTGAATTCCTTCAGCTGGTCATATTTCTCCGGCGGTATGGGGAGCGGCGAGCAGTCCACGATCGCGCGCTGGGCGGCGATTGCAGAAGCCTTGAAATAGGAATCAAGATTGAAGCGCAACTTGTCCTCGATAACCGCCTTCTGAACCTCGCCATCCCTATTTACCGATACAAATATGTCAACAATAAGAGTGTCGTTGCCGGCGGCGCCAAGCGGCGGCTGCCAGCATTGCGAGACGTGCTGCTGGATCCGCGCGATATCGTCGAGCCCGACAGGCGACAGGCTTTTCTTCGGCGGCGCCTTAACAGCGTTGCCGGCAACAGCCGACAGGGTCTTGGTAACGGTGTCGGCGGCAACCTTGCGTTCCTGGGTCTTGCGTGCCTTCTCGGCATCCTTTGCGGCCATCTGCGCCTCGGCAAGATTCTGCAGCACACCGCTTGCGGCATCGGCGCGCTTCTTCTTGTCCTTGGCCATCTTGTTCAGGCGGCTGGCGACGTCGTTCTGCGCCTTCGCCGGCCTTGGCGCAGGCGGCGCAGGTTTCGAGACAGGCCTTGCCACCGGCTTCGACGCAGGCGGCGAAGGCGGCGCCGGCTTCGCCTTAGGCTTGCTCACAGGCTTTGGCTTGGCCTTGGGCTTCGGCTTGGCCTTGGGCTTGTCCTTGGGCTTCGGCTTGGGAAGATCAAGCTTGGCAAGCTTCTCCTTCGGCTTGTCCGGCAGGATTTCAGCAGCCGGATCCTCGGCCGCGGCAGCAGGTTCCGGGTCTGGCGCCGGCGGCGGCGGTGCCGGCTTCGATGCGGCTGGCCGTGGCGGCGGCGGAGGGGGCGGAGGGGGCGGCGGCTTTTTCGAGACGGTGGCCTGCTGTTCCTGTTTCGCCGTGCTCGGCTTGTCGCCCTCGATCACGTTTGTTTCCGGCACGGTGCGCACGATCTCGAGCCGGACAATCGGCATTTCCTCGGGAAGGTCGCGCCCAAGCATCGGCAGGCCGAACACGGCGATCACCGCGAACAGCACATGAAGCCCAAGCGAAATGAGGAACGGGCGCGACATCATCATTCAGACGCGTCTCCAGCCATGCAGCAGCGTGTCATCATTGCGTTTCGGGAAGCTGGGCGACCAGCGCGACCCGCTCGAAGCCGGCAGCCTGGATCCGCCCCATCACACCCAGAACGTCGCCATAGGCCACCGCCTCGTCGCCGCGGACAAAAATACGGACCTGCGGATTCGCCTCGGAAATGGCCTGCAGCCGTGGCACCAGATTCTCGTCCTCGACCGCGGTTTCCTGAAGATAGAGGCTGCCATCCGCCTTGATCGAGACGACAAGCGGCGCCGCGTCGGCATTGATCTGGCCAGCCTTTGTCTTCGGAAGGTCGACCTCGACCCCGACTGTCAGAAGCGGCGCCGTCACCATGAAGACAATAAGCAGCACCAGCATCACATCGACAAAGGGCGTGACATTGATCTCGCCCATAGGACGATGCCGCCGGCCGCCACGCGGCTTGTTCACAGACATCCCCATCAGCGTCCGCCTTCGTCAAGCTGGCGTGCCAGCAGGGTGGAGAATTCCTGGGCGAAGGTTTCCAGCCGTCCGCCGACCCGGTCCAGATCACCGGAGAACTTGTTGTAGGCGATGACCGCCGGGATCGCCGCCGCAAGACCAAGAGCGGTGGCAAACAGCGCCTCGGCAATGCCCGGAGCGACGACAGCAAGGCTGGTGTTCTTGGACTCCGCGATCGACTGGAAGGAGTTCATGATCCCCCAGACAGTGCCGAACAGGCCGACAAAGGGCGATACGGACCCGATCGAGGCGAGAAAATTCATGCCGCGCTCAAGCCGTTCCATTTCACGCGTGATGGTGAAATTCATCGACCGTTCCACCCGGCTGAGAAGCGAGGCCCGCAGGTCGGAGCGCGCCGAGCTGGCAAGGCCGCTGGCCTTGGCCCGGCGCCATTCGCGCATGCCGGCGGCGAATACCCTTGTCATGGCATCGTTCGGGTCGCCGCCGAGCTCGTCATACAGGGCGTCGGCGGAGCCGCCGGACCAGAAGGCGTCCTCGAACGCATCGGAATGACGGCGTTCATGCCGCACCGAGGTGATTTTCTCGACGACGATGGCCCAGCACCAGATCGAGGCCAGCACCAGCAGGAGCATGACCGATTTGACCAAAGGATCAGCCGCCAGAAACAGACCCCAGATACTGAGATCGGAACTTGAATGCGCTACAAAACTGTCAACAGATTCCATCCGTGAACCCCAAACCACCCAGTACCCAAACGCCCTGCGCGACCTGCACCCGCATCCCGCGGGCGGTCAGCCGGTGGCGGGATCAGGCGGTGTTGCGGTCCGCAGCTTGTCAACCACGTCGCTGGGCATACGCCGTGGCCGCGCGCCCCCATCCTGACTGGCGGCGACGCACCCTATGTCAACGAGAAGTCGGGCAAGAATATGGCCATCTTCAAAATTGACGACATCCTGACAAAGCGTCATCGAGGCGCCCCGCAGCGCCTCCATCCGGGTTTCCACCCGCAGGGCGGCACCAAGCCCGGCCGCGCGCCGGTAGTCGATGGTCAGGCGGCGCACGACAAACATCATGCCGCCCTCGGCAACGCCTGCGGCCATCTGCTCTTCCTGCCGGATGTCGATGCAGCGCAGATAGGCCGAGCGCGCTCGTTCGGCAAAGGCAAGGTAATTGGCGTGATAGACGATGCCGCCGGCATCGGTGTCCTCGAACTGCACCCGCAGCAGATAGTGATGCGCGCCATCGGCGACCCAGCCGTCCAGCGCCTTCGGATCACCCGTCATCATCAGGCCCGAGATCGGCAAGCATGTCGAGCTGGCGCGTCGCGCTTTCCGGCGGCGACATGCCCAGATGGCCCCACCCCGCCACCGAGAGGCAGCGCCCCCGCGGCGTGCGCATCAGCAGTCCTGTCTGCAGCAGATAGGGCTCGATCACCTCTTCCAGCATGTCGCGCTGTTCGGCAAGCACCGCGGCAAGCGTTTCCACCCCGACCGGACCGCCAGCGTAATTTTCGGCAAGGCAGCCAAGATAACGCCTGTCCATCGCATCAAGGCCGGACGAATCCACCTCAAGCCGCGAGAGCGCCGCATCAGCCACAGCGGCGGTCACAACTTCCTGCCCGTCGACTGCCGCAATGTCGCGCACCCGCCGCAACAGCCGGCCGGCGATCCTTGGTGTGCCGCGGGCCCGGCCAGCAATCTCGGCGGCGCCATCCCCGGCAAGAGCCATGCCGAGGCGTTCGGCCTGGTTGGCAAGGATCACCGACAGTTCGGCGCGGTCATAGAACTGCAGCCGCATCTGGATCCCGAACCGGTCTCGAAGCGGTGTTGTCAGAAGCCCGGCGCGGGTTGTCGCCCCGACCAGCGTGAAGGGCGGCAGGTCGATCCGCACCGAGCGCGCCGATGGCCCCTCGCCGATGATCAGGTCCAGCTGGAAATCCTCCATCGCCGGATACAGCACCTCTTCCACCGCCGGGTTCAGCCGGTGGATCTCGTCGATGAACAGCACATCGCGCGGCCGCAGGTTCGTCAGCAGCGCCGCAAGGTCACCAGCACGCGCGATGACCGGTCCGGAGGTAGCCCGGAACCCGACGCCAAGCTCGGCGGAGATGATCTGCGCCAGCGTCGTCTTGCCAAGGCCCGGCGGGCCGTGCAGCAGGCTGTGATCCATCGCCTCGCCGCGATCCCGCGCCGCCGCGATGAAGGTCTCGAGATTGGCGCGCCCGCCACCCTGGCCGATGAAATCAGCGAGCTTTTCCGGCCGAAGCGCGGGATCTCCGCGTTCCTGCATCTCGCCGCTGATCAGCCGATCTTCGCCGTCATCCATCTATTGCCCCAGTTCCTGAAGTGCGGCCGCGATCAGCGCCGAAAGATCATCACCGGACGCGCCGCCGGCACGCGCCCGCTGCAGCGCCGCATGCGCCTCGGCACGACCATAGCCAAGATTGACCAGCGCCGACATCGCATCGGCGCCCACGGCCTCGCCGCCTGCCGTGGCGGCAACGGCACCGGTCGCGGCGACCGGTAGCGAGCCGATCTTTGTCGCAAGCTCGTTCACCACACGCTGCGCCAGCTTTGGCCCGACGCCGTCGGCCCGCGCCACCATCGCGCGGTCACCCGACATCACCGCATCGGCAAGCTCGTCCGGCGCCAGCACCGTCAGGATCGCCATCGCCGCTTTCGCGCCGACCCCCTGGACCGTGACAAGAAGCCGGAAGGCGTCGCGCTCCGATGGTTCGGTGAAGCCGAACAGCGTCATGCTGTCCTCGCGGACCTGCATGTCGGTCAACAGCGTCACCGCCGGATCGCCGAGGCCGAGGCCGGCGCGGGTCTTGCCGGACACGGTGACGGCATAGCCGACGCCGCCGACATCGATGATCACCGATGTCTCGTCAATCTGCACAAGGCTGCCGCGGAGCCGGGCAATCATGTGGCGCCTCCCGGCCCGCCATTCCCGCCGGCGGCGTCACGCGCAAGCGCTGCCTCGATGGCCCGCGCCAGCCCGTCGCCACCTTGATCCTTGTCCCTGTCAGAAGCAGACATCGGCACCGTCCCTGTCGACAGATCCCTGCTGTTGAGCGCGGCGATGGCGATAGCCAGCGCATCGGCGGCATCGGCATTCATCGCCGTGACCGACAACAGCCTGGTCACCATGGCCGAGACCTGCGCCTTGTCAGCGCTTCCGGTGCCGACGACGGCCTTTTTCACCTGACGCGCGGCGATTTCCGTGACGGACAGCCCGGCGCCGGCGCATTGCATCATCGCCACACCGCGCGCCATGCCGAGCTTCAGCGCCGAGGCAGCCGACTTGGCGACGAAAATTTCCTCGATGGCCGCGACCTCGGGATGATGCACGGCAATGACCCCGCCAAGACCCGTCGCAATGGCGGCAAGACGGTCGGCGTCAGCTGCCTTCGGATCCGGCCTGATCACGCCGTTGGCGAGATGGACAAGCCTGCCGCGCTCAAGGCTGACAACGCCCCATCCGGTGTTGCGGATGCCAGGGTCAATGCCGAGAATGCGCATCCGCCACCGTCCCCTCAGGCCAGTCTTGCCAGGATCTCTTCGGGAATATCGAAATTCGAGGATATGTTCTGGACATCATCATTGTCGTCCAGCGTATCGAGAAGCTTCAGCAGCGTCGAGGCCTGGGCCTCATTCACCTCGATGGTGTTCTGCGGCTTCCAGACAAGACCGGACTCGCTTGGCGCGCCGAACGCCTCTTCAAGCGCCTCGACAACAATATTGTAATCCTCGGTCGCGCAGGTGATCTCATGGCCATCCCCGTCGGACTCGACATTGTCCGCGCCGGCTTCAAGCGCCGCCTCGAACATGGCATCGGCATCGGCGGCATCGGCGGCGAAGATGATCTGGCCGACACGGTCGAACATGAAGCTGACCGATCCGGTCTCGCCAAGCGAACCGCCGAATTTGTTGAAAGCGGCCCGCACTTCCGACGCGGTGCGGTTCTTGTTGTCGGTCATCGCCTCGACGATCAGCGCGGTCCCGCCGGGACCATAGCCCTCATAGCGGATCTCGTCATAGATCTCGCCTTCGCCACCCTCGGCCTTTTTCAGGACGCGTTCGATATTGTCCTTCGGCATGTTGGCGGCGCGGGCCGCGGCAAGCGCTGTGCGAAGCCGCGGGTTCGACCCCGGATCGGTGCCGCCGCGCGCGGCGACTGTCAGCTCCTTGATCAGCCGCCCGAAGATCTTCGCGCGCTTCTTGTCCTGTGCGCCCTTGCGATGCTGGATATTCTTGAATTTACTGTGGCCTGCCATGGTCGCGACTGTCCGTGCTGTGGTCCGGATGCCTGTCCGGATGCCTGATTGTCCTCTTCGATCGGCGCCGGCACCGCGCCTGGCAGTGTTGTCCGACACCGTTGCTATAGCAAATTCACCGCCCTGTGCGCCAGCATCGATGATGCCTCCGGCCTTCACAGCCCAGGGCGTTAGCCCGGAGTGATGCCCGACAGGCGCCCGCCGCGCCGGAAGGGTGAAATGGATGTTGCCAGCCCTTCGGCATTGCTCTCGACAAGCGTGCCGCACAGCGTCGGCTCGCCAAGGGCCACCGACAGACGCGGCGCGGCATCGCCGGTGAACCTTGCCGTGGCAGCATGCTTGTCCATGCCGATCACACTGTCATAGTCGCCGCACATGCCGGCATCCGTCTGAAAGGCGGTGCCACCGGCAAGGATATGATGGTCCGCCGTCGGCACATGGGTATGGGTGCCGACAACAAAGGTCGCGCGGCCGTCGGCATGATGGCCGATCGCCATTTTCTCAGAGGTCGCCTCGCCATGGACATCGATCAGGATGAAATCGGCGTCGCGTCCCAGCTGGTTGCGCACCAGCGCGCCATTCACGGCCGGGAACACCGGTTCGTAATCCGACATGAACAGGTTGGTGATGGCATTCACCACCACAAGCCTGCCGCCATCCGCGCCGGTCAGGCTGACGGTGCCGTTGCCGGGCGTTCCCTCGGCCATGTTCAGCGGACGCAGAAGCCTGGGAGTCGCCTCGATATAGGGGATGATCTCGCGCTTGTCCCAGACGTGGTTGCCGGTGGTGAGCACGTCGATTCCGGCGGCAAACAGATCATCACAGATCGCGGGGGTCACACCGAATCCGCCAGCCGCGTTTTCACAATTCACCACGATGAAATCCAGCGCGAATTCGGCCCGGAGGCCCGCCACCTGCTCGATCACCGCGTTGCGCGCGGCGCGGCCGACAATATCGCCGAGAAACAGGACACGCATCACAACTCTCCGGAAATCCGCCGCCCGGCGCCTGCAGGGCGAAGGCCGGACGGGGTCAGCACGCCGTCAAGCGGCATGTCATGGGGGCCGGTCGGCACATCGGCGACATGCTGGCCGTCATAGGCGACACCGATCGCAGCCACATTGTGACCGGCACCGCGAAGCGCGCCAAGCGTCCGGTCGTAGAATCCGCCGCCATAACCCAGACGCCAGCCGTCATCGTCGAAGGCCAGCATCGGCGCCAGGATGACCGTCGGGGTAACTTCCGGCGCGCGCGGCTGCGGCTGTTTCGTCTTGTAGGGACCCTCGGCAAGGTCATCGCCGGGCGCCCAGGTCCGGAACATCAGCGGATGTCCCGGGTCCGGCGTCACCGGCATCGCCGTTCCGACCCCGGCCGCCACCAGCGCGGCGACCAGCGGCAGGGGCGACAGTTCGGACCGGATCGGAAGATAGGCGGCGACGACGCCGGCATGGTCCTGCCCTTCGCCCGCCAGCGCGGCGATGATCCCGGCCTGCGCGGCAAGCCGGTCTGCAGCCTCCGGATCGCGGGCGGCAAGCGCCGCGCGATGGCTGGCGGCCTGTCTACGCAGCGCTGCCTTGGCTTCGGCGGGATCGGAAAGGGCGTCTGACATGATCTTTCGGCAAGGCGGTCTGGCCGGCGCGGCGGAAAAAGGAAACGGCGACAACCAGAACAACCGTCGGCAGCTTCATCCTCTGTGACCTGCAATGCAGGTGGGCACCGCGAATAACCGGACCACGGTCCGGCCAGAGGCAGCTCCCGAGAGATGATTTATGGCCCCAGGGATCGAAAATCCAAACGCGAGGTCCAGTTGTCGCACGTCGAATATTTAGTGGGAAGACAGGCCTGATGCAAGCGCCAGAATGCGCTCGGCGGCGCTCTCCAGTGCCGCCGCGGCAGCGGCCTCGCTGCCGGACGCATCGCCCGGGCTGCCATTGGCGGGAGCCGATGCCTCGCCTTCCTGCGCCCGGTCGGCCAGAATCAGCGCCGCCATCGCCAGCAGCCTTGCCTCGCCGATCTGGCCGACGGACCCGACAAGCGACTGCAGAACACCGTCAATCTCCGCGGCAAGAGCTTCGATCCTTGCTTCCTCGCCAGGACCACAGCCAATCTGGTAGGGAGTGCCGTTGAGCCTTATGGTGACAATCGACTGGCTCATGCATTGCCTCCTTCGGAAACACCGCTGCGCTGGATGTCGGCAATGAGTTTCATCGCCTGCGAGAGCTGTTCGTCGATTCGGCCGATTTCGGTAATGATGGCGGCATTGTCGGGCTGGTCACCGTCGCTTTCCTTGGCTTTCAGGGCTGCCTCCAGCGTATCAAGGGCTGCTGCAAGCTTCTGTTCCGCCTCGGCAAGACGTGACATGGATGATCTCCTTCTGGTGGGCGCTCCGATGGTCCATATCGCGCGTCCGCTGCAGCGACAGCCACGATCGAAACCGAAAGGCAACTCTGACCATGCAACCGCGAATCACGCAGGTGGCCCTGGCCGTCTGTGCCGGTATCGCAACGATGTAACGAGCCCTGTGCCTGACGCCTGTCAGACTGCCCCAACTGAACCTTCAAATAAAGCCCCATTTTCAGCCCTCGGATTTTCATCGGAAAAACAGGATCCGCATCCTCGGCAGACCCTGACATGCCGATACTCGCAGATTGACGAATCGACAACAGGAGGGCAGATTGCGCGCAGTCCCCGCGCCGCCACCGAACGGCGCTTCGAACTGGCGGTCCCTTTAGGAGCAATCAATGGTCAATTCCCCTGAGCGGCAGGACATGGCGAATGCCATCCGCGCCCTTGCGATGGACGCTGTCGAGGCGGCGAAATCCGGTCACCCCGGCATGCCGATGGGCATGGCGGACGCGGCGACCGCGCTGTTCGCAGATCACCTGAAATTCGACGCCTCCGCGCCCGACTGGCCGGACCGCGACAGGTTCGTGCTGTCGGCGGGACATGGCTCGATGCTGATCTACGCCCTGCTGCACCTGACTGGCTATGCCGACATGACGATGGAGCAGCTTCGCAATTTCCGCCAGCTCGGGTCGATCACCGCGGGCCATCCCGAAGCGGGCCACGCCGCCGGGATCGAGACCACCACCGGCCCGCTTGGCCAAGGCATCGCCAATGCTGTCGGCATGGCGATGGCCGAGCAGCATCTTGCGGCGAAATTCGGCCGCGACCTTGTCGATCACCACACCTATGTCATCGCCGGCGACGGATGCCTGATGGAAGGCGTCAGCCACGAGGCCGCCTCGATGGCGGGCCATATGGGGCTGTCACGTCTGATTGTCCTGTTCGATGACAACGGCATCTCCATTGACGGAAGCACCGACCTTGCGGTGTCCGACGACACGACTGGCCGTTTCGAGGCCTATGGCTGGCAGGTGCTTGCCGTCGACGGCCATGACATGAAGGCTGTCTCTGCGGCGATCGCCGATGCCAAGGCGGATGACACCCGGCCAAGCCTGATCCGCTGCCGCACCGTGATCGGCTATGGCGCCCCGAAGAAGGCCGGCACGTCCGGCGTGCACGGCGCCCCGCTTGGCGGCGAGGAAATCGAGGGCGCGCGGGCCGCGCTCGGCTGGGACCACGCGCCGTTCGAGATCCCGGCGAAGATCGCCGATGACTGGCGCGCTGTCGGCACCAAGGGCAGCGCCGCCCGGCAGGCCTGGCAGGACCGGCACGCCGCCGCCGAAACATCCGGGTTCGACGCCGCGATGGCGGGCGATTTCGATGCCGCCATCGATGACGCTGTGCAGGGCTGGAAAGCCAGCCTTGCCGCCGAGCCCCAGAAGATCGCCACCCGCGTCGCCAGCCAGAAGGCCATCGAGGCCATTCTTCCGGCCTGTCCGGCCCTTCTTGGCGGGTCCGCCGACCTGACAGGATCGAACAACACAAAGGGCGGTGGTCAGGAGATTTTCTCGAAGGACAACCAGGCCGGAACCTATGTCCATTACGGGGTGCGCGAGCACGGCATGGCGGCGGCGATGAACGGCATCGCGCTTCATGGCGGGGCCATTCCCTATGGCGGGACATTTCTCGTCTTCACCGACTATTGCCGGCCGTCGATCCGCCTGTCCGCGCTGATGCGCCAGCGGGTCATCTATGTGATGACGCATGACTCGATCGGACTTGGCGAGGATGGTCCCACGCACCAGCCGGTCGAGCATCTGGCGGCGCTGCGCTGCATACCGAACCTTCTTGTGTTCCGTCCCGGCGACGCCGTGGAAACGGCCGAGGCCTGGCAATGCGCGCTGGCGGCGAAGGACGCTCCTTCGGTGCTGGCGCTCAGCCGTCAGGGGCTGGAGCAGTTCCGTCTTGCCGAGCTGTCTGAGAACATGACGGCCCGCGGCGCCTATGTTGTCGCCGGCGGCGCGGAAGGCCGCCAGGTCACGCTGATGGCCAGCGGCTCGGAAGTCGGTGTGGCGCTGTCCGCCCGCAACCTTCTGGCGGCGGACGGAATCGCCGCGGCGGTTGTGTCGGCTCCTTGCCTGGAGCTATTCTCGCAGCAGGACAAAGACTGGCGGGACATGGTTCTCGGCAGCGCTCCGCGTGTGGCTGTCGAGGCGGCACTCCGCCAGCCATGGGACAGGCTGCTGGGGGATGGCGACGGTTTTGTCGGGATGGATGATTTCGGCGCATCGGCACCTGCAGGCGACCTGTACCAGCATTTCGGCATCACCGCCGAGGCCGTGGCAGCGGAAGCCAGGCGCTGCATCGGGTAGAGACGGTTCACTGTTCGGTTGAAACACGCCTCTTGAAACGAATTGCCGGAGGGATATGACGTGACAACACGCCTTGCCATCAGCGGGTTCGGCCGAATCGGCCGTATGGTGCTTCGCGCCCTTGTGGAAAGCGGACGCGACGATGTCAGCATTGTACTGATCAACACCCCAGGCCCGGTCGAGGCATCGGCGCATCTCTACGAGTTCGACTCCATCCATGGCCGCGCCAGAGGCGGGGTCGCACATGGCGAGGACTGGATGGATGTCGGCGCTGGACGCATCGCGATGACGCATGAGCGCGATCCGGCGAAAATCCCGCATGGCGACCATGGCATCGATGTGGTGCTGGAATGCTCCGGCCATTTCAACGACCGTGACAAGGCGGCGGCGCATCTGGCCGGCGGGGCGAAGCGGGTGCTTGTCTCGGCGCCCTGCAAGCAGGCCGACGCCACCATCGTCTACGGCGTCAACCATCACGAGATCAGCGCCGACCATCAGATCATCTCCAACGCCTCCTGCACGACCAACTGCCTTGCCCCGGTCGCCAAGGCGATGGCCGACAGCGTCGGCATCGAGGCAGGATACATGACAACCATCCACGCCTATACAGGCGACCAGCCGACGCTGGATACAAGCCACAAGGACCTGCGAAGGGCGCGTGCTGCCGCGATGTCGATGATTCCGACATCCACAGGCGCGGCGCGGTCGGTCGGCGAGGTGCTTCCCGAACTGAAGGGCAAGATGAACGGATCCGCCATCCGGGTCCCGACAGCCAACGTGTCCGTTGTCGATTTCGGCTTCACCTCGGAACGCGAGACAAGCACCGAGGAAGTCAACGCCATCCTCAAGGCGGCATCCGAAGGGGCGATGAAAGGCGTGCTCGGCACCAACGAGCGCCCGCTTGTATCGGTCGATTTCAACCATGACCCGCACAGCTCGATCGCCGACCTGACGCAGACCCATGTCATGAACAGACGTCTGGTGCGGGTGCTGGCCTGGTACGATAATGAATGGGGTTTTTCGTGCCGGATGCTGGACAACGCCGCCGAAATAGGCAAAACACTCTAGCCAGCTGAATGCCGGGCCGTCATACCGGCAGCGCGCGCCCGTGTCTGGCGCGCCACCGGCGCCCGCAAGGGACAAGTGAAAAGAGAGGCCATCGATGAAGCTGAACGGGAATGCCGTCAAACCCGGCAATGTGATTGAACATAACGGCCGGCTGTGGACCGCGGTCAAGGTGGAGCATGTGAAGCCCGGCAAGGGCGGCGCCTTCGCCCAGATCGAGCTTAGGGACATTCGCGACGGCACCAAGCTGAACGAGCGGTTCCGTTCGTCGGAAACCGTCGAGCGCGTGATCCTCGAAGAGATCGAATGCACCTTTCTCTATGATGATGGCGACAACCTTGTCTTCATGCACAGCGAGACCTTCGAGCAGCTGTCTATCAGCCGCGACATGGTCGGCGACAGCGCCGCCTTTCTGCAGGACAGCATGGCGGTGACCGTGTCCGCCCATGAGGGCGACCCGATCTCGGTGCAGCTTCCCGACAAGGTCGTGATGGAGGTCGTCGAGGCCGACGCCGTGGTCAAGGGTCAGACAGCCTCGTCAAGCTACAAGCCGGCCGTTCTCGAGAACGGTGTGCGCGTCCTGGTGCCGCCGCATATCGAAGCCGGAACCCGCATTGTTGTCCGTCCGGAAGATTCGACCTACGTCGAACGCGCCAAGGACTGACCCTGAAAAGGCTGCCGGCTGCTGTGCCGGCGGCGCGTCAAGCAAGGATAGTGAAACATGGCCAGCCAGTCCGCGCTGATCAACGTCATGCAGAAAGCCTCGAGCTATGCCAGCCGCGGCATGCTCCGCGACTTTGGCGAGGTCGAGAACCTCCAGGTCAGCCGCAAGGGCCCGGCCGATTTTGTCAGCCGCGCCGACATCAACGCCGAGAAGACGATCCGCAAGGAGCTGTCGAAGGCGCGTCCCGACTGGGGCTTCGTCATGGAGGAAGGCGGTGTCATCGAAGGCAGCGACCCGGACGCGCCGGTCTGGGTCGTCGACCCGCTTGACGGCACCACCAATTTCCTTCACGGCATCCCGCATTTCGCCATTTCCATCGCGGTGATGGAAAATGACGCTCAGGGCCGCAAGGTGATCACAGCCGGCTCGATCTTCGACCCGGTGAAGAACGAGTTCTATTACGCTGAACGCGGCAAGGGCGCCTTTCTGAACGAAAGGCGGCTTCGTGTCTCGGGCCGGCGGTCGATGGCTGACTCGCTGTTCGGCACCGGCATTCCCTTTCTTGGCCGTGGCACGGATGAAGACCATACCGCCTTTCTGGCGCAGCTTGCCAAGATCATGTCCGTCAGTTCCGGCGTGCGCCGCAACGGGGCTGCCGCGCTCGACCTTGCCTGGGTCGCCGCCGGCCGTCTTGACGGGTTCTGGGAAAAGGGGCTCAGCCTGTGGGACATCGCCGCCGGTGTGCTTCTTGTCCGCGAGGCAGGCGGCTTCGTCTCCGACTTCGCCTCGCGCGACAAGGCCCTGGACAGCGGCGATGTCGTCGCCGCGAACCCGTCGATCCACGGTGACCTGATCCGCCATCTTCGCGTCTGATACTGGTCAGCATACTGGTCAGCCGGCCTCATTCCTGCCATTCTTTTCATCGACAGTCCCGGCAGTTGCATGGCCGCCGGAACGGACCGAACAGGAGACAGGGTGATGATGACCGACCCGCGACGCTATCTTGTCCGCATGCTGATTTTCCTTGTCGTGGTCGCGGCCATCGCCGCGCTTCTTCACGCCCCGCTGCTGCGCGCCTTCATGGGCAATCCGGCGCTCAACGGCGTGATCCTCGGGGTGCTGCTGATCGGCATCATCTACAGCTTCCGCCAGAATCTGCGGCTTGTGCCGGAACGGCGCTGGCTGACCACCATCCAGAAGACAGGCAAGCTTGACAACCGGCAGGTGAAACCGGTGCTTCTTGCCACCGTCTATGCGATGCTTGCCGACCAGCGGCAGGAATCACAGCTGTCGGCATTGTCGCTGCGCTCGGTTCTTGACGGCGTCGCGGCGCGTCTTGACGAAGGTCGCGAGATCTCCCGCTACATGATCGGCCTTCTGGTGTTTCTCGGCCTTCTCGGCACCTTCTGGGGGCTGTTGCAGACCATTGGCGCCGTCGGGCTTGTCGTCGGCTCGCTTGATACCGCCGGCACCGATTTCGAGGCCATGATGGCCCAGCTCAAGGGCGGTCTTGACGCCCCGCTCTCCGGCATGGCCACAGCCTTCTCCTCATCGCTCTTCGGCCTTGCCGGCTCCCTGATACTCGGGTTTCTCGACCTGCAGCTTGGTCAGGCCATGGGCCGCTTCTTCAACGAGCTGGAAGACTGGCTGTCAGCCTTTGCCCGCTTCAATGACAGCGGGCCGGCCGCCGGTGAAGGCGGGGTGACGCCGCTAGCCGGCGGGATGAGCGAGGAGGCCGCGCGCGCGCTGATCCATCTCGGGAACTCCATTTCGGCGGGAGAAGACAACAGGCAGCGCGTCCTTGACCAGCTTGGCAACATCAACATGACATTGGCGGCGCTGAACGAGGCGATGACGGATGACCGGCGCCTGCGCGAACAGCTGGCTCAGCTGAATGCCGGTATCGCCCAGCTCGCCGCCGATCTGCAGGACGACCGCAGCCGCGCGAACAGCGCGGTCGCAGCCGAGCTTCGCACGCTTGCGAACGCCATCAACAAGGCTGGCGGAAGCGGCAGACCGACCCGCCAGACGAAAGGGTCCTGACCATGGCGCTGGCGCGTCTTGGCGGCGCCCGCCGCCCTGACACCTATACCTGGCCCGGCTTCGTCGATGCGCTGGCGACGCTGCTGATGGTCATCATCTTCGTGCTTCTGGTGTTCGTGCTGATCCAGGTCAACCTCGCCTACCGCGTGGCAGGACAGGACGCGACGATGAATGACATGCGCGCGCAGATCCTCGATCTTGGCGAACTTCTCAACATCGAACGCAAGGCCACCGCCGACCTCACCGCCGAGCTTGCCAGCATCACCACCCAGCTTGCCGACGCCACGAAGGAACGCGACACGCTGGCAGCACAGCTGTCGCAAAGCCGCGACGAGCGCGACCAGATCGCCGCGCAGCTTGCCGAAGCCACTACTACGCTCGGCGTTCGCGAGATGGAGATCAGGCGTCTCGAGGCGCTTCAGGAAGAGAATGAACAGGCGCTTGCCGCGGCGCAGGCAAGCCTTGCCGAGCGGGTGGCCGCGCTTGAGGTCGCCGAGGCGACACTGGCGGCAACACAGGCGGAACTGGCCTCGGTCGAACGGACGCTCGAGGAGCGCATCGCCGCGCTGGAGGCAAGCCAGGCCAAGCTTGAGGATTCCGAGGGCAAACTCGCCGACGCCACAGCGCGCAATGTGACATCGCTTGCACGGATCAGCGAGCTGGAGACCCAGAACGCCGCCTCGCGCGCCGAGGTGGCACAGATGACAAACGCGGTCACCGCGCTGCGGCTGCGCATCGAGGAATTGACGACGCTGCTCGCTGAAAAGGAAGCCGAGCTGGCGCGCGACAAGATTGCCATAGCGAGCCTTGGCAAGTCACTGAACAACGCGCTGGCGTCGCGGGTGCAGGAGCTGCAGCGCTTCCGGTCCGAATTCTTCGGACGGCTGCGCGATATTCTCCGCGGGCGCGAGGATGTGCGGATTGTCGGCGACAGGTTCGTCTTCCAGTCCGAAGTCCTGTTCGCCCAGGGCCAGGCGGCCATCGGGCCGGAAGGCCAGCAACAGCTTGCCCAGCTTGCCATCGCGCTGAACCAGATTGCCGCCGAAATACCCGATGACATCGACTGGATTCTTCAGGTCGAAGGCCATACAGACGACATTCCTGTGCGCGCCGGCAGGTTCGCTGACAACTGGGACCTGTCGACCGAGCGGGCCTTGTCCGTCGTCAGGTTCCTTGCCGAACAGGGACTTCCGGCCAACCGGCTCGCCGCGGCGGGATATGGCGAGTTTCAGCCTCTCGACAGCGCGGGAAGCGATGAGGCCCGACGCCGCAACCGCCGCATTGAAATGAAGCTGACCCAGCGCATTCCTGGCACCTGACCGGTCCCGCTGCCGCTTTCCGCACCCCATATCACCGGCATGTGAACCGCCGGTTGGCGATTCTTAACACCGCCACAACCTAACCTTATGGATGACTCTTTGGGACGATATCCGCCTTCAGCGGTGGATGAGGGGGACTGTCCTTCCGTTGACGCTGTGGTGCCAGACTGCCCTGGGGTGCGGCGCCGGCATATCCTGCCAGCAGGATGATATCGACAGCTTTTTCCTTCCCCTGATCGCGGCAAGCGTGGCACGGGCGGAGACGATGGCGATCGGGGCGGCAGCGCCGGCAGCCAACGCCGCTTTGACATCCGGGCTTGGGCCGACAGTCATCCGGCCGCCCTTGGCGGCGTTGCCTTCGCATCCGGCTTTGCCAGCCATGCTGATAGAACAGACGCTGGTGGCGGGTGATCTTCGCAATGGCGGCACGACACAGCTTGCGCTCCTACATGTCACCACAGACAAGGATCTGCCATCGGAGCGCCGGTCAGAGCCGTATGATGCCATTCCGATACCACCCTTGCTGCAGCAGGCCCCCGATACCGACGCATGGACGATGACCCATATCGCCAGCCTTCCGTCCATCCATTCATGGCCACTCGACCGGATCGCCATGCGGGTCGACATGCGTCTGGCCTGCGGCGCCTGCGGACCAGGAGGCGGCGTCACCAGATTTTCCGGCAGCGCCTCGCTCGAGATGCTGTTTGACGACGGTGTGGCCGGATGGCTGGACAATATCGATCTGGTTGCCGAGGACGGGATGACCGCGACAGGCCATGCAAGCTTCGGCGGGGCAAAGGCCGGAGGCTTTGTTGTCGAAGATCACCTTGCCGAAATGCGGCTTCGGATCGGCGGCCGCGATGTCAGTCTTCTTGGCAGCCTGCTCGCCTGGATGAGCCGCGACAGGACACTTGGCGGCGCCCTGTCGATGATACCGGTCGACGGATCGCCTGGCATCGGAGGCATTGCCGGTCAGTTCAGCGGCGCGCCTTGCCCCGAGGCCTGCGGTGTCGAGAATTGAAGATCCGCAAGATGCCGGTAGAGGGCGGATTCGTTGATCAGCTGTTCATGTGTTCCGGTGGCGCTGACATGGCCGTTATCCAGCAGGAAGATGCGGTCGGCGCGGATCACGGTGGCAAGCCGGTGGGCGATGACAATCGAGGTGCGGTCCTGCATCAGCCTCTCGAGCGCCGCCTGCACAGCGGCCTCGGAGCGGGCATCAAGCGCGCTTGTCGCCTCGTCCAGCAGCAGCAGGCCCGGGTCACGAAGAATGGCGCGGGCGATGGCGATGCGCTGGCGCTGCCCGCCCGACAGCCGGACCCCCTTCTCGCCGACAGGCGTGTCATAGCCGCGCTCCAGCTCGGCGATGAAATCATGTGCTTCTGCCTGGCGCGCGGCGGCGATGATTTCATCGTCTGACGCTTCCGGCCGCCCGAAGGCGATATTGTCTCGAACATTTGTCGAGAACAGCGCCGGCTCCTGCGGAACAAGGCCGATGAAACGCCTGATATCGGCAAGCGCGAGATCGCGAAGATCGTCGCCGCACAGCCGGACAACACCCTTTCCCGGGTCATAGAACCGCAGCAACAGATGGAACAGTGTCGACTTGCCGGCACCACTCGGCCCAACACGGGCGACGCGCTCGCCGCGACGCACCGCCAGATCCACATGTGTGACGGCGGGGCGGCTCAGGCCGGCGGGATAGGCGAAATCCACCGCTTCGAAGCGGCAGGTCACCTCGTGATCACGGCGCAGCGGCACCGGCGATGCCGGTTCGGCAAGATGCGCTGTGGTCTGCAGCGTCTGGGCGATCCTCTCGGCGGCTCCCGCCGCGCGCTGAAGCTCGCCTGCCAGCTCTGACAGGAATCCGGTCGAGGCGGCCACAAGAAAGGCGTAGAAGACGAAGGAGGACAGGTCGCCTGCCGAAATCCGGCCGGCGAGAAGATCCTGCCCGCCGATCCACAGGATCGCCGAAATGCCGGAAAACACCAGAAAGATGATGATCCCGCTCATCCAGCCGCGAAGCCTGACCCGCGCCAGCGCGGCATCAAGGCTTGATCCGACCGCCGCGTCGAAGCGCTCCGCCATCAGCTGCTGCCGCGCGAATGCCTGGACCGTGCGGATGGAGGCCACCGTTTCCTCGGCCTGAACAGCCACATCGGCAAGCCTGTCCTGGGCCAGGCGCGAGGCGCGCCGCAGACGCCGTCCCAGAACGATCAGCGGCACCACCACCAGCGGCACCACCACCAGGACAACAAGCGACATCTTCGGACTGGACAGCACCACCATGACGAGGCCGCCGATCAGGAGGATGACATTACGCGCCGCCATCGAGATGGTCGAGGTCATCACCGTCTGCACGATCGCCGTATCGGTGGTGATGCGCGCCAGCACATCGCCGGTGCGCGCACTTTCATACCAGGCCGGCGGCAGCGTCATCAGATGCGCGAAGACCGCCCGCCGCACATCGGCAAGGACCCTCTCGCCGATCTGGTTCACCAGCGTTGTGCGAAGATAGCTTCCCGCGGCAAGCACCAGCGCGATCAGCGCTGTTCCGACAACCGCGCGATCAAGAAGTCCCGGGTCCTGCCGGCCAAGCCCCTCATCGACAAGATAGGCAAGACCGCGACCCATGGTCAGCAGCGCGCCCGCCACCATCAGAAGAGCCACCGCCGCGCCGATGATGCGGCCGCGGTGCGGCCGAAGATACGGCCAGAAGACACGGAACAGCGCGGCGGCGCCAGGGGCCGCCCCGCCGCCGGTGGCTTCGCTGTGATCTTCGCTATGCGGGGTCACGCCATGCATCCTGTCTGCCGCGC
>JBMHCH010000084.1:0-6724 GCA_049890015.1 Puniceispirillaceae bacterium (SeqCode)
CACGAGATGAAGGGAATCAACCGGCGCATGGGACGCGATCACTGTCGGGTCGGCCGCCACAACGCGCCGCGCGCCGTCGGGAATGGCGGCAGGAAACCGCTCCGCCATGACATCGACCCAGTGAAGGTCAAGCTGCAGCGCGACAAGATGCGGTGCCAGCGCCCGTCCGATATGACCCGCGCCATAGAGGAAGACCGGCCGTCCCGGCACCGCCACAGGCGCGACAAACCCGTTGCTGGCGCGATCCATCCCGGCCGCGTCATCGCCGGCATCGGACGGCGGCTGGTCGCCGTCAAGCGGGTGCAGCACGGCGCGGCATCCGGCCAGCGCGGCAAGGGCGCTCTCCTGTTCCGGCCCGAAATATTCCAGAAGCACCCGCACCTGGCCGCCGCAGCACTGCCCCATGTCGGGGCCGAGCGCGGCGCGGATAACCTGGCGTGGCCAGGGGCCTGTCGCTTCGGCAAGCATCATCCGGGCACGTCGCATCACCTCGAATTCCAGCGATCCGCCGCCGATCGTCTGCCAGATATCCTGCCTGGTGATCAGCATCGTCGCGCCGGCCTCGCGCGGGGCGGAGCCCCTGACGCCGACAAGGCTGGCGCGCACCACGGCACCGTCTCTGGCGATGCGGTCGCGGGCGATGTCGATCCAGCCGGGCCGGGCCTGATCGGCCATCACGACCCTCCAAGGGAGATGCCGGGACCGCCAAGGCGGCGCGCCGCCAGGCACAGCCGTTCCGGGGTGGCCGGCGCGTCCAGCATCGGATAGGCATCACCAACGGATTCCAGCGCGTGCGACTGCGCCATCAGAACCGAGATCGCCAGCATCAGCGGCGGTTCGCCGACAGCCTTGGATTTATGGATGGTATCCTCGATATTCTCGCCATCCTCGAACAACGCGACATTGAAGATGGCCGGACGGTCGGCACAGGCCGGAATCTTGTAGGTAGAGGGCGCATGGGTGCGAAGCCGTCCGGCATCGTCCCAGACAAGCTCCTCTGTCGTCAGCCATCCGGCCCCCTGCACAAAGCCGCCCTCGATCTGGCCGATATCGATGGCCGGATTAAGCGATCGCCCGACATCATGCAGGATATCGGCCCGCAGAATGCGGTTCTCGCCCGTCAGCAGATCGACGGCCACCTCGGTGACGGCGGCGCCGTAGGCGAAATAGAAGAACGGGCGGCCGCGGCTGCGCTGCTTGTCCCAGTGGATTTTCGGCGTCGCGTAGAATCCTGTCGAGGACAACGACACCCGCCCGAGATAGCAGGACTTCACCGCCTCGGCGAAGCTCATCACCGCGCCGCCTGCCTTCACGCTGCCATTGGTGAAGGTCACCGAGTCGGGATTGCACTGATGCTGCTCTGCCAGATGCGCCCGCATCCTGTTCTTGATGGTTCGGGCCGCCGCCTGTGCCGCCATGCCGTTCAGGTCGGTCCCCGACGAGGCTGCCGTGGCAGAGGTGTTCGGCACCTTGCCGGTGGTTGTGGCGGTGATTTTGACCGCGTCGAAATCAACCTGGAATTCATGTGCCACCACCTGCGCCACCTTGGTGTTCAGCCCCTGGCCCATTTCGGTGCCGCCATGGTTCAGATGCACCGAGCCGTCCGTATAGACGTGGACCAGCGCCCCGGCCTGATTGAGGAAGGTGGTGTTGAAGGAGATGCCGAACTTCACCGGGGTCAGCGCGATGCCGCGCCGCATCACCTGGCTCCGGCTGTTGAAGGCCTCGATCTCGGCCCGCCGCGCCGCATAATCAGCGCTCTCGGCAAGCTCGCCAACAATGTCCTGAAGCACGCAGTCCTCGACAAGCTGGCCATAGGGGGTGCGCCCCTTGCCGCCATTTGCGGTGAATTTATGCGGGTAGAAATTGCGCTGGCGAACAACAAGCGGGTCAAGTCCCAGATGATGCGCCACCTCGTCCACCACCCGTTCGATCCCGACCATGCCCTGCGGCCCGCCAAAACCGCGGAAGGCGGTGTTCGACTGCGTATGCGTCTTGCAGCGATGCGAGATCACCCGCATATGCGGGATGTGATAGGCATTGTCGGCATGGCACATGGCGCGCGCCGCAATCGCCTCGGACAGGTCCCAGGACATGCCGCAGCGAAGCGCCTGCTCGAAGATCACCGCCTCGATCCGGCCTTCGCCGTCGAAGCCGACGCTGTAGTCGATCCGGAAGTCGTGCCGCTTGCCGGTCAGCATGAAATCATCATCTCGGTCATAGACTGTCTTCGCCGGCCGGCCTGTGACACGTGCCGCCAATGCCGACAGCACCGCCGGAAGATTGCCCTGGCTTTCCTTGCCGCCGAAGGCCCCGCCCATGCGCCGTGTTTCCACCGTCACAGCATGGTTCGGAACGGCAAGGCAGTCCGCCACCTTGTGCTGGATCTCGGACGGGTGCTGGGTGGAGCAATAGACGCTGATGTCACGATCCTCGCCCGGGATCGCCAGCGCCGCCTGGCCTTCGAGGTAGAAATGTTCCTGACCGCCAATCTCGATCCGGCCAGACAGCGTATGCGCCGCGCCGGCCAGCGCCATGTCCGGCGTGCCGCTTTCCATCGTCGCCGACGGGCCAAGCCAGGAGCCGGCCTTCATCGCCTCGTCGATGGTCAGGATCGCCGGACGCTCCTCATAGCTCACCTTCGCCAGCGGCAGGGCGTCACGCGCGGCCCGCATAGTCTCGGCGACAATGGCGAACACCGCCTGCCCGACATAGCTGACCTCGCCCTCCGCAAGGATCGGGTCGTCGCCATGGACCGGGCTGCAGTCATTCTTTCCCGGGATATCCTTGTGGGTCAGCACCGCCACGACACCGTCGGCGGCGGCCACGGCTGACAGATCCATCGCGGTGATGGCGGCATGGGCATGCGGGCTCTGCCCGATCAGCACCACCAGCGTGTCTTCCGGCGCGGCGATGTCATCGACATAGATGGCCGCTCCCGACACATGCTTGCGGGCGCTGTCATGCTGGCGGGGGGTGCGGATATCGCCGCCGATGCGCTGCTCGTTCATCACACCGTCTCCCGCAGCAGGTCGGCGGCCAGATCATCGCCGCTTGCGGTCAGGCGCGGGACCGGCGATCCGGTCAGGTCCATGCCGTATTTCAGCACCAGATTGGCCGCCACCTGCCGCCGGTAATCCGCCGAGGCGCGCATGTCGCTGATCGGCGTGAAGTCATCCGCCAGTGCAGCGGCGGCAGCCGTGAAACTGGCAAGCTCGAGCTTCGATCCGGTCAGCGCCGCCTCCGCCGCGGCAGCGCGTTTCGGCGTCGCCGCCATGCCGCCAAAGGCGATCCGCGCATCGGTGATTCGCCCCTTCGAGACCGAGATATTGAAGGCCCCCATCACCGCCGAGATATCCTGGTCGAACCGTTTGGAGATCTTGTAGGCGCGGAACTGCGGGGTCGGCGCGCGCGGCACGAGGACGGCCGAGACGAACTCGCCCTCGTCGCGATCCTGCCTGCCATAGGCAATGAAGAAATCCTGCAGCGGCATCCGCCGGTTCGAGGCGACACCCGACAGCTCAACCTCCGCCGCCAGCGCAATCAGCATCGGCGGCAGATCGCCGATCGGCGATCCGTTCGCGATATTGCCGCAGACAGTGCCGCTGGCGCGCACCTGCGTCGAGCCGAAGCGGCGCATCACCTCGGCAAGGTCGGGGCGGCCCTCGGCAAGCGCATCCATGGCGGCAGCATGCGTCACCGCCGGGCCGATCCGCCAGTGGACGCCGCTCTTCGCCACCCTGTCGAATCCCGCGACACGGCCTGTCCAGATCATGTCCGGAAGGTGCCTGTTCTGTTTCGTCACCCACAGCCCGACATCGGTGGCACCGGCGACAATGGTCGCGCCCGGCGTTGCGGCGTAGGCCTGGGCGAACGCCTCCTTCTCGGCCGGCGCGATAAAGCGCCTCACACCATCGCCAAGCACAACTGTCTCGTCATGCGCAATCTCGTCCATCAGCTCCGCCTCGCGGCGGCGGCGACGGGTCTCGAAGGCTGGCGGAATGTCGCGGACGGTCAGCGCCGCCGCGGCATCGACGATCGGCCGATAGCCGGTGCAGCGGCACAGATTGCCGGCAAGGGTGGTGTCGATCTCGTTGGCGGCAAGCCCGTCGCCATTGCACCAGGCGGCGAAGAGCGACATCACGAAGCCCGGGGTGCAGAAGCCGCATTGCGAGCCGTGATGGTCGACCATCACCTGCTGGCAGGGATGAAGCTCAGGCGCGCCCGCGCCCTGCGGCGCGATGCCCTCGATGGTGGTGACCGAGGCGCCCTCAAGCATGCCGATGAACTGGATACAGGCATTCACCGGATGCCAGCGCATCTTCCCGCCGGCCTCGCGCCGCGCCACGACAACGGTGCAGGCGCCGCAGTCACCTTCGCCGCAGCCCTCCTTCGAGCCGGTGAGCCGGCGGCGCTGGCGAAGCCAGTTCAGCAGGGTGGTATCGCCGGCAAGCCCGCTGACCAGCTCGATCCGGTTGTTCAGGATGAAGGTAATGGTCTCGCGCATGGCGCCGATCCCCGCTGTTCCCGTTCAGCTGCCGCGATAGGTCGAATAGCCGTAGGGCGAGAGCAGCAGCGGCACATGGTAATGCTGCTCCGGGCTGTCGATCCCGAAGGCAATCACGATTTCATCAAGGAAGGGCACCTCGGGCAGCGCCGTCCCGGACGCGCGAAGATAGGCGCCGGCATGGAACACAAGCTCATACCGTCCGGCGGCGACATCGGCGCCCTCCAGAAGCGGCGCATCCACCCGCCCGTCGTCATTGGTCTCGACATGAAGCAGCTTCCGGCGCGCCTCGCCCTCGCGGTGGAACAGCTCGATGCCGATCCCGGCGGCCGGCCGGCCGGCGGCGGTATCCAGAACATGCGTTGTCAGGCGGCCCATCGCAGCCCTCCCCTTTCCCAGCTTCGTCTCAATCTTGCCGGCGTTCCCGAAAGGGGCATGGTGGTGCCGTTCGGAAACCCACATAAATCCATGGCGATAACCCCGGAAGACTGCCAATTAATTATTGTAAAGGCAAACAAATCTGACCAAGCTTGCCGCCGGTTCATAACTTCGCGCAAGGCAGCAGATCAATGGCAGAGGCCAGCTTCACAACCCCGCCGGGACAACTCGATCAGGCTGATTTCCTGACGCAATTCGGAGGAATCTATGAACATTCGCCCTGGGTGGCTCAGGGGCTGTGGGATGCCGGCTTCCCGCGCGACGATGCATCGGTGTCGCGATTTGCCGCACGCATGGCTGCCCTGGTCGATGCCGCGGGACGGGAGCGCCAGCTGGCGCTGCTTCGCGCCCATCCGGAGCTTGCCGGCAAGCTTGCCGTCGCCGGCGGGCTGACAGCGGAGTCCACATCCGAGCAGGCCGGCGCCGGGCTCGACCGCTGCACGCCCGATGAATTCGCCGCCTTCACCGACCTCAATGCGCGCTATGGCGCGCGCTTCGGCCACCCCTTCATCATCGCGGTGCGCGGGCTGGACCGGGCTGCCATCCTTGCCGCCTTCACCGCAAGGGTGGAGAATGATCCGGACACGGAATTTGCCGCCGCGCTTGCCGAGGTTCACAAGATTGCGCGGCTTCGGCTGGAATTGCTGGCGGACCGGGGCTAGACTCGCCGCAGCTTCCGGGAGGGTATCATGGATGAAATTCGGGTGAATGATCTGGCGTCGCGGTTCGCCGCCATCTGCGGCGATGCGCATGTCGAGGCCGGCGACGGCATCGGCCCGCGCTATCAGAGCGACTGGCTTGGCAAGACCGCCTCAGAGCCCGCCATCGTGGTCCGCCCGGCCAGCACCGAAGAGGTCGCCGGCGTGATGAAGATCTGCGCCGAGACCCGCACCCCGGTGATCCCGTTCGGCGGCAATTCCGGGCTTGCCAGCGGCACCATCGCGCGGGCCGAGGACCAGGTCGTGATGCTGTCGCTGGAACGGATGAACCGGGTCCGCCGGATCGACGCGCCCGGCCGCTACATGGTGGCGGAGGCGGGCTGCATCGTCGAATCGCTCCATCACGCCGCCGCGGCAGAGGGGCTGATGTTTCCGCTTGTCTTCGGAGCCAAGGGAACGGCGCAGATCGGCGGCGCGCTCGGCACCAATGCCGGCGGGCTGAATGTGGTGCGCTATGGCAGCGCGCGAGCGCTGTGCCTGGGGCTGGAGGTTGTCACCGCCGCCGGCGAGGTGATGGATCTTCTTCCCGCGCTGAAGAAGAACAATACCGGCTATGACCTGGTCAATCTGATGGTCGGATCGGAAGGCACGCTTGGCATCATCACCGCCGCCAGCCTGAAGCTGGTCACCCCGCCGCACGCCTTCGCCACCGCCATGGTCAAGGTGCGCGACGTCGCCGCGGCGCTGGAGCTGATGAACATGACGCAGTCGCGAAGCGGCGGCCAGGTCGAGGCGTTCGAGCTGATCGGCAGGCTGATGTACGAGCTGCCGGTCAAATATCTGGACCATGTCAGCCCGGTCTTCGAGGAGGCGCCGGAGCTGGCGGTGCTGATGGAGCTTGGCGCGGCGCGGCCGGAGGATGCCGCCCCCGGGCCCGACGGCACGGTGGCGCTGTCGGCATTGCTGGAATCGATCCTCGCCGACGCCTTCGAGGCCGGGCTTGTCGAGGATGCGGTGATCGCGCAGTCGGAAACCCAGAGGGCGAATTTCTGGGCGATGCGCGAGGGCACGCTGGATGCCATGCAGAAACATGGCCAGTGGGTGATGAACGACATCAGTT
>JBMHCH010000085.1:0-16843 GCA_049890015.1 Puniceispirillaceae bacterium (SeqCode)
AAAAAGCTCTGGTCAACAGCCACTACGCGCCCCTATCCCGCATCGCCACCGGCTGTGGTCGTCACCTCGATACGAACATCTTTGGTGCGTTCATCAAGGCGGCGAAGCACCTCATCAGAGATATTCAGCCGTGGCACATAAATCAGCACGGCATCGCGGCCCAGCACAACATCAAGGCGCATCTCACGGGCGATATCCGTGACGATCTCCAGCGCGATCCGTCTCATGTTTTCCTGGGCATTCCGAAAGGCGACGTCGATTGCTTCACGTCGATACTGGATCTCTTTCTGGATAGTCGCCACCTCGGCCTCGAAGTCCGCCAGCCTTTGCGCGAAATCCTCCTCCGACAGGGTATCGCGCTGAGCAATCAGCTTTCGTTCGGTTTCCTGAAGCGCCGCCTCGCGCGCCGCGAATTCCTCCTGGAACATCTGGCGCTGTTCGTCCAGCAATTCACGAACTCTCGCTGTACCCTTCGATGCGCGCAGAACACCGTCAAGATCAATCAGGCCGATACGCTGCACGCGCATGTCAGATGCCGCGGGAAGGCCCTGCGCGCCGCTGGAGGTTTGATTGGCAGTCTGATCGGCTGCCTGTTCCGTCTGGTCCGAAGTCTGCGCAGGAGCAGGCGCCACGATACCGATACACAGCCCCACCAGGACCACCCCTGAGCGAAGACCGACCAGCATCCGACCGCGCCTAAAGGCGAGTGCCGATGGTAAACTGAAATGTCTTTGTCTGGTCATACGACTCCTTGGAGACAGGCTTGGCCCAATAGAAGGACAACGGACCAACCACCGTATCCCAGAGCAACCCGACGCCGAGCGAGGTCCGGATCGAGCTGTTGTTTGCGCCGGTCACGCCAGTCGGAAAGTCTGTATCCCAAACGCTGCCGAAATCGGAAAACACCGTCCAACGCATGTTCAGATCCTTGCTCAGTCCGGCGCTGGACACCAGCTCGACCGAACCGTTCATCACAGAATTACCGCCAACAGCCGCCTTCGATCCCGTATCACGCGGACCGATTCCACTGTAGGTGAAGCCCCTGACGTCCCGACCGCCAAGGAAGAAACGCTGGGACTGCGTAATGTCCTCACCAAGGCCGACAACCTGTCCAACACGCCCTCGCAGCCCAAGGAAGAAGGTGTTGAAATTCATCGGCCGGTAATAGGCCGCACGCGCCGTCACCTTGTAGAACTGAGCGTCACCGCCAAGGCCGGCAAGCTCCTGGCGAAGTTCCATCAGGGTGCCCTCGGTTGGGTCATACCTGCTATCGAGCTTATCCTGGCCGACCGTGTAGCTTGTCGCAGACTTCAAGATGGTCTTGCCGTTTTCCCCTGTACTCGACGTTGCCTTGCTGGACTTTTCCGTCGTCTTGGACTGTGACAGCTCGTAATCGATCCGGTGATAGATATCATCGGCAGCGCCAAAGGACACGCCAAGGTCAAAACCGGTGCTGTTGATCGAAACACTGCTCTGCTTGAGACGTTCATTGAAGACAGACGCCCTGCCGGTCAGATTGCGGCCGAACAGATAGGGCTCGGCAACGCCGATGCGCACATTGGCGCGTTTCGAAGACGCATCCACTGTGAAGCTGAGCGAACGGCCCGTACCAAGGAAATTGCGCTCGTCTATTCCCAGCATCACACTCGCCTGCTCAAGCGATGAATAGCCGATGCCAAGCGACAGCTCGCCGGTCGACTGCTCGTCGACCGTTATTTCGGTCACTGTCTGGTCATCGGAGCTGCCAGCCAGATTTCGGACAGACACGTCAGAAAAGAAGCCGAGATTACGAACATTCCGAATGGATTTGTCGAGCTTCACCTGGTTGAAGGCATCACCTTCCACGAGCTCGAATTCCCGCCGGATCACCGAGTCCAGCGTGCGGACATTGTTCACGATTTCGATACGCTCGATGAAGTTTTTCCGCGCCTTGCCGATATTCACGGCAATATCCAGCAGGCCTGTCTGCGGATCAGTCACGACCTCGGGGTCAACATTGACGAAGGCGTAACCGAAGCTGCCAAGCGTATTTGTGATATTGAGCAGTCCCTGCTCAAGAGCCCGCACATCGTACCAGTCGTCATCACCGAAGTCGAAGGACTGCTTCAACGCATCGCTATCAATATTTTCGATTTCACTGTTGATAGCGATATCCTTGACGCGGTAACGCCGACCTTCTTCAAGGATGAAATTCACCGCAAAGCCGGTACGATCCGGAAGCAATCCACCTTGTACCCTCCACACCTCGATATCCGCATAGCCGCGGGCCAGATAGAACTGGCGAAGCAGACGCACATCATAATCAAGACGCGCCTCGTCATATTTGTCGCCCGCAGAGAAGAACGCCCACCACTTGCGCTCGCGGCTGGAAATGGTGCGCTTCAGCACGCGGTCAGCAAATCGTTCATTGCCGCTGAATGTGATCGAACTGATCTTGATGAGAGGGCCTTCATCGACAACGAAGGCAAGGTCCACACGATTTTCATCCAGCTCGATGATTTGCGGCTCGACAACCGCAGCGTAGCGGCCGCTGGCCTGATAGATGTCAAGCAGGCGCTGCGTGGCTTCAAGTGCAAGTTCGCGGGTATAGACGCGGCGCGGCTGGATATCCAGAAATTCCATAAGCCGCTCATCCGAGAGCGCATCATTGCCTTCAATATTGACGCGGTTGATGATCGGATTCTCGACCACCACCACCCTGAGGATCTGACCGTCGAGCGAGATATCGATGTCTTTGAAGAGTTCTGTTTCAAAAAGCCGTTCCAGCGCGATACTGAGCGAACTGCGTGTCACGCGGTCGCCGACCCTGACCGGGAGATAGGAAAGCACTGTGCCCACAGCAACACGCCGGTTGCCCGAGATGACAATCTCCTCAACCTCGACCTGGCTGTCAGCAGATTGTGCGGATGCATGCGGGGGATTTCCCAGCGCAAACACCACAAGACATGCAAAAATAAGCGGCCATTTCGGCATGGCGACAGCCCTCCTCGTCAGGTTGAAAAACTATACCCATGCAAACGAGGCATTTAAAGCAGACATTTACCGGTTGCGAACTCGCTCGACCGGCCTCACCCGAGGCGCCGTGCCACATCGATGAAAACAAGCAGCACTGTCAGGCCGAGCAGGATCGCAATGCCACCCCGAAGCAGCACGCCCTGGAGCATCATCGGCAAGGGACGTCGGAACAGGGCCTCGTAGGTAAAGAAGGCAAGATGACCACCGTCAAGCGCGGGGATCGGCATCAGGTTGATCAGTCCAAGATTGATCGAGATCACCGCTGTCAGCAGGACAAAGGGAACAAGCCCTTGCTGGAGAGCAGATCCGGAAATCTCTGCGATACCAACAGGGCCCTGAACCTCACCAGCCTGCATTTCACCTTTCACCAGCCTGCCAAGGCCGCGCAGAATCATGATCGACATGCGAAAGGCATCCTGAGTGGCTGCCAGCATCGCGCTCCCTGGCAACAGGCGCTCGCGCGTACCTATCCCGCTCGACTTCACGCCAAGAACACCGATATAGATCTGCATCGCCTCGTTGAAGCGCGGTTGCGGCGTAACGATGAGATTAAGCTCCCGACCCTCGCGAAGCAGCGTGAACTCAAGCGGCCGTCCGGGCGATTCGACGACAAGGCCGCGAAGATCGTTGAAATCTCGAACCGCAAGGCCATCAATGCCTGTGACAAGGTCACCCGGCTCAAGGCCAGCCTCGGCAGCTGCCGTTTCCGGCATGACTTCACCGATTTCGGCAGGAAGGACGACCTTGCCGACGCTCATATAGACGAGGGCGAAAAGAAGAATGCCGAGAATGAAATTCGCCACCGGGCCGGCGAGAACAATGGCGAAGCGCCATCCAAGTGAAGCACCGGCAAAGCTTCCCGCCATCTTTTCAGCGCCGGCGGCAGCGCCGCTTGCTTCATTCTCATCACCACGCATGCGCACATATCCACCAAGCGGGATGGCGGCGAAGCGCCAGCGTGTTCCGGTCGTCTTCGACGTCCATCCGAACAATTCGGGGCCAAAGCCGATTGAGAACACCTCGACCACCACACCCGCACGGCGCGCCGCCCAATAATGACCAAGCTCGTGAAAGAACACGACTGGTGTCAGAAGCAGAAGAAACCCAATGATTTGCTGGGCAGCACTCAGTTCAGGCATGACTGTTACACTCCGCCGGCCGGGATCGGTGCGCCGGCCGGCATTTGAGAGGCAATGGTTCGGCATCTGGCGCTGGCAAGCTCTCTTGCACGGTTATCGACTGCGATCACCGCGTCGAGGCTGTCGACATCGCCATCGGCGGCGAGATCCAGACAGTGGCTGACAACACTCGCAATATCGGTAAAGCCGATCAGGCCGTCAAGAAATGCGGAAACGGCAACCTCGTTTGCCGCGTTCAGAACTGCAGGCATGATCCCGCCTTCGGCAAGAGCCTGCCGCGCGAGGAAGAAGCAGGGATAACGGTCCGGATCCACAGGCAGGAAGTCGAGCCGTCCCAAAGCCAGCAGATCAAGCGCTTCAGGATGCCATTCAAGCCGTTCCGGCCAGGCCAGCGCGTAGGAAATGGGAGTCTTCATGTCGGCCGTGCCAAGCTGACCGATCACCGATCCATCCTTGAAATAGACAAGGCCGTGAATGGCAACCTGAGGATGGACCATGACCTCTATGGACTGCGGCGGCAAATTGAAGAGCCATGCCGCCTCGATCACTTCCAGGCCCTTATTCATCATTGTGGCGCTGTCGACCGAGATTTTCTGCCCCATGCTCCAGTTCGGGTGTTTCACGGCTTCACCGGGGCTTATCGTCGCGAAGCTTTCAAGATCGCGGGTGCGGAACGGGCCGCCAGATGCTGTCAGGCAGATATGGTCGACCGGACCAGCCTCAGCGAATGCGGATGGGTCGTTGCTGTGACCCGCCCAGCCAAGCCAGCACTGAAAGATGGCGTTATGTTCGCTGTCAACCGGCAAAAGCCGCGCTCCGTGGCGGCGCGCCGTGGCCATCGCAAGTTTTCCGGCCGAAACAAGCGATTCCTTGTTGGCGAGTGCCACTGTCTGACCACAGGAAAGCGCGGCGAGGACGCCCGGCAGACCGGCCAGCCCGACAATGCCGGCAACAACGACGTCAACCGGCCGTCGTGCCAGATCCGTGCAGGCGGCATCACCATCGACAACGTCGATACCGCTTCCGGCAAGCGCGTCACGAAGCTTTGAAGCCTCCGCCGAGGAGGATATCCCGACTATGTCAGGGCGGTATTTCAACGCCTGTTGCGCAAGTAGTGCGCTGTTGCTGCCAGCAACCAGCACCTTTACGTCGAAATCATCCGGACAGGAATCGACAAGCGACAAGGTGCTTGTGCCTATGGATCCTGTAGAGCCCAGAATGGAGAGAGATTTCGTCACGTATGATCATACTCACGGCATCGTATCGACGGTTCGCCGCAGCCCCTTGCTACCCAGCCAGAATATAGAGATAGACCGCCGGCAATGTAAGGAGATAACCATCAAACCTGTCCAGAAAACCGCCATGGCCAGGGATCAGCCAGCCACTGTCCTTTACTCCCATGCGGCGTTTCAACATGGATTCAAGCAGATCACCGGCTTGCGCCAGCACGGCGATGCCGATGCCGCCAATCACCGCTTCAACGATACTGACTGAAGCGACAGTGGCGAGCAGCACTGCTATCAGCAGTGCCCCGGCAAGGCCGCCCAGCGCACCCGATCGGGTCTTGTTCGGGCTGATTGACGGTGCCAGTCGCGGACCGCCCACCCGACGTCCAACGAAATAGGCGGCGACATCACAACCAGCGACGATCGCGGCAACCGCGAGGAGCACAAGGTGTCCGGAGTCGGTCCCCAGAATGCCCCTCACCGCCAGAACGCAGGAGATCAACGCCACGCCGAACCAGGTGGCAAGGGCGTCACGCGTTGCCATCCAGACAAACACCAGAACCAGCAGAGCCAATGCCAGGACCACTGGCGCCAGCGAGGTTCCAGCCACCAACTCAAGATGCGCGAACAGAGGCGCCGGAAGCGCGAATAGTGCGAAATCCATCAAAATGGCGAGCCGGAGCGGGACCGCAAGGCGGGTCATGCTTGCGAATTCCCAGACCATCAGGCCGGCAATGGGAAGAAAAAGCCACTGCGCTGCCTGTTGTGATGAGACAAAGGCCAGGACCACGGGAAAGAACAACAGCGCCCCGAAAATGCGACGATGCGTTCCTGACAGGTTGTTCCAGAACATCACGGTCTCAGGGGATCCAGCGCTTGCCGCCTAATGAGCTTGCCGACTCCGTTATGTCAACGACCGTATCGCCGCCAAAGCGCCGATCACGGCCAGCGAATTCATCAAGCGCCTTTTGAAGGTTCTGGCGGGAAAAATCCGGCCACAGTACCGGTGTGAAGTACAATTCCGCGTAGGACATGTCCCAAAGCATGAAATTCGAGACCCTTTGCTCACCGCCGGTTCGGATCAGCAAATCAACATCCGGAAGGGCTGCCGAGGACATGCGCGACTTTACCACGTCCTCCTTGATATCGTCGGATGACAGAATTCCGTTCTCAACCTCGCTTGCCAGCAGTTTGACCGCATCTGTAATTTCCTGTCTTCCGCCGTAATCCAGCGCAAGGGTCAGGTTCAGCCCTGTGTTGCCCGATGTCGAGGTTTCCGCCCATTCGATCAGTTCGATCAGCTTCGGTGTGAAACGCGAACGGTTGCCTATCACGCGAAGCTTGACGTTTTCCTTGTTCAGCTCGCTGACATCATTTTCGAGAAACCCGCGAAGAAGGCTCATCAAACCGTCAATCTCGATCTTGGGCCGGCTCCAGTTCTCGAAGGAAAAGGCAAAGGCTGTCAGCCAGCGGACATCGCGGTCATGCGCACACCGCGCAATGTCTTTCAGAACATCCGCGCCCTTCTTATGACCAAAGACGGGGGACATCGCGCGCGCTCTGGCCCAGCGACGGTTGCCATCCATTATGATCGCAAGGTGGTGTGGTGTCTTCGACATGCTTAAATCCGGGTGATATCCGCCTGTTATACCTGCGTTATCTCACGCTCCTTGTTGCCAAGCGCCTCATCAATCATCTTCACATGATCATCAGTCAGCTTCTGAATGTCATTTTCAAGATCGCGAAGCTCATCTTCGGAAATGAGGCTGTCCTTCTGCATTTTCCGTGCGGATTCGATGCCATCACGTCGAACGTTCCTGACGGAAACACGCGCCGCCTCGGCATATCGTCCAGCGACCTTCACCATATCTTTCCGGCGCTCTTCAGACAGATCGGGAATTGGGACGCGGATCAGAGTGCCCTCTGCCATCGGGTTCAGCCCAAGGTCGGACTCGCGGATGGCCTTTTCCACCGCGCTGGTGAGCGAGGCATCCCAGACGGTCACAGTCAGCAACCTCGGCTCCGGTGCCGAAATATTGCCAACCTGCGTCATCGGCATTTTCGATCCGTAAGCGTCAACCATGACCGGCTCAAGCATGCCTGTCGAGGCACGCCCGGCGCGAAGGCCCATGAATTCTGTTTTCAGACTGCCCAGACTTCCTTCCATCCTGCGCTTGATGTCATCAAGATCAAGGTCGGACATATACCATTCTCCATTCATTGCTGCCGACGAAGGCGGCCCTGTAGTTTTTCATTCGCCCACTCCTGCGAAGAGTGGCAGCAAGCCAGACGCTATTTTACGATCGTGAATTTGCCCTCATGGCGAAGCACAGCGTCGAACCCGCCAGCATTTTCAATCGAAAAGACAAGAATAGGAATATTGTTCTCACGCGCCAGGGACACCGCGGAGGCGTCCATGACCTTGAGGTCTTCTGACAAAACCTGGAGATAGCTGAGGCTGTCATACCGAACAGCCGACGGGTCCTTCTCGGGATCCGCCGAATAGACACCGTCGACCCTTGTACCCTTGAGCAATGCGGCGCATCCCATTTCCGACGCACGAAGCGCCGCTGCTGTATCAGTGGTAAAGAAGGGATTTCCCGTACCAGCCGCAAAGATCACGACACGCCCTTTCTCAAGATGGCGCATCGCACGGCGGCGGATGTAAGGCTCGCAGACAGCGCTGATCGGAAGCGCCGACATCACGCGTGTCGGCATTTCCAGTGTTTCAAGGGCATTCTGCATGGCAAGGGCGTTCATCACCGTTGCCAGCATGCCCATATAGTCGCCGGTCGCACGCTCCATCCCGGCGGCGGCACCCGACACGCCGCGGAAAATGTTGCCGCCACCGATGACGAGGCAGACCTCGACACCGGAGCGAACGACATCGCAGACTTCGCGGGCGACGGTGGCGACCATTTCCGGATCAATGCCGTAGGGCTGCTTGCCCATCAGCGATTCACCGGAAATCTTCAGCAGGACACGCGAATAAACATGCCCGTTAGTGCTGCTGTCGCCGTCACCCATATCTGCCTCGCCTAGCGTGGATTAGGACAGTTGTGCCGCAACCTCGGCCGCAAAGTCCGTTTCCTCTTTCTCGATGCCTTCGCCGAGATTAAAGCGGACAAACGCCTTGAGCGCAATGTCGGCACCGGCGTCCTTGCCAGCTTTGCTGATCACATCAGCGATAGCGGTCTCACCATCGATCACCGATGTCTGCTCGAGAAGCACGACTTCCTTGTAGTACTTCTTCATGCGGCCCTCGACCATCTTCTCGGCAATCTCCTGAGGCTTGCCGGATGCCTTGGCCTGCTCGATCAGAACATCCCGCTCGCGCTGCACCATCTCGGCATCGAGGTCATCGCCAGAGAGACTTGCCGGTGCGGTTGCCGCGATATGCATGGCAATCTGCTTGCCAAGGCCTTCCAGCACGTCCGCGCCGGCAGTTGACTCAAGCGCCACCAGCACACCAATGCGCCCGAGGCCGGCAGCAGTCGCGTTGTGCATGTAGGATACAACTGCGCCGGATCCGACAGAAACCGATGCCATGCGGCGGAGCGACATGTTCTCGCCAATGGTCGCGATCTTGTGGGTCAGTTCTTCTGCCACATTGCGGCCGGTGCCAGGGTAGTCGGCGCCGGTAAGAGCATTGATATCATCAGCGCCAAGGGCAAGACCGGCCAATGTCGAGGCAAATTCCTGGAATTCGGTATTGCGGGCCACAAAGTCGGTCTCGGCATTCAGCTCGATCAGCGCGCCGCGCGTTCCGTCAACGGCAAAGGCAACAAGGCCTTCGGAAGCCACACGGCCCGATTTCTTGGCGGCGGTCGCAAGCCCCTTGGTACGAAGCCAGTCGATCGCGGCTTCCATGTCACCGTCAGTCTCGGCAAGTGCCTTCTTGCAATCCATCATGCCGGCGCCGGATTTTTCGCGAAGTTCCTTCACAAGTGCAGCTGTCACGCTCATCGTCATCTTCCCATTTCGAGTGGTTTGACCGTTAAATTTCAAGTCATTCGTCTGGCAGACACCAAACCGCCCCGTTGCCGGGGCGGTTCCATGTCAGTGTTGTCTGCGGCGCGGGCTGTCTCAGCCTTCCGCCTTTTCCTCTTCAGCAGCAGGTGCCTCGGCTTCGGCAGCAGGTGCCTCTTCTGCTGCGGCCTCTGCGGGCGCGGCTTCTTCGGACGCCGCCTCTTCTGCTACGGCCTCTGTCTGCAGCGCGGCCTCGGCCGGCGCCTCTTCGGATGCGCCTGCATCGCCGCCAGTCTTCATCATCTCAGTCTGGAGACCGTCAAGGACGGCGGCCTGTGCCAGTTCGCAATAGAACGAAATGGCCCGCATCGCATCGTCGTTGCCAGGGATGACGTAATCGACCCCTTCCGGCTTGGCGTTGGAGTCGACAATCGCCACCACAGGAATGTTCAGGCGATTGGCCTCTTCGACAGCAATGGCTTCCTTGTTCGTGTCGATGACGAACAGCATGTCGGGAAGACCGCCCATCTCCTTGATTCCGCCAAGGGTCAGTTCCAGCTTGTCACGCTCGCGTGTCAGCTGCAGCACTTCCTTTTTGGTAAGCTGGTTGATCTCGTCGCCTTCCATACGGCTTTCAAGCTCGCGCAGGCGGCGGATCGACTGCGAAACAGTTGCCCAGTTGGTCATCATCCCGCCAAGCCAGCGATGATTGACGTAATACTGGCCGCAGTTGCGCGCTGTTTCGGCGATCTTGTCCGCAGCGGCCCGCTTGGTGCCGACGAACAGGACCCGGCCGCCACGCGACGTCACCTCGCTGAGCGCCTTCAGAGCGGCATGCAGCATCGGAACGGTCTGTTGCAGGTCGAGAATGTGGATCTTGTTGCGCTCACCAAAGATGAACGGCTTCATACGCGGGTTCCAGCGACGGGTGCTGTGACCGAAATGGACACCAGCTTCCAGCATTTCACGCATAGAAAAGGTCGGCAGAGACATCTGGGTAACTCCTGTTCTCCGGTTGTGCCTCCATGCGGGGAATGAAAGGTGTCGCCACCTTCACCGGAAAGGCCCTGATCAACTGCCGTCGATCCGCGCCAGCCCGCATGTGTGAATTGCGCGTGGTTTACCCAAAGACCAACGGAATTGCAAGCCGAAAAGCCGCTGGAACATGTCGCCAATGTGGTGACGCGGCTAGATTTCCTGAACCGAGAGCACCCCGGGGAGCTGGCGCATGGAACGCCGCGCCTCGCCGCTGAGCCTGTATCTTCCGGGGAGCGCCACGCTCACCTCCTGATCATCGATCAGAAGCCGCAATTTCACCTCGGCGCGGCCTGGGCCATCCTCGTCGAGCAGCGATCTCAGCGCTGGTAGCGGGCGTTCGTCCTGAAGCCAGATCCCGACCCCGCCATTCCAGGCGGCGATTGCCTCGTCAAGCGCCTGAACACGCGCCGCCGTGATACGCGGGCCATTTTCTTCAAGGCGAAGATTGGCGGACACCAGCACCGGCATGTCGCTGTCCAGCAACTCCTGACTTTCGGCAAGGATATCGGAGAAGAAGGTGATCTCGAAAACGCCTGTCTGGTCGGTGAACTGCACGAAGGCGAATTTGTTGCCGCGCTGCGAGATCCGCACCTGCTTGGACGTCACCGATCCGGCAAGATTGACCCGCGGCCGGATATTGCGGCTTTCGATCATGGCCGCAAGCTCGGCGGCGTTGATCACTTTCAGCTTCTCGAGCTTGCCTACATAACCGTCCAGCGGATGCGCCGACAGATAGAGCCCCAGCGAGTCAAACTCCTCGCGAAGCCTGTCCATGCCGCTCCAGTCATCGCACGGCTTCAGCCTGACCGTGCTGTCCAGATCGTCGCTGCCGCCGAACAGGCTGTCCTGGTTCGACTGCGAATCCCGCCAGATGGTCTCGGCGTAGCCAAGAAGCCCGTCCATATTCTCGATCAGCTCGCGCCTGTTGCCATGAAGGCTGTCGAAGGCGCCAGCGCGGATAAGATGTTCCAGCTGACGCCGGTTGGCGGCCTCGCGCGGCAGACGGCGCAGAAAATCGGCAAGGTCTGTGAAAGCGCCATTCGCCTCACGCTCTGCCACCAGAAGCGACATGGCCTCCGCACCAACATTGCGGATCGCCCCAAGCGCATAGCGGATGGCGGCGCGCCCGCCATTCTTCGCCTGTTCGACCGTGAAACTGGACCCGGAATGATTGACATCGGGTGGCCGCACCTCGATTCCCTCGCGCTGGCATTCCTGACGGAACACGGCCAGCTTGTCGGTGCTGCCGGCATCCAGTGCCATGGAGGCGGCGAGGAATTCCTCAGGATAGTTCGCCTTCAGCCATGCCGTCTGGTAGGACACCAGCGCATAGGCAGCCGCGTGCGACTTGTTGAAGCCATAGCCGGCAAAGGCCCCGATCTGATCGAACACATCCGAGGCAAGCTGTTCCGTCAGCCCATTTTCCATCGCCCCTTCGATAAAGGTCTGGCGCTGTTTGTCCATCTCCTCCTTGATCTTCTTGCCCATGGCGCGGCGCAGAAGATCGGCCTCGCCAAGCGTGTAGCCAGCCAGCACCCGCGCCGCCTGCTGCACCTGTTCCTGATAGATCATGATGCCGTGGGTCTCGGCCAGAACAGGCTCTAGACTGGGGTGCATATAGGTGACCTGGGACGGGTCATGCTTGCGGGCAACATAGTGCTTGATGTTTTCCATCGGACCCGGTCGATAGAGGGCGACGACGGCGATGATGTCCTCGAACCGGTCCGGCTTCAGCCCCTTCAGAACATCGCGCATGCCGGCCGATTCCAGCTGGAAGACGCCGACCGTGTCGCCGGCTGACAGCATCTCGAACGTTCTGGCGTCGTCAAGGGGGATGGAGGCGAGATCGACATCGATTCCGCGCTGCGCCAGAAAGCCGACGGCGCGCTGCAGCACCGTCAGTGTCTTCAGTCCGAGGAAATCAAACTTCACCAGACCGGCAAGCGCGACCCACTTCATGTTGAACTGCGTCACCGGCATTGGCGACCTCGGGTCGCGATATAGCGGCACAAGCTGGTCAAGCGGACGATCGCCGATCACAAGACCCGCAGCATGGGTTGACGCATGGCGGTACAGCCCCTCGATCTTCATCGAGATATCGATGAGCTCGCCGACCTGCTCGTCCTCGCGGCGCTGCCGACGAAGATCCTCCTCGCTTTCCAACGCCTGCGCGATGGTTGTCGGGTTCGCCGGGTTGTTCGGGATCAGCTTGGCGATACGGTCAACCTGCGAATAGGGCATCTCCAGAACCCGCCCGACATCGCGAAGCGCCGCGCGTGCCTGAAGCGACCCGAATGTGATGATCTGCGCCACCCGGTCAAAGCCGTATTTTTCCTGGACATACCCGATCACCTCGTCGCGCCGTTCCTGGCAGAAATCGATATCGAAATCAGGCATCGACACGCGCTCCGGATTCAGAAAGCGCTCAAACAGCAGCCCCCATCGAAGCGGATCGAGATCGGTGATGGACAAGGCCCAGGCGACAACCGACCCTGCGCCGGAGCCACGCCCGGGCCCAACGGGAATATCCCGGCGCTTCGCCCACTGGATAAAGTCGGCAACAATCAGGAAATAGCCCGGAAAGCCCATCTGATTGATAACGCCAAGCTCGAAGTCGAGCCGCTCCTGATAGGGCGCCGCGGCCTCCTTGCGCGCCGCCTCATCCATCTCCGCGGCATAGACATGGCGCTCCAACCGCTCGGCAAGACCGATCTCGGACTGACGTCGCAGCTCGTCCTCCTCGCCAAGGCCCTGTTCCGATGTGAAAGGCGGCAGGATCGGCGCGCGGGTTTCGGCCATGACGCTGCAGCGCTGCGCGATCACAAGGCTGTTGCGCACCGCTTCGGGCACATCGGAGAAGAGCGAGGCCATCTCCTCGGCGCTCTTGAAGCCATGTTCGGCGGTGAACCGGGGGCGGTCATCCTCGGCAAGCTTGCGGCCGTTGCCGATGCAGACAAGCACGTCATGCGGCACCGTCATCTCGCGATTGTCGAAACGGCAGTCATTCGTGGCGACAAGCGGTAGGCCGGTGGCAAGCGCAGCATCCAGGAGGATCGGTTCGGCCCGCTGCTCGCTGGCAAGCCCGTGGCGCTGAAGTTCAATATAGACCCGTCCCGGCAAACCGGCCTGCAGGGCGGCAAGACGCTCATTCACAAGCGCGGTCTGTCCCTCGGCCGCGGCAGCGCCGACAAACCCGTTCCTTGCGCCGCCGGTCAGCAGGATCAACCCGTCCCCGTCAGCAAGAAGATGATCAAGGGCTATTACCGGGTCATCACCGCCCTCGACCTCTAGAAGCGCCTTTGAATTATGCCGGCACAGCGCGGCGTATCCGGCCTCATTCTGCGCAAGAAGCACCACTTCCCCATAGCCGCGCGCATCACCGATCAGGCATTCAAGACCAATAATGGGCTGCACGCCGGAATCGCGCATCTTTTGAGAGAATTCAAGCGCTCCGAACATGTTGTTGGTATCGGTGATCGCCACGGCAGGTTGCGAATCGCCACCGGCAAGCGCCGCAATCGACTTCAGGCGGAGGGTGGATTCCGCCAGTGAATACGCTGAATGAACGCGCAAATGAACGAAAGGAGAAGGCACGGCATTTATCCGGTTTGGTCAGGTCGCCACAGGATATCGCAGCACCGCCCCCACGCCAACGCGCGCCGTCGTAGAAAATGCAAAATCGGCGATCTAGAGCTCGACAATGCCGCCGTCGCGGATCGTCAGCCTCCTATCCATCGTTGCCGCAAGCGACTCATTATGCGTCACGATCAATGCCGCCGCACCGGTTCCATGGACGATCTGACGAAGATGCTGGAACACATCCGAAGCGGTGTCGGGATCGAGATTGCCTGTCGGCTCATCCGCCAGCAGCACCCGCGGCGCATTGGCGACGGCGCGTGCAATGGCGACGCGCTGCTGCTCGCCGCCCGACAGGGTGCCGGGACGGTGGCCGGCGCGGTCACGAAGACCGACCATGGCCAGCAGCTGTTCGGCGCGGGTTTCGGAGTCGACGCGGGACAGCCCGCCAAGCATCTGCGGGATCATCACATTTTCCAGCGCAGAGAATTCGGGAAGAAGCCGGTGAAACTGGAAGACAAATCCGATATGGCTTCCCCGAATACGGCCCCGACGACGCGTCCCGAGCTTGCTGGTGGCCGTTCCGTCGATCACCACCTCGCCACCGGTCGGCCTCTCGAGGAGTCCGGCGACATTCAGCAATGTCGATTTGCCTGATCCGGATGGTCCGACAAGCGCCGTCAGCTCGCCTCCCCGCACCTCCAGATCGGCATCACGAAGAACGTCTATCACCGCGCCGCCCTGCTCGTATCGGCGGCTCACGCCCTTAAGCTGCAGACGCGTCTTGCCGGCAACCTTCACGCCGCTTGCTTGCGTGTTGCTATTCATTGCGCAGCACCTCGGCAGGTTCTATGCGCCCAGCACGCCAGGCCGGATAAAGGCTTGCAAGAAAGGAAAGGCCGAGCGCCATGGCGATGACGATGCCGACCTCGGACGGATCGACGACTGCCGGCAGGCTTGACAGAAAATAGATCTCCGCCGCGAACAGCTCGGCCCCGGAAATACTTTCGACAAATCCCTGAATCGATCCGATCCTCCAGCAGAACAGCAGGCCAAGCATGGTGCCGGCAAGTGTTCCGATCACACCGATGCTCGCCCCGGTCATCAGGAAGATCCGCATGATCGACGTGCCGCTCGCGCCCATTGTGCGCAACACGGCGATATCGGCGTTCTTCGAGCGCACCAGCATGATCATGGAGGAAATGATGTTGAAGGCCGCCACCAATATGATCAGCGTCAGGATCAGGAACATCACGTTGCGCTCGACGCGAAGGGCGTTGATGAAGGTGCGATTGCGCTGCAGCCAGTCAAACGCGCGCAAGTCCTCGCCGATCCTGTCGGCCACAAGCGTACGCACAATGGCGATGTTCTGCGGGTCGGTCGTGTAGATCTCCAGCCCCGAGGCCCGCTCCTTCATGCCAAACAGTTTTCCGGCCACCTCCAGCGGCATGAAAATGAAGGAGCTGTCATATTCATGCATTCCCACATCGAACACGCCAGCGACCCGGTAGCTGCGCCGCGTCGGCAATGTGCCAAAGGCGGTGGCCTCGCCGCGAGCCGATGTCAGTGTGATGGTATCCCCAACGGCCACGCCCATCTTGAAGGCCATGGTCTTGCCGATCAGAAGCCCGCCCTCGTCTCGGAAGCCGGCAATGGCATCCTCGTCCAGCGCATTCCAAAGCGGACGGCGCGCCGCCAGATCCGACCACCGGACACCACGGACGACAGCGCCAAGATTGACCGTTCCGCGGGTCGCCATCACCTGCCCCTCGATCTGGGGCGTGACCGCGATCACGCCCGGGATTTCGGCAAGCGCCACGGACAGCTGATCGAAGTCGGCGATCCCCTGACCTCCTGAAGCATAGACGCCGACATGACCGTTAAGCCCGAGAATCCGTCCAACCAGCTCGGCCCGGAAACCGTTCATCACCGACATCACGATGATCAGGGTGGCGACGCCCAGGGTAATGCCGGCAAGCGAGAACCAGGCAATCACCGAAATGAAGCCTTCAGCGCGACGCGCGCGCATGTAGCGCATCGCCAGCATCCGCTCGACAGGAGAAAACAGCGCCATCAATGACCTTTCGTCAAACCTGCTGGTTGAAGGGACGCCGGCCAATTCATGCCGTGTCATCCATCACCATGGTGAGCGCGGAATCCGGCGAAAGTTCGACCGAGTCGCCAGTGCTGCGATTCTTCACCTCGACAACGCCCGAGGCCATGCCGCGCGGGCCGACGACAATCTGCCAGGGAATGCCGATCAGATCGATGCTGGCGAGCTTCGCCCCGGGGCGCTCGTCCCGGTCATCCATGAGCGGATCCGCCCCAGCGGCGACAAGCTTGCCATAGATGTCCTCGGCACAGGAGGAACAGGCCTCGTCATCCGGTTTCAGATTGATGACAGCGACATCGAACGGCGCCACCGCGCGCGGCCAGATGATGCCCTTGTCATCATGGCTTGCCTCGATGATGCCGCCGACAAGGCGCGACACGCCGATGCCATAGGATCCCATATGGACCGGCGTGTTGGCGCCATCGGGTCCGGCCACTGTGGCGCCCATCGGCGCGGAATATTTCTCGCCGAAATAGAAGATATGGCCAACCTCGATGCCGCGAAGGCTCATCAGCTCGTCCGCGGCGACGGGGCAGTTATCCGGATCATGCTTCTCGTCGGCGCGGGCGTAGAGCGCGGTGAAGCGATCCACCACCGGCTGCAGGTCGTCGCTGTAATCGACGCTGGTGACAAGATCGGTGTCGAGCCAGTCCTTGTGGAAATAGACACCGCTTTCCCCGGTCTCCGCCAGAATGATGAATTCATGGCTCATATCGCCGCCGATCGGGCCGGTATCGGCCTCCATCGGGATGGCGGTCAGCCCCATG
>JBMHCH010000086.1:0-4510 GCA_049890015.1 Puniceispirillaceae bacterium (SeqCode)
CCCTGAGCCGCTTACGGCTCTCTTTCCCAAATTGGAAGCTGATCTCGCTAGGTTTGGTCTGTACTGTTATCAGCGGAATTTCCTGACGTCGGCCGCGCGGACCTCGCCATAGTCACGGACATCAAGCATCACGCCGGTCACGGCATCGCCTGTCGAGGCGGCCAGGATTTCGGCAAAAATACTCGGGGTCAGGCTTTCCATGCCGGTGCCCATATCGGCTAATGCCTCGATCCGGACGGCATCGCCACTATCCAGTACCGACTGCGGCACGTCGCTCCAGGCAAAGCCGACCAGACCCGACGGCTGCGGGCCAAGCTGCATCTGGTGCAGGATGTCGCCAGCTTCATTGCTGAAGGTCAGGTTGGTCTGGCCCGACGCCGACGGCAGATCAAGCATGCCGTGGATCTCGCCATTGTCATCAGGACGCGCGTAATTGCCCGGGATCATCACCGAGCTGCCAAGAAGATTGGCGGCTGTCGCGATCCGGAATTCGCCAAGCTGCTCGGCAATGCCCTTCAGCTCGCTTCCCATGTCTGTGATGCCGGTCACTGTGGAAAACTGCGCCATCTGCGCGATGAACTCGGCGTTTTCCATTGGCGCGAACGGGTCCTGGTTCTGAAGCTGCGTTGTCATCAGCTTCAGAAAGTCGCTCTGGCCAAGCGTGTCCTTGTTGCCACGCGAGCTGTCGTCCTCTTTCTGCACTCCCAGCTTCTGCAGGATGCTGTCGAGTTGCGACTGGCTTGTAGGGTCAATGGTGCTCATTCACGGTCTCCGTAGGGTCATTTGCCCATATTGATGGTGCGCATCATCAGGGCGCGAAGGGTGGTTACCACCTCGACGTTGTTCGCATACTGGCGTTTGGCTTCCAGCATCTCGACAAACTCTTCCTCGACATTCACCGCCGCCGCGTAGACGAAACCGTCCTCGTCGGCGAGCGGATGGTTCGGCATATAGACGCGTTCCGGACGACGCTCGGAGGTGGTGATGCCGGCGACCTCGGTGGTCGAAATTCCGGACTGTTTCACGTTCTCCGCATAGGTCGTCTTGAAAATCGGCTTCATCGCCCGATAGGCTTCGTCTTCCGTGCCGCTGATATTGCCGGCATTCGCCAGGTTACTGGCGATGGTGTTCAGACGGACCAGCTGCGCCGACATGGAACGGCCGGCGACGTCAAAGATGTTTTCGATACCCGCCATTATTCGCCTCGTATCGCCGACGTCAGGCCGGAGATCTTGTTGTTGAGAAAGGTCAGGGTCGTCTGGTAGCGCATGACGTTCTCGGAGAACTCCATCTGCTCGACATTCATCTCGACAGTGTTGCCGTCGCGCGCCGGGTTCACCGGCGTGCGGTATTTCATCTTCTCGGCGGATGCCTCGATCGACACTTTGAAGTGGCGGGCGTCCGTGGCGCGCATCGGGCCATTGCCCTCGGCCTTGTTGATCAGCGCCTGGAAATCGATATCGCGCGCCTTGAAATTCGGCGTCGCAGCGTTGGCGATGTTTGACGCAAGCACCTTGTTGCGCTTGGCGCGCACAGTAAGAGCGTTCGCATGCAGGTTCAGATAATCACTGATCCCTTTCATTTCTCTGCCCTCTCTGTCTGTTTGTTTTCACAATGAAAACAGTTTGTTAAACCTTTTGTTCCGGTCGTATTCCGCAATCTGACATTTCTGTTCGATTAATCGCGACTTGACGCCCTGATGGCCCGTATTTTGCAATAACGATGCCAATCCAACTGGAGAGGATAAAAAAATGGCTGCATCGACCATTCCAAACAGCGGCGGTCCCGGCTCTTCCATAGAGCTGTCCCCCGTGACGATCGCCGTGCGTGACAAGGTCATCGAGAAGTTCGCCGACCAGCCGCTTGACGAAATGAACGAGTCGGTGAAACAGCTGCTGTCAAAGGAAGAAGACGAGCAGAAACGGCTCGGCATTCTTGCGGCGCGCGTATTTATACTGCGTCAGCGGATCTCCAGGATCGCCGAGGGCGATCCGGACCGGGTGGTCGGCAGCGCCGCGCCGAAGGCACGTGACCTGATGCCGGCGGCTCCCGATAATGCGGATGCCGACACCGGATCGAGCGAATGGACGCGTCTTCGCATTCTTGATGATTGCGAGGTGAATGGGGTCCGTTTCCCGAAGACAGTCATTATCGATGTGAAATCCGAAGATGCTGAAAAGCTGATCGCCAGCGGCAGCGCGGAGCTTGTCGAAGAGGATCCCGCATCGACGGTCGAGGATGCCGCGGCCGCCGCGGCCACTGAGGCCGGCGAGCCAGCCGCAGAGGCTGCCGCAGAAACTGCCGCAGAGACTGCCGATATTCCTGCAGCGAACGCCGAGGCGGCGGAGCAGATGCCGGCTGACGAGCCTGAAGAGCCGGCTGTAAGCGAGGATGATCTGAGTGCCCTGTCAGCGGCGATGGACACTGCGGCAGCGCCAGCCTCGCAAGAGGCCGAGGAGGATACAACTCAAATGCCGGACGAGCCCCAGGCGGATACCGGCGAGGCGGTGATTGACGCTCCGAGCGCCGCCGAGGTGACAGCCGCTCTTGAAGCGCTTGGTGGCGGCAATGACAGTGATGCCGAGGCGGCAGCGGTTCCTGCTCCGGCTGCCACGGACATCGCCGCCTCCGAGGATAGCCAGGATGACGCCGCCGATGTCGCGGCAGAGCTAGAGGCGTTGAGCGCCTCCCTTGCGCCTGAAGGCGAGACGACGGCTGCGTCGGAAGAGTCTGAAATGGCCGAAAGTGACGCAGCCGATGTCGCGGCAGAGCTGGAGGCCGCGGCGGCAGCCATGGCTGCAGGTCCATCGGACCCGGACACCAGCAATCTGCCACCGGCTGGTGACGAGCAGACCGCGGATGGCGAGGATGCCGACGGCAAACCCGCCGGCTGGTTCGAGGCGCAGCAGACCGCGGAGCAGTCGAAGCGTGACGGGGAAAAGTCCGAAAATGACGAAGACTGAAATCGGATACGGTTTGCACAAGCTGGCGCCGGTCATTGCCACAGCGTGGTTCATGGCAGCATGTGATGACCTGACGCGTTTCAAGCAGGAGCGCTATGAATGTGGCTACAATCCTGACGGCGTCGCCGAGATCGAGTTCCGAAGCTTCGAGGAAGGCGCCGATGCCACGGTAACCTTTTCGGATGAGACCGTGATCATGCCTATCGTCGAAAGCAGCGACGCGCGCTTCACCCTCGTCAGCGAGGGGCTGATTGTCCGCGTTGACCGCGCGTCAGGCACAGTCCGGCTGACCCGCGGCACCCGTTATCGCAACGTCAAGTGCAGCAAGTCCGAATTCCGCATGTAAGGCAATATCCGTGTCCCGGTCGCCAGTTCAGGATTTGGCACGGCCGTGAAAGGTGACGATGGCCTCGGCCTCTTCGAGTGACAGGCCCGTCGCGTCAGCAACAGCCTGCTTTGTGGCACCGCCGCGTGCGAGTTCAATCGCGCGGCTCATGCCGACCTCGCCTCGCACATCATCGGCAAGCCTGACGACATCGCGACGGAGCGAGTCAAGTGCCGCCCTGCTCTCATTGGTTGCTTCGACAACGCGTTCGCTGGCTTCGGCAACCTCGCGTCCGCCTTTCGCCTGCACATCCAGGAGCTGGTCATGTTCATGGAAGCGTTCCTCGAGGCGCGTGAGGCGTGAGGACAGTCTTGCCCGCAGAAGTGCAAGCTGCAGCCACATCCCGAGCGTGATCAGCAGCAATAGTATCAACAGGATGACTTCCGGTGTCAGAAGCTGGTCGCCTTCACCCATGTGCCCTTCCCCATATCCAGGACCGTTACAGGTCCATGACCTGATGCTCGCCTAGTCGCCGGTGGTCCGCGACGTTCGGATATAGTCTTCGAAATCCTGTCCCCAAACAAGCCTTGCGCTGGCCTTCATCTCGAGCCCGGCGAGCCTGGCAAGACAGGCTTCAAGGCGCTCACGCTCCAGATCGCCTGGCCCGTCTTCGCCAAAGGCCTCGAGAATGGCGGGAAGCTGGGCGCTGATAAGCTGTTCGATCTCTGTCGCGGCGGCCTGCAATTCGCTGGCATCACGCACACGCACGAGCGCACCCTCAATCAAGCCATCGAGGGTGGCAACAAATCGGTCAAGCATTTCGGTCGCAGTCATTTCGACAAATGTCGCGACGTTAGGCCTTCATATCTCTGTAGGCATCCATGAGAGCTTCAGAGATAAGATCAACATCAATCGGGTATTCACCGCGCTTGATGGCTTCCTTGATCCGGCTAACGGCTTCGTTGTCGACAGGCGGCGTCTGGGCAAGCTGCATCTGCGCCTTCGCGGAGGCGGCATCGCTTACCCGAACGTCATCCACCGAGGGGGAAGCCGCAACCGCCGGCGCGCCGGCGTTTGCCGAACGTCCTTCGGATGCACGACCCTTGGTCAGCTCCAGTCGGTTAACTGTGGTTTTAATGGCGTCAACCATCTTCAAACCCTCCTCGGGAATGTTAACGACGCAGCGGCGTCATTTTTTAGCAATCACCCTGACTTTTTTTTC
>JBMHCH010000087.1:0-36791 GCA_049890015.1 Puniceispirillaceae bacterium (SeqCode)
ACAAGGCGGGGGAACGCAACCGGCCCCCTATGATGCACCCTTGGATCATTATGATGACGACATCGTCACGCTCGAAGCCCATGTCGGGCGCCAGCCGCGCTGGCAGCTTCCCGGCGGCAAGCTGAATTTCTTCGCACCGCGGTCGCAACCTCCTCTGGGGTGAATGTGTTCCTGCCCAACCTCGGCAGACATTGATCCGGCAATGGTGGCCGCTGCAAAATCCGTGACCAACCGACCGAAAGGCACCAGCCCGCCAGCGCGAACATGTGAGACGGTCTGGCCTCTCTTCTGTCGATTATGTCTCGGGTCAAAAGCAAATGAGCCATTTCAGAAATTTTGAAGTCAGTGTCTGGACTGAACCCCGCTATTGAGCTTGGCTATAAACATCAACAAGCACTGATGTTAGAAACATATCAAGCAGCCGGATGACGTCCCTTGCAAGCAAAGGCGAGGGCTTCGCGCCGCCGCCGCATCACAGGTGGGTTATGATGGCAAGGAACAGGGCAGACGGGATTGCGCGGCTGATAGCCTGACGGCCATGGGTCCAGACCCTGTGCCGGGCCAGGAATTGTGATATGGTCCAGTCAGGGCGGGAATGGACCGGCCAAAATGCTCCCATGTCCGATTATGTGAAATCGATGAATGATGTCAGCAGGTTCCCGATGTCAGCAGGTTCCCGGTGAACAGTAAACATGTGAAGAAGAGCCTGCTTCTGACCGGGGTCATGTGTGTCGCCTGGCTCATTCAGGTGCATCTGATATATCCGATCGAGTCGGGCATCAGGGGCGAGGGCCTCGTGGATGTCTTCAGCTTCCTGTTTCTGCCTCACGGATTCAAGATCATCATCCTCTCGCTGTTTCCTGTTTCGGGATTCCTGCCTCTTGCCTGTGCCCAGGCCTTTGCCCACCTCTATCTCGGCGGCGGCGGTTCAGTGACCGCCATTCTGGCCTTCGGGCTTGTCGGCGCGCTGTCATGCGCGATGCCGATCTGGGCGGTCAATCTTGTCATGGGCCGGAACTGGCATCGCTCGCCGCTGCTGAACAGCGAGCTCGACTTCAACTCCTTCCGGTTCATGCTGGCGCTTGTGTTTGTGGCGGCGCTTCTCAATTCCATAGCCATGTCGGCGATCAACAACGCCGTGGCGGTCACGCCCCTGCCGATAGAAGTGGTTGTCGGTTTTGTCGCCGGTGATCTGATCGGCGGCTGTTTCGTTCTGGTCTGCTTTGCCTTTCTGGGAAACAGGCTGTTGGGAAGGCTTGACTATGGGCGGTAGGTACGCGGTCTATTTCGCAGTCCTGAAGCTGCTTGATGATGCATCACGGGATCTGGGCCTGACCAGACTCACACCGGCGAACAGGACAGTGTTGCTGAGCTGCATCAGGAAATCCGAAAGCGTCAGTGACGGTGAATTTGTGATGACTTATGATGATTACCTCGGACATGCGCCTGATGATGAGACGGCGCTGTCGAAGGCCCAGTTCTACAACTCGCTGAACGCGCTGGTTGCCTCAGGCGTGTTGATGAAAAAACAGATTTCGCCGAAGAAAAATCTTTACCGGTTGAACCCTGCCTAGGTTGAAATAGACCAAAAATTCAGACAATATTGCCTGTTACATTTTTTCGTCCTGTGAGCGTTTATGTCTGGTGTAAGAGCCAACCCTTCTGCCTGTTCGGGATCGCAATTTGCCCTGCCGCTTCTGTACCCCGGTGTTTTGGAGCCCCGGTATCTTGACGCGTTGAAACTGTTCGACAGGGAGCTTGGCTCGCTCGACAGCCGCGACCTGTCACGGCTGATCACCCATATGCTTGGCGGCTACCATGGTCTTGTTCTCGATGAAATAGGCGCCCTGCACAGCAAGGGCATCATCAGCGACATCGCGGCCTGGCGGGCCATGAAAATTCTGCGTGCCGGCGCGCGGGACGCGGCCTCCCTTTCGGGCTGCCGCCAGCCCTGACCGCAGGCGCCGCGGCTTTCCGCGTTCTGTCGATGACCACCCCCACACCCGGGTGAAGCTTCTGATTCCCCCGGATTTGGAAAAAAATTCCATTTTGACCGGATTGATGTCGATTTTTTGGCTGAACTCGGATGGAGTTTAGCTCTACTATCGCCGACGGTGAATGTGCCAAAAATGATACCTGGAGGATACAGATGACATTTTATACCAAGATGCTTGGTGCCGCGGCGACAGCTGCCGTTGCATCATTCGCCTTTGCCGGTGCCGCGCAGGCCGATGTCTGCAACACGCCGTCGAAGCTCGGCGACATGGGCAAGTTCGAAGGCGAGGTGATCACCATTGCCGGCTCCATGCAGGGCAAGGACGAAGAAAACCTGATGGCCACCGTCAGCTGCTTTGAAAAGGCGACCGGTGCTGTCATCAAATATTCCGGCTCGCGCGACTTCGCCGCGCTCATCGTGGCCGATCTGCGTTCCAACAACGCGCCGAACATCGCCATTTTCCCGCAGCCGGGCCTTGCCGGTGACATGGCCAAGGAAGGTCACCTGACCCCGCTTGGCGATGATCTTGCCAGCTGGATGACCAACAATTACGGCGCCGGCTCTTCCTGGGTCGCGCTTGGCACCTACGCCGATTCCGCCGGCAAGGAGCATTTCTACGGTTTCCCGTTCAAGAAGGACCTCAAGTCGCTTGTCTGGTATCTGCCGGAGCAGTTCGAGGATAACGGCTACGAGATCCCGCAGAGCATGGAAGAGCTGATCGCCCTGTCTGACCAGATGGTCGCCGACGGCAACACCCCGTGGTGCATTGGCGTCGAGTCCGGCAACGCAACCGGCTGGACCGCCACCGACTGGATGGAAGACCTGATGCTGCGGACAGCCTCGCCCGAGAAGTACGACCAGTGGGTATCGAACGAGCTTCCGTTCAACAGCCCGGAAGTGCTCAACGCGATGGAGGTCTATGGCCAGTTCTCGCGCAATGACGATTATGTCGCCGGTGGCTCCGCCGCTGTGGCAACCACCTTTTTCGGTGACGCGCCGAAGGGTCTGTTCTCCTCGCCGCCGAAGTGCATGATGCACCGCCAGGCATCCTTCATCCCGGCCTTCTTCCCGGAGAAGGGCAAAGAGGTCGAGGACGGCATTGCCGATTTCTTCTACTTCCCGCCCTACGAGTCGGCCAATCTCGGCAATCCGGTCCTTGGTGCGGGCACCATCTACACCATGACCAAGGATTCGCCGGCCACCCGTGCCTTCTTCCAGTACCTGACCGAGGCGTCCGCCCATGAGGTATGGATGTCGCAGGGCCAGTTCCTGACCGCGCACAAGGGTGCCGACCTGTCGGCCTATTCCTCGCCGGCTCTTCGCAAGCAGGGTGAAATCCTCCTGAACGCGACGACCTTCCGGTTTGACGCCTCCGACCTGATGCCGGGCGCCATCGGTGCCGGCGCCTTCTGGAGCGAGATGACAGCCTTCGCGAACGGCCAGGACGCGAAGACCACCGCCGACAACATCCAGGCGGCCTGGGACGCCATCAAGTAGGCTGCGGCCTTCCTGACGAACATGGAAGAGCACGGGCATCCCGTGCTCTTCTCCTTCGCGGACCATGAGTGACGCCCTGTCATGCCGGTCCCGGTCTTCGGTAACGATATGCGCTCGATCCACACCATCATCGCCGGCAACAGCCTTGCCATCCTGCTGACGGTCGTCTGCGTGCTGCCGATAACGGCGCTTGTCGCCTTCTCGGCAACCGCGCCGCTAGACGACGCCACAGCCTCGCTCGGCCTGTGGCTGCATGACCGCTATGCATGGACGTTTCCGCGCTTTGACACCGAAGAGCGTTTCGCCAAGATCGGCTTCGCAATCCGCGCCGTGGTCATCGCGGTCGGTATTTCATTTCTGTATTTCTGGATTACCAACTGGCTCAATCTCGGATTGGCCAGGATGAATTCCCGCAACAGGCCGGGGCCTGAATCGATCATCATCGAATCGATACAGCCCTGGATTTTTGTCGGCCCGACGCTGGTGCTGCTTTTGCTGTTCCTGCTGGTGCCGGCGTTCCTGACCCTCAGCCTGTCCTTTCAGGAAGCCAGCGGCGAGTTGACGACCCGCAACTACGCCTTCCTGTGGGATCCGGCGGCGCTTGGCTACACCCAGTTCAGGCTGGCCATGCGCAACAGCCTGATGTGGCTTGTCCTGGTCCCGTCTGTCTGCATCTCGCTTGGGCTGCTGATCGCGGTGCTGGCGGATTCCGTGCGCTGGGGCGTGATCGCCAAGACCTTCATCTTCGTGCCGCTGGCCATTTCCTTCGTTGGCGCGGCGGTGATCTGGCGGAACATCTTCGCCGGCGGCGGCATCGAGCCGCTGGTGACGATGAACGGCGCCACCCCGTCCTACCAGATCGGCCTTCTGAAGGCGGTGCTGGGACATGGGCCGGAATATAACGAGCCTCTCTACAATCTGAAATTCTGGGGCAATTTTTTCCTGATGTGGATCCTTGTCTGGGTGCAGACAGGCTTTGCCATGGTGATCTTCTCGGCGGCGCTTCGCGGCGTGCCGCAGGACACCATCGAGGCCGCCACCATTGACGGGGCGAACCCGTTCCAGATGTTCTTCCGGGTGAAACTGCCGCAGATCTATTCCACCGTGGTCGTGGTCTGGACGACGCTTGTCATCCTTGTTCTCAAGGTGTTCGACATCCCCTATGCGCTGTCGGCCAATGACGATGACAAGCTGCTGCTGGCGACGATGATGGAGAATGCCCGCAACAACTGGTCGATCGGCGGCGACAATGTCGACAATCTGTTCGCGGCGATCGCCATCATGCTGATGCTCACGGTCATTCCGAACATGGTGTTCAACGCCTGGCGGATCCGGCGCGAGCAGAAGGGGTTCAACTGATGATCGGCCGCACGCTTCGCCATGTTGTCCTTGGTCTGATTGTCTTCATCTGGGTGGTGCCCTTTGTGGCGCTGGTGACGACATCTCTGCGGTCGGAGCTCGCGTCGCAGACCTCCGGATTCTGGACATCCTATTCGCCGACCGAGCTTGGCCACCGCTTCAGCACCCATGACAAGGGCGAGAAGGCCGAGGTCACCGAGATGACCGGCAACATCTTCGAGCGGCTCAACAAGGATGAGCTTTCCTTCCCGATTTCTGGCGAGGTGCAGTCGATCCTGTTCAAGGGCCGGGTTCCCGATCCTGACAAGCCCGGAAAGACCAAGCTGATCCGCAAGCTGGTGCCGCCGGGAGAGGCCATGGATGTCCGCGGCGGCGCTTTCGTCTTCGCGCCGAATGGCGATTTCACCTGGAGCTTTGCCGAGGCGACGGTTCCCAGGCCGAAGAATCTCGAGGCCATCATCAACCAGAACCCGGTGTTCGGAAGCGAGGCCTATGTCGAGGTGCTGTTCGAGAACAAGAATGTTCCGAACGCGCTGATCTCCTCGTTCATCGACTATTCCGGCGACCATCATCCCGATCACCATTGCCGCCTTCGCCGCCTACGCCTTCGCCTGGATGCGCTTTCCGGGGCGCGACTGGCTGTTTGTCATCGTCGTTTCGCTGATGGTGGTGCCGACGCAGCTTGCCTTCCTGCCGATCCTGCAGGGCTTCAGCGGCATCGCCTCCTGGGCCGCGGCGCTGAAGCAGTTTCTGACGGATTGCGAGCTGACGCAGAGCTGTGCCTATCCCTCGAAGACATTCGCAAGCCTCTGGATCACCCATACGGCCTTCGGGCTGCCATTGGCGATCTATCTTCTTCGCAACTATATCGTCGGCCTGCCGCGCGAATTGCTGGAAAGCGCGCGGATCGACGGCGCCAACCACATCCAGATCTTCACCCGCCTGATCGTGCCTTTGTCGGTGCCGGCGCTGGCAAGCTTCAGCATCTTCCAGTTCCTGTGGGTGTGGAACGACCTGATTGTCGCGCTCTATATCGGCCCGAATGAGGGAACCGACCTTGTCTTCCCGATCCGGCTTGAAAAGCAGCTTGGCACCTTCAAGGACCAGCTTCACCTTCTGAACGCCTCGGCGGTGATCTCGATGATCGTGCCGGTGATCGTGTTCCTTGCCATGCAACGCTACTTCATTCGCGGGCTGCTTGCCGGCTCGGTGAAGGGAGGATGAGTGTGTCCAGTCTGAAATGGTGGGAAACCGCCGTGATCTACCAGATCTATCCGCGATCGTTCCAGGATTCCAATGGCGACGGCATCGGCGACCTGCCGGGCATCACCTCGCGGCTGTCCTATATCGCCGACCTCGGGATCGACGCCATCTGGATCAGCCCCTTCTTCGCCTCGCCGCAAAGGGATTTCGGCTATGACGTGTCGGACTACTGCGCGATCAATCCGGACTACGGAACACTGGATGACTTCGACAGGCTGATCGAAAAGACCCATGATCTCGGCATGAAGCTGATGATCGATATCGTGCCGGCGCATTGCTCGGACCAGCATCGCTGGTTCCGCGAGAGCCGCCAGTCGCGCGACAATGACAAGGCCGACTGGTTCCACTGGGTTGACCCGAAACCCGACGGATCGGCGCCGACCAACTGGCTGTCCTTCTTTGGCGGCCGGGCCTGGAGCTGGGAGCCGCGCCGCCAGCAATACTACCTTCATAATTTCCTGCCGAGCCAGCCGAACCTGAACCATGCCAATCCGGACGTGCGCGAGGCGATGATGGATGTGGCGCGTTTCTGGTTCGACCGCGGGGTGGACGGGTTCCGCCTTGACGCGGTGCATACCATCAATGGCGATGCTGCTCCCTATCGCGACAACCCGCCGAATCCGGAGTTCGAGGTTGGCCCGCTTCCCCAGGACCAGCAGCCCTTTTTCCGCCAGCTTCACGATGCCGCGCAGCTGAACCAGCCCGCGATCCAGAGCTTCAGCGAGGCCATCCGCGAGGTCGCCGACAGCTATGAGGACAGGTTCCTGATGGGGGAGTGTGATGGCGACAATGATGACGCCGTCAAGGTCAGCGCCACCTTCACCAAGCCGGGCCGGCTTCATGCGACCTACAATTTCGACCTTCTGGAATGGGCTGGGCTGAGTGTCGAGGAGATGAAGCATGCGATCTCTGCCGCCATTGCGGAATTCAATGATAGCGGCAGGCTGTCTTTCGCCTTTTCCAACCATGATGTTCCACGCTCGGCCACGCGCCAGCTTGCGGCGCTCGGGCTGTCCCCTGACAGGGGCGACGCCCTGCAGCTTCTGCTGCTGAAGCTCGAGACATGCCTGATCGGGTCAAGCTGCGTCTATCAGGGCGAGGAGCTGGGCTTTGAGGATGTCCGCGATATCCCGCTGGAGGCGATGCAGGATCCGTGGGGGATCGAATTCGCGCCGACCTTCCCCGGGCGGGATACCTGCCGAACCCCTATGGTATGGCGCGAATCCGAACCGAATGGCGGGTTTTCCATCGGCAACCAGACATGGCTGCCGATCAGCGAGCAGCATATGAAGCGCGCCGCTCTTGACCAGGCGTCACGCGACGGGTCGATCTATGCCGAATTCGCGGCCTTTCTGACATGGCGCAGGAAGCAGCCCGCGATGATGGACGCGAACCACATGTCGGAGCTGTCGGGCGGCCCGCGGCAGATTGTTTTCGACCGCGTGTCGGAGCATCAGACACTTCGCTGCTGTTTCGATTTCGATACGCTGACAGCATCATTCGAGGAGATCTAGATGGCCCAGGTCGAACTGAAGAATGTCAACAAGGCCTTCGGCAAGACCGAGGTCATTCGCAATGTCGATCTGGAGATCAACAAGGGCGAGTTCGTTGTGTTCGTGGGACCGTCCGGCTGCGGGAAATCGACCCTCCTGCGCCTGATCGCCGGTCTTGAATCCCTGACCAGCGGCGAGATCGTCATCGCCGACAGGGCGGTGATGGACCTGCCGCCATCGAAGCGCGGCATCGCCATGGTGTTCCAGTCCTATGCGCTCTATCCGCATATGTCGGTCTTTCACAACATGGCCTTTTCGCTGGAGCTTCAGGGTGTGGCGAAGCCGGAAATCCGCGAGCGGGTCGAGGCGGCCGCGAAAATCCTGCAGATGGAGCATCTTCTGGACCGGCGTCCGGCCGCGCTGTCAGGCGGCCAGCGCCAGCGCGTCGCCATCGGGCGCGCCATTGTCCGCAACCCGGATGTGTTCCTGTTCGACGAGCCGCTGTCGAATCTCGATGCGGCGCTCCGCCATGACACCCGTGTGGAAATAGCCAAGCTTCATGGCCAGCTGGACGCCACCACCATCTATGTGACCCATGACCAGGTCGAGGCGATGACCCTCGCCGACAAGATTGTCGTTCTCAAGGATGGCGAGGTGATGCAGGTCGGCGCCCCGATGGATCTGTTCAACATGCCGGCGAATGAATTCGTCGCCGGCTTTCTCGGCTCGCCGCAGATGAATTTCTTCGATGGCAGGCTGACCGAGCCGGACGCCGCCGCCACCTCCGCAGGGTTCATCGGCGACGGGCTGGAGGTTGGCGGCGTCCGCCTTGTCTCGGCTGACAAGAAGGCCGGCACCGCTGCGCGGCTCGGCATCAGGCCGCAGCATCTGCGGCTCGATCCCAAGGGCAGGCTGACCGGGACTGTGACCCTTGTCGAACGTCTTGGCACCGAAACCATTGTCGAGCTGATGTCCGGCAACCAGACGCTGTTCCGTTTCGCGTCCGGCGAGGCCACTGACCTGTCTGTCGGCGATGAGGCGCGCTTCGGTTTCGATGCCGCGTGCGCGCATCTTTTCTAGATGCGGCTGGCGCAGATCATCGCCGGCTTCCCGCGGGATTTCCTGTTCGGCGTGGCGACCTCGAGCTATCAGATCGAGGGAACAGGCGCCGGCGGATGCGGCCGGTCGCACTGGGACAGCTTTGCGCGACAGCCCGGCGCGATTTCCGACGGCACTGACGGCACGGTGGCCTGCGACCATTATCACCGTTTTGCCGAGGATCTGGACCTTGTTGCCGATGGCGGGTTCGGAGGCTACCGGTTTTCCTTTTCCTGGCCGCGTCTTCTTCCGCATTCGGACAGGCAGGCGAATGCCGAGGGGCTCGCCTTCTATGACCGGCTTCTCGACGCCATGCTGGAGCGCGGCCTGCAGCCCTTCGCCACCCTGTATCACTGGGATCTTCCGCAGCGCCATGCCGATGCCGGAGGCTGGCGCAACCGCGATGTGACCGGCTGGTTTGCAGACTATACCGACCTTGTGATGCGCCATTTCGGCGACAGGCTGGCAAGCGTCGCCCCGGTCAACGAGCCCTGGTGCGTGTCCTTTCTCAGCCATTACTGGGGTCATCACGCGCCCGGTCTCACCGATCTTGCCGCCACCGCCAGCGCGATGCATTTCGTGCAGCTGGCGCATGGCAGGTCGGTCGAGGTTCTGCGCGGCCACGGCCATCGCAATGTCGGCTGTGTCCTGAACAAGGAGTATGCGGTGCCGGTCGATGACTCGGCGCTGGCCGCCGAAAAGACGCAGCTGTTCGACGGCATCTATAACCGCTGGTTCGAGGACTCCACCTTCAAGGGCCGCTACCCGGAAGAGGTGCTGGCGCTGTTTGGCCGGCACATGCCGGAGGGCTATGAGGACGACCTTGCCCTGATCAGCGCGCCGCTCGACTGGGCCGGCAACAATTACTACACCCGCTCGGTGATCGCGCCGGACGCTGCCGAGCCGCATCTTGGCTTCAGATGCGTTCGCGGCGATCTTGCGAAGACGGATATGGGCTGGGAAATCGATCCCGGTGGATTGGCGTTTTTCCTGCGGCGCATGGCCAGCGACTATGCGCCTGGCCTGCCGCTCTATGTCACCGAGAACGGCATGGCGAATGCCGATCAGCTGAATGCCGAAGGGGGCGTGACCGATCCCGAGCGCATCTCCTATTTCGAGGGCCATCTGGCGGAATGCGCGGCGCTGCTTGAAGAGGGGGTGCCGCTGAAGGGCTATTTCGCCTGGTCGCTTCTCGACAATTACGAATGGGCCTTCGGCTACAGCAAGCGGTTTGGTCTGGTCCATGTGGATTACGACAGCCAGGCACGAACCCCCAAGGACAGCTATCTCGCCTGGCAGGACGCCCTGCTCTCGCGCGCCTAGCTGAACGGAAACAGGTGCTTTTGGCAGCTGTTTATGCGCAGACTTGACGGTGGGTGCCATGTCCGGCGCCTTGATCGGGCGGTGGATGTCATGGCAAATCAGAGCAGGACCGAAAGGCCGCGTTCCCCCGCACCCAGCCGGGCCGACAACATTCGCGGGGCGATGTTCATGCTGGCCGGCATGTTCGTCTTCGCCGCTGTCGACGCGCAGGCGAAATATCTGACGGAATTCATGCCGGCGATGCAAATCGTCTGGGCGCGTCAACTGGCGCTGTGTTTCGGCGTCATCCTTCTCATTGGCTTTCGGGGGCGCGCGGTGCTCCGCACCAGCCATCCGGTGCTGCAGGTGGTGCGCGGGGTGATGGCGGCATCCTCGGCGACATTGTTCATCATCGGGTTGAATTTCGTGGCGCTGGCCGACGCTGTTTCGGTGACCTTCATCGCACCGCTTGTGGTCACCATGCTTGGCGCGGTGCTCCTTGGCGAGCGCGTGGGACTCCACCGCTGGACAGCCACCATCATCGGGTTTCTCGGCACCCTCGTGGTGATCCGGCCGGGCTTCGAGAGTTTCCACCCGGGATTGCTGCTGCCGCTGACGGCCGCCATCCTGTTTGCCGGAAGGCAGATCGTCTCGCGCCATATCGGCCATCGCGACAGGACCGCGACAACTGTCGCCTATACCGCGCTGACCGCGACGCTTCTGCTGACCCTCACGCTGCCGTTCGTCTGGGTGGAAATCGACCCGCGGCTGCTGCCGGTTCTTCTGCTGATGTCGCTGATGGCGGCGCTTGGAGAATTCCTTGTCATCAGGGCGCTGGAAATCGGGCTGGCGGTATTTGTATCGCCGCTCCACTACACCATCATCATCTGGGCCAGCATCTATGGCTATCTGCTGTTCGGACAGTTTCCGGACGGCTGGACCTGGGCCGGCTCGGCGATCATCATCGCCTCAGGACTCTATGTGATGCATCGCGAACGCCGGGCGGCGGCGCGGGCGCAGGGATGATGTCCTCTCAGACAGGCACTCCCATCCTCTGGCAGTCGGCCGCCATCCGCATGTGGGGCACCATATCATGGAGGTCGGACATCATCTCTTCGATGCGCGCCCGGCACTGCTCCTCGGTCCTGTGCAGACCGCTGGTGTCCGTCAGAAGTGTGCAGCCGCCTTGCAGCATGCCGCAGATCATCAGTTTCGCAATAAACATGGCTGCCTTTTCCTGCTGTCATGGCCGCATTCCTTACACTAGAGGCGGCCCGCCGGGCGAAACAGGGCTAAATTTTCAGTGTGCGGATGCAAAAAATGCAGCGCCATGACCGGCGGCCTTCGCCGCAAGCCCTATTGACCATCGGCATGCGCATCGCCGACAAAGAAGCGGAACACCAGCTTGGACAAGAGGACAACGCCATGGCGCATCAGCGGATCAGATCCTTCAACACGCGCGACACATATCCTGAACAGAGTCTTGACAACGACCTGTGCCAGGCCGTCGTCACGCGCGGCGGCCGGACGGTCTGGATGCGTGGCCAGTGCCCGCAGAACCTTGATGACGCCGTCAATATCGACAGCCATGATCCGGCCGAGCAGACCCACAAGGTGATGCAGAATATCCGCCAGCTGATCACCGAAGCCGGCGGCGAGATGGCGCATCTTGTGAAGATCGTGGTGTATATCACCGATGTGCGGCATCGCGAGGCCGTGTACCGGACCATCGGCGAATATATCAAGGGCGTCCATCCGGTATCGACGGGGCTTGTGGTCAGCGCGCTGGCGCGCCCCGAATGGCTTGTCGAGATCGACGCCACCGCAATCATCCCCGATGAGGGCTGAGGCATGACATTCTCGATTGTCGCCCGCTGCGCGGCCAGCGGCCAGTTCGGCGTTGCCGTGACATCCTCCTCGCCCGCCGTGGCGGCGCGATGCGCCTTCGTGCGTGCCGGCGCCGGCGCGGTGGCAAGCCAGAATGTCACCGACCCCCGGCTTGGCCCCAGCGCGCTTGATGCGATGGCGTCGGGACAGGCGGCGCAGGCCGCGGTGGAGAAGGTGATCACCGATGCCGGGAATGCCGGCTGGCGCCAGCTTCTCGCTGTCGATGCGGATGGCGGAACAGCCATCTTTTCCGGCACCCGCGCGCTTGGCATCAATGCTGAATCCCGGGCACAGGATGCTGCTTCGGCCGGCAATCTTCTTGCGAATCCCGAGGTGCCGTCAGCGGTTCTGGCAGGCTTTGCCGCGGCAAGCGGGCAGCTTGGCGACAGGCTGATGGCGGCGCTGTTTGCCGGTCTTGACGCTGGCGGCGAGGCGGGCCCGCTTCATTCTGCCGGCATGCTGATCGCCGGCGACCAGTCATGGCCGCTTGTCGATCTCCGCTGCGACTGGACCGAGGAGTGTCCGATCAGGGCGCTCGAGGCAGCCTGGCAGGTCTACAGACCGCAGATTGACGACTATGTGACGCGGGCGCTCGATCCGGGGGCGTCGCCGTCCTACGGCGTTGCCGGCGATGACAGATAGTCGCTAGAGACCGGCGACCAGCCGGTCTGTCATCCGCGCCAGCATCGCATCGCAGGCGGCAAGCTGCTCGATGGCGATGAATTCATCAGGCTTGTGCCCCTGCTGCATCGACCCGGGGCCGCAGACAATCGTCGGCACGCCGAGGCGGCTGTCGAACAGCCCGGCCTCGGTGCCGAAGGCCACCTTGATCCGCTGGTCATCTCCGGCGAGCTCGGTGAACAGCGCCACCACCTCTTCATCCGGTGATGTCGACAGCCCGGGATAGCTGTTTGTGACCTGCAGCGTGATGCCGGCCTCGGGGGCGATGGCCTGTGCCGCCGTGATCACCGGCCGGACGGCATCGCGGAGCCGGTTGATCAGCCTTTCAGGCTGGTCCTCGGGAAGATTACGGATTTCAAAGGTGACGCTGGCATGCTCGGGAACGATGTTGAGAAGCACGCCGCCGTCGATTCTGCCGGCATGAAGCGTCGTGAAAGGGATGTCGAAGGCGTCGTCGTGCGGACCGCTATCGATAATCTCCTGCTGAAGGGCGCGGATCGCGGCCACCAGATCGCAGGCAAGGTGGATGGCGTTCACCCCCTGTGGCGCCAGCGATGAATGCGCGGCCCGCCCGCTGCAGGTGCCAAGCAATGCAGTCTTTCCCTTGTGGCCGGTGGCGATCTTCATTCCTGTCGGTTCGCCGACGACACACATGGCCGGCCGCACCGGCGCGGCATCCAGCATGTCGATCATCGAGCGCACGCCGACACAGCCAATCTCCTCGTCATGCGAAAAGGCAAGATGAAGCGGCGTTGTCAGATGGCGGCCGTCTGTGGCAAGCGCCGCCGCCAGCGCGCAGGCGACGAATCCCTTCATGTCGGCGGTGCCGCGACCGTAGATCCTGCCATCCATCTCGGTCGCTGCGAAGGGCGGCTTTGTCCAGTCCTGGCCGTCCACCGGCACCACGTCGGTATGGCCGGACAGCATCACCCCGCCTGCGTCGCGGGGGCCGATGGTGGCAAACAGATTGGCCTTCGTGCCGCTATCGTCGCGGATGATCTCGACAGCGCCGCCGATATCCTCCAGCCGTGTGGCGCAGTAGTCGATGAGTTCCAGATTGCTGTCGCGGCTGATGGTGGGAAAGGCGATCAGGTCGCGCAGAATGTCGATGCTGGCGGATGTCACGCCGCTGCCCCGCGCCGCGCGGCGATGTCTGTCGCCAGGCGGGCGGCGTCCTCCCAGACTCCCCAGATGAAAGAGGAGCCGCGCATTGACAGCCAGGGAAGACCGAGAAAATAGAGCCCGGTCACATCGGAGACGCCCTCATGGTGGCGCGGCCGGCCGTCGGTATGAAAGCTGTCGAGCTTGAGCCAGCCGAAATCCTGTGTGTAGCCGGTGGCCCAGATGATGCTGCTGATGCCTTCGGCGGCGAGATCTACCGTCCTGACCGGTGTGATCACACAGGCGGGGTCCGGATCGATCCTCCGTGCAGCCGGATCGTCAGGAAGGTCGAGGCCGTTGGCCGCCACATAGGCGTCAGCCTCGTCAAGAAGCCCAAGGTAGTTCTCGTCGCCGGCGGCGATGTTGCGGGCCAGATCATCGGCAAAATACATCACCCCGTCCTGATGCCGCTCGGTCATGCCAAGAAGGGTCATGCCGCGCGCCGCGAAGCGCCGGAAATCGACAGTCTCGCCGCCATGCGCGCCGCTGACCGCGATGGTCACATGCTCGCGCCCCTGCGGCGGCGTCTTCAGGGTCCATTTTCCAAGAACACCGAGCCACCACACGAAATCCTTGCCGCGATAGCGGCGGGGCGGCCTGTCATGCGGGCCGATCGAGAGGAACACCCGGCGCCCCGACCGAAGAAGCTCGTCTGCGATCTGCGATCCGGATGACCCCGCTCCGACGACAAGGACGCCGCCATCGGCAAGCTGGCCCGGATTGCGATACTGCGCCGAATGGATCTGCGCAAGGCCTGTCCTCTCCGGCACCAGCGGCGGGAATACCGGGGTCTGGAATGGGCCGGTCGCGGCAACGAGATTCTGCGCCTCGAGCGGTCCTGTCGATGTCTCGATATGGAATGCGGAATTGTCCGGCTGGCGTGTGACCGAGGTCACCTCGACACCGCACCGCACCGGCGACTCGATCGCCTCGGCGAAGCTTTCGAAATAGGCGATGACCTCGTCGCGCGTGGCGAACGCGTCACCGCCGATGCCGGCGAATTCCTGCGCCGGAAAGCGGTCGTGCCAGGCCGGACCGTTCGCCACAAGACTGTCCCAGCGGGCGCTGCGCCAGCGCTCGGCGATGCGGTCGCGCTCGAGAACCAGATGGTCGATACCCTGGATGCGCAGATGCGCGCTCATGGCCAGGCCGGCCTGGCCGCCGCCCACAATCACCGTATTCACACGCTCTGGCATTGTCATATCTCCATGGTCTCCTGCCGCTGTGAGAGTAGGGTGGCTGACCGCCCTGCTTCAAGGTCTTTCTTGACACTGGCCTGGGCGCGGCGATGGGGTTGGAGCATGCCGGAAAATACCTTTCCGGATGCGTTTAACAGCTTGCCAAGCCAGGCTGCTTTTGTCTCTATGGCGGGATGAGGCGGCATGCCGCAGACGCTTTTGCAAGGGAGGCACGGATGAATATTCCGGCACTGGCGCAAACCTATGATCGCGACGGCTATATCGGCGGCGTTCCGATCCTCACCGGCGACGAGGCGGCGCGGCACCGCGCCTCGATGGAGGCTGCCGAAGAGCAGATCGGCTCGCTTCATTACCGCTCGAAGGCTCATACCATCCTGACCTCGCCGCTACAGCTGGCGACCGACAGCACGGTGCTGGATGTCGTGGAATCGCTGATCGGTCCCGACATCCTTCTCTACAATGTCACCTACATCATCAAGGAAGCGCATGCGCCAAGCCATGTCAGCTGGCATCAGGACCTGACCTACTGGGGCCTCAGCCATGACGACCAGGTGTCGATGTGGCTGGCGCTGTCGGTGGCGGATGATGTCAGCGGCTGCATGCGGATGCTTCCCGGAAGCCACAGGCATGGCCGCTACGACCATGAGACGACCGAGGACGACGCGAACGTCCTTCTCCAGGGCCAGACGGTGAAGGGGATCGACGAGGATAAGGCGGTCCTGTGTCCACTGCAGCCGGGCGAGGCCTCGTTCCATCATGGCTGGACGCTTCATGCCTCGATGCCGAACCGCAGCGATGACCGTCGCATCGGGCTGAACGTCCAGTATATCGCCTCGCATGTGAAGCAGACAAAGCATGACCGCGACACCGTCATGCTGGTGCGGGGCGAGGACAGGTACGGCCATTATGGCTATGACCGGCCGGCCGAGGCCGATCTCGAACCTGCGGCGCTGGCGCATCAGCGCTATCTCGAGGATCTCCACCGCGAGACCGCGGGCAGTTCCTGAGCCGCGCCATGCCACGGATCCTGATTGTGGAGAGCAACCCGCGCGATATCAGCGCGTCGCTGGCGGCGCGGGCCGGGGCCACGCTCAGCGCTGTCTATGCTGACGCGCTGAGGGGCATTGACGCGGATGCCGAGATCGAGATCATCTCCCCCTATGACGGCCATGAAACGCCGGAGATGACACGGTTCGACGGGGTGGCCTTCACCGGGTCCTCGGTCGCGTGGAACACCGATGATGACCGTGCCGCGCCTCTGGCGGCGGTGATGCGCGCCGCATTCGCCGCGGGCCGTCCTGTGATCGGGTCCTGCAACGGCATGCAGCTTGCCGCCTCGGTGCTTGGCGGCTCGGCCGCCGCCTCTCCGAACGGGCGCGAGGACGGCATGGCGACCGGCATCAAGCTGACCGAGGAGGGCCGCGCCCATCCGATGATGGCGGGTCGTCAGGACGGCTTTGCCGTTCCCTGCACGCATCGCGACGAGGTCGTGCGGCTTCCCGATGGCGCGGTCCGTCTTGCCGGCAACGCCCATAGCAAGGTGCAGGCCTTTGCCATCGATCGCGACGGGATCGATTTCTGGGGCATGCAGTACCATCCCGAATTCAGCCCGTCCTTTGTCGGCCGCTATCTTGGCGGTGATGGCCGGGTGGCGCCGCACCTCGCCGATGATCTGATGGCTGCGGACAGCGATGCCGAGGCGGCGGCGCGGCTGTCGACAAGCCCGGCCGAGCAGGGCGACGCCGTGCGCATGCTGGAACTGCGGAACTGGATGGCGCGGCTCTAGCCCGCTCAGCCGCCCTGCGCCCCGGTCATCGAGGCTTCCTTCTCGAAGGTGAAGGTGCAGACGCCGACAAAGGCCTGCTCCTTGAAGGGCAGGCTGGTGCGAAGGTCGTTGATCAGGGAGCTGTAGAGCTGCTCGAAGCGTTTCAGCGCGTCCGAGTCCTTGAACTTGATGGCGATGTTCAGCTCGCCCTGGCGGCCGATGAAGATGTTGAAGCCATTGATGTTGTGCTCGTAGATCCTCGTGCCGACCCGCTCCGAGAAAAAGGAGGCGCCAAGCTGGGCGTCATTGATATCCTTGAAGCTGAGCGAGACGATCTTGCCATACATGTCAGCTGATCTCCTCGAACAGTCTGGCAAGCCCGTCGGCATCCGCAGCCGGCGACTGCAGCCTGTTGAGAATCTGCGCCTCGAGGCCGCTGCTGACCATCAGGGCGCGGCCGCTCGCGCTCAGCGCGCCGCTGTCGTCCACGAGGCCGCGGGCGCTCAGCCTGGCGATATCCTCCCCATCCATCCGGTGACCGGCAAAGGCCTTGAGAAGCGCCATCGCGTCCTGCATGTCGGCATCGCCAAAGCTGTCCCTGATCCGCCCCAGTATCTCAAGAAGCTTTTCCGCCGAGACCGCGCGGTTCGCCGTCTCCATGTCGATCTGGTGTGACAGCTTGGCAGCCAGGGTGCGCATCAGCCCGATCACCTCTGCCGAGAGGCGCCTGACGCGGAAATCACGCACGCAGAGCGAGCCGAGGATATAGCCCTCGGCATTGACCAGCGGAAAGGCGGCGTAGAACAGGATCGGCTCATCCTCGCGCGTCACCGCGGCATGGTCGCGAAAGATCGGGCTGCGCCGCATGTCGGGGACAATCAGCGGATCGGGGCTGAGAAGCGCGTATTGGCAGAAGGATTGCGACCTGTCGATGAAGCGGACATCCTCCTTCTCGGCCTCGCTTGCGCCTTCGGCATCGATGATGAAATTGTGGTTGCTGTGGTCATGCACCACATTCGCCCAGCTTTGCGGGCATCCGGTCAGCTGACGGCCAAGATGGCAATAGACCTCGTACAGCCGTTCGTCGGCAGGTTCGGTCAGGCCGGTCCGTTCGACAGCCTGTCGACGCCTGTCCTCATTTTCTGGATGCGGGGCCTTCTCAAACATCTGTGGGCAACCGGCGTTGCGATCCTCTGTCAAAAAACAATGTCATCCGCTGCGGCTGGCGCGCCGTCCAGCGCGCCACCCGGTTACCATAGCATCAGCCATAGGGATGCCAATGTCAGAAAACGCGCTAGATAACCGCGGTTTCGACAAGCGGCTGTCCGGCGGCGATGCGGTTCCAGGAGAAGGGTGACAGATCCAGGCTGCGGAACGCGCCATAGGTGATTAGTTCCGCCACGCCGCGGCCCATCGCCGGGCTCTGCTGCAGGCCGTGGCCGGAAAAGCCGTTCTGGAAGATGAAATTGGCGACTTCGTCATGTGGGCCGAGGATGGCGTTCTGGTCGAGCGTGTTAAACGCGTAATGCCCGGCCCATTCCGTGACCACGCGTATGGCCTCGAACTGCGGAATGCGGTGTGGCAGGATTGGCCAGACATGGTCCTGCCAGCGGCTGTGATCCATCACGAAATCATCATAATCCACCGCCGGGTCCGGGTCGGCGGGGCAGCCCGCAAGATAGGTCTGCGGTCCGTCCTGACGGACATGCACGCCTGACGGGTCGATGGTCAAGGGCAGATCGCGGTCAAGCGGGCGCTCGGCCCTGAAGATAAAGGTGAAGCGCTTTCGCGGCTCCACAGGCAGCTCGATGCCGGCCATCGCCGCTGTGCGCGCCGCGCGCGGGCCGCTGGCATTGACAAGCGTGCCGCAGGACACCTGCTCGCCGGAGGCCAGGGTGACATGGGTGATCCGGTCGCCCGAGCGGCCAATGCCCACCACCTCGCCAGCGACATATTCGGCGCCCTTCTCGCGGGCCGAGCGGCGAAGCCAGTCGAAGACGGTGCCGCCATCCCAGTATCCCTCGTCCCGCAGATTGATCGAGCCGAGGCGTATATCCTCCAGATTGTAGAACGGGTAGCGCGCCGCGATCTCGTCAGGCGACAGGATTTCGGTGGCGGTGCCGGCGTCAAGCTGGATCTTCTGGTTGGCCCGCAGCAGCGCGGCGAAATCGTCATTGTCGGCAAGATACATGTAGCCGTAATTCTGAATGCCGAGCTCTGGAACGCGATCGTCACCCATATAGCCGCGAAGGTTTGTCACGAAGTCGGCGGCGAATTGCGAGATATGGATGTTCAGCGCGGTCGAGAATTGCTGGCGCATGCAGGAATTGGTATGCGCCGTCGATGACTGGCCGTAGCCGGGGTCGCGCTCGACAACAAGGATGCTGCCGTCGAAATCCGGATTCTGCGCCAGGAACCAGGCGCTTGCCGATCCCATGATGGCGCCGCCGACGATCACCACGTCATAGCTTGCGTGGCGCGGTGAGGTGTCAAAGCCGCCGCTGTTTCTGTCCGTGTTCATTGCTGATCCTGACTGAACGCCGTTCAGGCGCCGCTTTCCTGCATCACGGACAGAATGTCCCAGCAGGCGCCCATGGTGTGATAGTCGGTCTTGCCGGCGGGGGATTTGTAGGGTTCGACCTTGTGCCCCTCGCGGCTGGTGATGCGGAACCAGGCGCCATGCTCATGGTCGATCAGATGGTCCCATGACCATTCCCACAGCCGATGATAGTCGGCGCGGTAGCGTGCCGCGCCCGTGCGGGCATGGAGCCGCCAGGCGGCGGCGAGCGCCTCGGCCTGCACCCAGAAATATTTATGCGCGTCGGCAAAGCTGCCATCCGGGGCATAGCCATAGACAAGTCCGCCATATTCGCTGTCCCAGCCCTTTTCCAGAGCCGTGTCATAAAGCCGGATTGCTGTCGGAAGACGCCATTCGGCGGGGCGGTGCGCGTAGATCTGCAGCAGAAGCTTTGTCCATTCGACCTGATGACCCGGCTGAAAGCCCCAGGGTTTGAACAGATCGTCCGGCTTGTCGATATTGTAGGTCCAGTCATGCTGCCAGCTGTCTGTGTAATGCTCCCAGATCTGGCCATCGGCACCTGCCGCCAGATCGACGGTGAAGCGCCGGGCGACAAGGTCGGCGCGGTCAAGATAGCGGGCCTCGCCGGTGGCCTCGAAGGCGGCGATCAGCGCCTCGACCGTGTGCATGTTGGCGTTCTGCCCGCGATAGGGCGACAGGCTGGCAAGGCTGGCGTCCCGCTCGTCGGCATAGGCCTGGTACGCAGGCTCGTAGAACCGCGTCTCCATGAAGTCCCAGATGTCGGTGATCAGCCTGTCCGCGCCCGCAATGCCGGCCCGGTGCGCCCAGGCGGCGGCAAGCATGACAAAGGAATGGCCATAGGCCATGGCGCGCCCGTCCTCGATGACATCGCCCTTGCGCTGCCACAGATGATGACCCCTGTCGGTCAGGTGGTGGGTCTGCAGGTAGCGCAGACCATGCGCTGCCCAGTCGCGGTAATGCGCCTGCCCGGTGCGAAGGAAGGCGTTGGCGTAGTTGAAGACAAACCGCGTCGAACTCACCAGATGCCGGGTCTCGCGGTCATAGACCGTTCCGTCATCCATGAAGAAATGGAAAAACCCGCCGGCGCTGTCGCGGGCGACAGGTTCATAGAAGGCCAGAATTTCCTCGACATGCGCGGCAAGAAATTCCGGAGATTCAAAGTCGGGCTTCGCGGGGATGGCCTTGTTGGGGATGTCGGGGGAGGCTGTCATTTCCAGTCATAATCCTCAAGCACCACACCGCGGAATGCGGTCAGCTGCAAGTCGAGATCGCCAAATTCGGATTCGATTGTCTTGAAGATCGTCTGGCAACGCTTGTAGGCCTCGGGGTCCTCATATTCAAACAGCCAGGCCATCTGCGCTTTGCCCTGCTTGTTCCAGACCTGCATCGAAGCCCATCGCAACAGCCCGGCCGCGCGGAGCTCCGACATGTATTTTTCGCTGATTTCGGCCCATCGAAACCGATAGAGCTCCATTTCCTTTTCAGACTTGAATACACCAGATGTGAAATTGATCAGCATCGAATGTCTCCTTTTACGATCCGGTATCGTGTCACAAGACCAGTCGGGGGTGAATGGGTAAATTGGGCCGGACTCAGGGTATTCCGCTTGTTGTCACCAAGGGCTGCATGGCATGGTGCTGCCCGGGTCAACAGACGGAACCGAGTCATGTCCACGATTTTGGGATGCATCGCCGATGATTTCACCGGAGCCACCGATCTTGCCGGGTTGCTGGCGCGCTCGGGCGTGCCTGTCTCACTTCGGCTCGGCATTCCGGATGCGCCGCCGTCGGACACCGCCCCGTTCGAAGTGATCGCCCTGAAGTGCCGGACAGCCCCGGTTGACGAGGCGGTTGCCGAATGCCGCGCCGCGCTGGGCTGGCTGCGGGACGCTGGCGCCGAACGGGTCTTCTGGAAATACTGTTCGACCTTCGACAGCACCGCCGGGGGGAATATCGGACCGGTGGCCGAAGCGCTGATGGATGATCTTGGCGCGGAGCAGACCATCTACTGCCCGGCCTTTCCGGAGAATGGCAGATCCATATTCATGGGAAACCTGTTTGTCGGCCAGCTTCCCCTTGCCGAGAGTCCGATGAAGGATCACCCGCTGACGCCGATGCGCGACAGCAACCTGATGCGGCTTCTGGAACCGCAGGTGACACGCCCTGTGGGGCTTGCCGACAGGCTGACGGTGGCGCGGGGCGCGGATGCCCTGCGGAGCAGGCTGCGGGACCTTGCTGCCGACGGCGTGGCGCATGTGGTGGTCGATGCGGTGGCGGATGATGATCTTCAGACAATCGCCGCGGCCTGCCGCGGTATGACGCTGCTGACCGGCGGGTCCGCGGTTGCGATGCCCTTGCCGGACCTCTATCGCCAGGACGGCGTTCTGGCCGCCGATGCCCCGGCGCCGGTCCGTCCGTCATTGCCAGAGGGTGCGGTGATTCTCTCGGGAAGCTGCTCGGCGATGACCAATGAGCAGGTGGCCGCCTATGGCGACGCCGGGCCGGGCCTGTGGCTTGACCCCCTGGTGCTTGCCGAAGAGGGGGTGGACGCGGCCATTGCCTGGCTTGCCGCGCAGACGCCGTCCAGCACTCCCATCATCTATGCCACCGCACGGCCGGAGGATGTGCGCGCCGCGCAGAAACAGCTTGGCGTCGCGCGTGCCGGCGAGATCGTTGAAGAGGCGCTTGCCGGACTTGCCCGCGCCGCCTTCGCCAGGGGCATCCGCAGATTCGTTGTCGCCGGCGGCGAGACGTCCGGCGCGGTCGCCAGGGCGCTTGGCCTGTCGCGTCTTGATATCGGGGCCGAGATCGCCCCCGGCGTTCCCTGGACCTATTCGCGGGTTGACGGCGAGGATGTGGCGATCACCCTGAAATCTGGTAATTTCGGTGATCGGGATTTCTTTGCCAGAGCGCTGGCGACACTGGAGGCATGATGAGCAGCGAGACCCGGCTTCGGGAACAGATCTGCCTGCTGGCGAAATCGATGTTCGATCGCGGCCTGACCGGCGGCAGCACCGGCAATCTTTCCGCCCGCACCGAGGATGGCGGGCTTCTGGTCTCGCCGACAGGGACAAGCTTCGGACGCCTTGATCCGGGGCGGCTCAGCCGCTTCGACGCCGCCGGCTTGCTGGTTGACGGCGATCCGCCGACCAAGGAGATGCCGCTTCACACCGCCTTCTATGACACGCGGTCGAGTGCCGGTGCGGTGGTGCATCTTCATTCCTGTCATGCGGTGGCATTGTCGATGATGCCGGATGTGGATGAGGATGATTTCCTTCCCCCCTTGACCCCCTATGCCATCATGAAGCTTGGCAGGGTCAAGCTTCTGCCCTTTTTCCTGCCGGGCGATCCGGCGATGGGAGAGGCCGTGCGCGGCCTTGCCGGCAAACGTTCGGCGGTGATGCTTGCCAGTCACGGACCGGTGGTGGCCGGAAAGGATGTCGAGGCCGCCTGCAATGCCATTGAAGAGCTGGAGGACACGGCGCGTCTCGCCATGATGACGCGCGGCATGGGCCCGCGGATGCTGACAGCCGAACAGGTTCGCGACCTTGTGACAGGCTTTGATGTGGAGTGGGATGAATGACGGCGTTCTCCGCCAATCTCGGATTTCTCTGGGCGGACCGTCCGCTTGCCGATGGCATCCGCGCCGCCCGGGCTGCCGGCTTTGACGCGGTGGAATGCCACTGGCCCTATGACGAGGACCCCGCCGAGGTCAGGGCCGCGCTTGACGAGACCGGGCTTCGCATGATGGGGCTGAACACGCGGCGCGGCGATGTCGGGGCCGGTGAAAACGGACTTGCCGCCCTAGTCGGCCGCGAGGACGAGGCGCGCGCCGCCATCGCCGAGGCGGTGGCCTATGCCGACGCCATCGACGCCGCGAACATTCATGTGATGGCGGGCTTTGCTGCCGGGCCGGCGGCGGAGTCCTGCTTCATCGAGACTCTTCGCCATGCCGCGGACGCCGCGGCGGCTGGCGGGCGCGGAATCCTGATAGAGCCCTTGAACCATTATGACGCGCCGGGCTACTTCCTGAACCATACCGATCAGGCCCGCCGCATCATCGAGGCTGTCGGCGCGCCGAATGTCAGGCTGATGTTCGACTGCTATCATGTGCAGATCCTTGAAGGCGACCTGACCCGCCGCCTTGACGCCAATCTGGATATCACCGGCCATGTGCAGTTCGCCGGCGTGCCGCATCGCGGGCGCCCGGACGAGGGCGAGATCAACTACGCCCATATCTTTGCGCATCTCGCCGATTGCGGATATGACGCGCCGCTCGGAGCCGAATACAGGCCCGCGAACAGTGATACAGACGCCTCGCTCGGCTGGATGACAGCGCTTCGTCAGGCCTAGCCCGTCCCCTGCGGCAATGGCCCGCCTTGCCGCATCCTGGATGCCGCCAATATCCTGCGAGCCTCAACGTTGCCACACCTGCCAGGGGGCCTGACATGGCGCTTCTTGCCATTCTTCACGCGGCGATCGCCGGGTTTATGATTTTTTTCACCGCGGTGGTGCCGCAGGCAGCCTTCAAGACATTGTCGGCAAAGGCGGTCGGGGCGTTTCTGCGGGTGCTGTTTCCGCGGCTGTTCCTGTTCGGTCTGGTGCTGTCGCTTGCCGCCAGCGGCGCGGCGATGGCGGCGGGCGCAGGCTGGCAGCTCACCGTCTCGGTGCTGATCGCCGCCGGGTTCGCGATCAACGTCTTCCTTCTGACGCCCCGGATCAACGCCTATCGTGACCGCGACCTTGACGGCGACATGGCGGCGCGGCGCATGTTCGGGCTGCTGCATCTGGCGTCGGTATCGGTCTTCCTTGCCCAGCTTGGCGGCAGCCTTGCGGTGGTTGGCATGTTTCTGTGGGCATCAGCTGCCTAGGGAGCAAGACGTGTATAGGCGCGCACCGTCTTTGACCTGATCATGTCCTTTGTCGCGGCATCGAAACTCTTGAAGTGGGGCATGCCGAGATGCGCCTCGAAGGCGGCGCGGTCGTCATACAGCTCGTACAGAAAAATCTGCCCCGGGTTGTCCGGGTCCTGGCAGACATCGAACTGCCGGCATCCGGGCTCGTCGCGAAGCGAGGCGGCGGCGTTCTCGGTCATCAGCGCAAGGAAGGGCCCCAGCGTCCCATCCTCGATCTCGAAATCGACAATAATCACATACATGGTTTCACTTCCCGTTGCCCAGCCCCCGGTCACACATCGTCAGCCTGCCGTCCGCAGCCGTTCGAGAACAGCCCTCGTCACGGCGGCGGTTCCCATGTCGCCGCCGAATTCCATGGGCCGGACGGCATGATCCGCGAAGCCGTCATCAACCGCGGATTCGATGGCACGCGCCGCTTCCTGATAGGCGGCAAGGCCGCATCTTTCGGCAAGATAGTCCAGCATCATCGCGCCGCTGAGAATGGCGGCAAGCGGATTGGCGCTGTCGGTGCCGGCGATGTCGGGGGCGGAGCCATGCGCCGGCTGGAACAGCGCATTGTCATCGCCGATCTCGCCGCAGGCCGCCATACCCATGCCGCCGACAAGCCCGCCGGCAAGGTCTGACAGGATGTCGCCGAACATGTTCTCCATCACCATCACGTCGAAATCCCACGGACGGCGCACCATCTCCAGCGCCATGGCATCGACATAGCTGTAGCCTTTGTCGATATGCGGATGGCGTGCCGCCACCTCGTCGAACAGGGTGCGGAAAAACGCCTGTGACTTGAAGACATTCGCCTTGTCGACGCAGGTCAGATGCCCCGGGCGGCCGCGCGCGCGTCGCCGCGCGGCAAGGCGAAAGGCGAAATCATGAAGCTTTCTCGTGGTCGATGCGGTGATCCGCATGATATCGCTGACAGCATCCGGAGCGTCGGGATCGCCCTCGACGGGAGAGCGGTCATGGACCGCCGCGCTGTAGAAGAGCCCCTCGGTGGATTCCCGCACGATCACCAGATCGAGGTTGCCGGCGCGCGGATCTGCAAGGCGCTGCGGCGCGTTCGGATAGGCGCGCACCGGGCGGACCCCGGCATAGAGCTGGAACCTGTCGCGAAGCCGCAGATGCGGCGAGATCTCGGTTCCGTCATCATGGCGTATCGACGGAAGGCCGATGGCACCGAGGAATATGGCGTCGGCGGCGCCGGCGCGCTGCTCGCCATCCGCCTCGATGTCGCGTCCGGTCTCGGCAAAATAGCCGGCGCCGGCGTGAATGTCGTCGCAGACAGGCGACGGCGCGCCGGCGCCCTTCAGCGCGGCTTCGACCACCGCCAGGGCCGCGTCGGTGACATCGCCCCCGATGCCGTCGCCGCGAATGACCGCCAATGCGGGTCCTGATGCCATCTTGTCCCTCCCGGTGCCGCTCAGGCCATGCCGACCTGGGTCTGGAGGGGCAGCATGTCATCAGGCCGCTCGTCAATCAACGCCTCCAGCTCGGCGCGCGCTTTCGCATGCGCGGGATCATCGAACAGGTTGGTCATTTCATGCGGGTCGGCTGCCAGGTCATACATCTCGCCCGCGCCGCTGATCATGTCCTTCGTCAGCTTCATGCTGCGCGTCCGCACCGTCTGCAGCGACAGCTCGACACCGGCGCGGGTCGGCAGAAGACCCCATTCATTGCGGGCGAACTCCCGCTGTTCACGCCCCTCGACAACAGGTCTCAGACTGGCGGCATGCTGCGGCAGTTGTGGCTCCGCGCCGCCATAGTCGGTGAAGGTCGCGGCAAGATCCATGGTGCTGACCGGATTGTCATTGACCGTACCGGCAGGCACATCCGGGCCGCGCATGATCAGGGGCACGCGAAGAAGCCCCTCGTAATGCATCGGCCCCTTCAGCACCAGCCCGTGATCGCCAAGCCAGTCGCCATGGTCGGAGGCGTAGACAATGATGGTGTTGTCGGCGAGCCCCAGCGTATCAAGGCAGTTCATCAGCCGTCCGACCTGGTGGTCGATCAGCGCGATCTGGCCATAGGTATTGGCGATGATCTCGCGAAGCTGCGCATCGCTCTGCGGCGGTATGCGGCTGTAGCTCTTGCGGATATCGGCATGCTCGGGCTTGCCGGCGGGCTCCGCCGTCAACACCGCCTCGTGCCACCAGGGGCGTCCCTCGAAATCGCGATGTCGATGCGCGGGAAGATCGACATCCTCCGGCGCATGGAGATAGGACCAGGGTTCCGGCGCATCGAACGGATGGTGCGGGTCGGGAAAGCTGACCCAGGCGCAGAACGGATCGGCATCCGCCTGCCGGTCCTGCATCCAGGCGATCGCCCGGTCAGCCGTCCAGGTGGAATTGTGCCAGGCCACCGGCAGCATCGAGTGATGCGTCTGTGCCGCGCCCTTGGTGTCGCCGCCATTCTGCCGGTAGGCGGCGTTCTTTTCATGGCCGCGGCCATCGGCGAAGAACCAGCGTTCGTAATGCTGGCCGCGCGGCGGCTCTTCGGGAAGGAACCAGTTATGGCCGAGAAGCATCATCTCGACATGCTGGAAGCCCATATAGGGCCCGTGCCAGTCGTCGCCGTATTGCGCCGAGGATTCCACGCATTCCGGCGTGCCGGTCGGCTCGAAGGTGTGGTAGGTCGAGAAATGCGCCTTGCCGAAATAGGCCGTGTCGTACCCGGCCGCGGCCAGTGATCCGGCGAATCCCCGGCCCCCTGTCTCGGGCGGAAGATCGATGCCGTTGTCATGCACGCCGTGGGTGCGCGGCAGCTGGCCTGTCAGGATCGAGGCGCGTGCCGGCTGGCAGATGACGCAGGGCGTTATGGCGCTGGAAAACCGTGTTCCTTCGCGCGCCAGCTGGTCCAGATGCGGGGTCTTGATCCTGCGGCCCTCGATCCCGAGGCAGTCTGCCCGGTGCTGGTCGGCTGTGATGAACAGGATGTTGGGACGTGTCATAGGGCCGGTTTCCTTGCGAAATGGACAAGAACAAGAATGCACCCTGTCATGAGCATGACGCAGATGGGGCTTGAGAACAGGAACAAGGGATCGCCGCCGGTCGCCGAAAAGGCCTGACGCGCGGTCCGTTCCAGCGGCGCGCCAAGAATGAAGGCGATGACAAAAGGCAGGATCGGCAGGCCGGTCAGCCGCATGATGAAGCCTGCAAAGCCGAACATGATCAGCCATCCCACCGCCAGAAGGCTGGAATCCTGAACATAGATGCCGACAATGGTCAGCAGCAGCACGGTGGGAAGCAGGACCTGCTTCGGAATATGGATCATGTTGCCCATCAGCCGCATCACATGCAGCCCGCCGATCCAGTTCAGGATATTGGCCGCCGCCATCAGGGTGAACAGGCCGAACGCCATCACCATCTCCGGATTGGTGCCGCTGGAAGGAAGCTTGAAGACGCCGGGGCTCGGGTTCAGGCCGTTGATGGAATCCATGGCCAGGATCAGGAACACCGCCGCCGCATTGCCGGGAATGCCGAGCGACAGCACCGGAATGAGGTTGGCCCCGGACACGGCAGAGTTCGCCGCCTCGGTGGCCGCCACGCCCTGCGGCAGACCGCTTCCGAACCGTGCCTCACCCTCGGCGTCGGGATGGCGCGCCTCATGCCGGCGTCTGGCAGCGCTGTAGCCAAGGGTGGCGGCAAGTGTCGAGCCGATTCCCGGCAGCGCGCCGATCGAGGTGCCGATCACCGCCGAGGGCAGGATCGTCGACAGCAGACCCCGCTTTTCGGCAAGGGGAAGGCTGTTGTCGCCGGCAACCTCATGGCTGACCAGCCGTCCGGTGGTGGCGATCTCCCCGCGCATGGCGTGAAGCGCCGCGAACACCTCGCCGATGACAAGGGTGCCAAGAATGACACAGGCTATCGGAAAGCCGCCAGACAGCTCGACAACGCCGCCGGTCAGCCGCGGGTAGAAATCCTCGCCCGTGCCGATGGTGGCCACGAAAAGGCCAAGCCCGACGGCGATCACGCCTTTGGACACTGGCTTGCCGACAATGGCGGCAAGGAAGCAGAGCGACAGCATGATCAACGCCGCCTTTTCCGGAAGGTCGAGATAGGCCTCGACCACCAGCGCCAGGAAGGGGGCGCAGACGAACAGCATGATATCAGAGAAGGTATCGCCCGATACGGACGAGAAATGCGCCACGCGCAGCGCCTTGAAGGCCTTGCCGCGTCGGGTCATCGGATAGCCGTCAAGTGTTGTCATCAACGCGTCCGGCGTTCCCGGCGTGTTGAACAGGATCGCCGGCACCGCGCCGCCGACGGTCGCCCCCTTCATGATGCCGATCAGAAAGCCGAGGACAGGAAGGAAGGCAGACGTCTCGTACCCGAAGATGCTGATCAGGATCGGCAGAGCCACCGCCATCACCATGGGGCCGGCAAGCCCCGGGATGGAGCCGATCACAATGCCGGTCAGAAGGCCAAGCGCAACGGTCAGCAGCGGCAGAGGCACCGCCAGCCCGAGGACCGACACAGCCCCGGATCCGTAGAGAACAGCATCGAAGCCCAGCAGGATGTGGTCGCCGATCCCCATCACAGGTCCCCGTTTGGCGGCAGGACGAGGTCATCGAAGGGCAGGTCGAAGGCAAGGGCGATCACCAGCGCGATGAGAAAGCTGACGCCAAGGCGCCGTGCCGTCCAGTTTCCGTCAGTGATGCCGGCAAGGGTCCAGATCATCACGCAGCCACCCGCCAGAAAGCCGGTCAGTTTCCAGGGAAGCGTGTCTCTCAGCTGGCGGTAACCGGCCTCCGGCTCCAGCAGGCCCGCGGCCTGCGCCATTCCGACAAGCGCCGGGCCGGCCCAGCGCATGAGAAGCAGCGATGCCAGAATGAAGAACGAGAAGATGACAATGGTCCGCAGCGGTGCAAGCACCTTGCCGACACACTCTCTCTCCCGCGACAGGGCAAGCCAGCCACCCCCGAGAACAACAATCGCAAGCGAGGCTGCCGGCCCCAGCATGTCACCGATCTGGTACCGCCGCCTGACCTTTTCGATCAGTCCTGAATCGATGTCATTAGGCAGCCAGGCCAGGATCGCGGCGAGCCCAAGAAGGACCGCAATGACCCCGATGAGGCGATGCTGGGTGATGGTGCGGGCGTCAATCATGTCCAGTGGTGCAAGCAGCGCACGCGGCCAGCGCCGCAGGGCACTGGCCGCGGGCGCAGGATGGCGTCAGTTGACGGCCATCATCAGCCGTTCGGCGTCCGCTGCGTCGCTGGCGAGCAGACCGCCAAGCTCGGAGCCGGAAATGGTCGCCGGGCCGCCAAAGGCCTTCTTGATGAAGCCGCCAGCCTTGGTCGACGGGTCATTGACGATATCCGCGATGGCCGTCCTGATGGCTTTCTGCGCGTCCGACGGCATGCCGCCGGGGCCGACAAAAACGAAATAGCCGTCAAGGGTGAAGTCCACGCCATAGGCATCCATGCCCTTGGCATCGGGGGACATCTTCAGCGGTGTCGACAGCGCCGAGGCGAGATTGACAAGATCACCCGCGGCAACGCCCTTTGCCTGGATGCCGGCCATGAAGCCTATATCCATGTCGCCGGCATTCACGCCGTTCATCACGGCCTTGCCGCCCTTCACCTCGATGATGTTGAACTCGACCCCGTTGGCCTCGCCGAGAAGATAGGCGATGTCGGCGATCCGCGGCGACATGGTGCCGAACCGGATGGTTTCGCCGGCCTTGGCGGCGGCGATCACATCACCGAAATCATTCCAGCCCTTCGAGGTCTGGGCGACGATGCCCATCTGGAAGCCGGCTGTGGTGGTCAGCGGGGTGATATCGGCCTGGGTGTAGCCCGCCTTCGGGTTGGCAATCATGTTGTAGCCATAGGTCTCGGTCACGGCGAGACCGATGACGGTTCCGTCATTCGGCATGTCCTTGATCTTCGCCGACAGCTTGGCGCCGCCGCCGCCAGTGGCCTGTTCCGGAATAATCTGCCACCCATGACGTTTTTCAAGCTCCTCGGCGATCATGCGCGCCTGGGTGTCGGCGCCGCCACCGGCGGAGAAACCGATCAGCATGGTGATGGGTCCGGACGGCTTCCATTCGGCAAAAGCGCCGCTTGTGGCCGTCAGGACAAGGGCGCCGGCAACGGCCAGCAAACGAAGCGTGGATTTCATGGGTTCCTCCTGACAAAATCTATTGCAAAATAACCGTAGGGACAAAACTTGACCTGTCAACGACATTTGGATCATAGTCAAAATCATGATGTCACATAGTTTTTCAAATTCACCGCGAGACGAAATTTTGGACGATAGCAGCCTGGACGGAATGGGTTCGCAGCAGCGCTATGATCTGTCGACTATTCTGACGTTCCGCCTATCCCGCCTCCAGGCAAGCCTGAACGCGCAGGCCGCGGATCTGTTGCGGCGCCATGGGGGCGTGCCGCTGGCGCATTGGCGTGTCATGCTGCTGCTGTATGACAATCTCGCCAGCACACAGAAGGAAATCGTCGAGCTTGCCGCCTTTGACAAGGGCCAGGTCAGCCGGATCGTCGATCGGTTGATCGAAGAGAAGCTGGTTGTCAGCGAGAGCGATGTTGACGACAAGCGCGTCCGCAAGCTGCAGCTGACTCCGGCCGCACAGCAGATGCTGGGGCGTCTGATCCCCCTGATGCGGCAGCGGCAGGAGCATCTGGCCAGCGTTTTCGAACAGGGCGAGATGGCACAGCTGTTCGAGTATCTCGAACGCCTGGACAAGGTTTCCGGAAAACTGAGCCTCTAGGACCATCATGCGCAATCTTCTGGTTCTGGTGTCCGACGAGCATCAATCCGGTCTCATGGGGTGCGCCGGCCACCCCTTTATCAAGACGCCCCATCTCGACAGGCTTGCGGCGCGTTCGGTGCGTTTCAGCAACGCCTACACCCCGTCGCCCATCTGTGTGCCGGCGCGCGCGGCCTTCGCCAGCGGGCGGTATGTCCATCAGACCGGACATTGGGACAATGCTTCGCCCTATACAGGAACGCCGCGCGGCTGGGGACATCAGCTTCAGGATGCCGGCATTCCGGTGGAGTCGATCGGCAAGCTTCATTACCGCGATCCGGACGACCCGAGCGGGTTCGACAGGCTGCATATCCCGATGATGGTGCAGGACGGCGTCGGCATGGTCTGGGCCTCGATCCGGCACGAGGATGAACGTCTGAAGGCGCCTGGCCGGATGCTTGGCCAGGAGATCGGCAGCGGCGAGAGCGCCTATACGCGCTATGACGCTGCCGTCACCGCGCGCACTGTCGACTGGCTTGCCGAGGCGGCGACCGGGCCGCAGGGATGGTGCCTTTATGTCGGGCTTGTGGCGCCGCATTTTCCGCTGGTCTGTCCGCAGCCGTTCTATGACCTCTATGACGGCATCGATCTTCCGGACGCGAAGCTTCATCCCGATACCGGCTATCAGCGCCATCCATGGGTGGAAAAGCAGAATGCGATGATGGATACGGAGTCGCGCTTCACCGATGCGCAGGAACGCCGGCGCGCCTTTGTTGCCTATCACGGGCTGGTCAGCTGGCTGGATCACAATATCGGCCGGATCCTGACCGCGCTGGAGGAGGCCGGGCTCTGCGATGACACGACTGTCGTCTACAGCAGCGATCACGGCGACAATGTCGGGGCGCGCGGTCTGTGGGGCAAGTCCAACATGTATGAGGAATCAGTGGCGGTGCCGTTGCTGCTGGCCGACCCTGACCTTGACCCCGGGGTGTGCGATACCCCGGTCTCGCTGGTGGATCTGGCGGCAACTATTCCGGCGCATTTCGGCCTGACGCCGGATGCGTCCATGGTCGGCGCGCCGCTGGCGCGGATCGCGGCCGGTGACGAGCCGGCCGACCGGCCGGTGTTCAGCGAGTATCACGCGGCCGGCGCGGTGAACGGGGCCTTCATGCTGCGCAAGGGGCGCTACAAGCTGATCCGCTATGTCGGCTTCGAGGACGAGCTGTTCGACCTCGAGAACGATCCGGAGGAGACCCGCAACCTCGCCGGCGATCCGGCCTATCAGGCGGTTCATGCCGATATGACAGCGGCGCTGCACGACATCTGCGATCCGGAGGCTGTCAATGAGCAGGCGCATGAGGACCAGCGCGAAATGGTCGCCGGATATGGTGGCCTTGAGGCGGTGCGCGGGATGGGGCCGAAAGGGGCAACCCCGCCGCCAACGGTCAGAAGCTGACCCGGATCATCCCATATCAAACTGCTGGAAATTCATTTTCAGGGCGGCACGTGACAACGTCTTCGTGCGACTGTCCTCTGGTGCCTGGCATTTCAGTTTCACATGCGGAATGTCGTTCAACATTACCTCGTCGGTAATCTTGAACGGCAGTTTGGATGTCCGGTCGATCAGGATGTCGCCGACCTGGTGCGTGTCTGAATTATCAGAAGGCAATGATGTACCCACAACAATCTCACCCTACAATCACCTAAAAAGCATTGACTCTTATTTGTTGATGCGGAACCGTAACAGCGCTCGGAATGAGCAGATTTATTGTGTCTGACAGCTTTCGTGATCTTGTTTCATGTCCTTAGAAGAAAATTTCACCCCGATATGGCAGCGATTTCTGGAGATGGAAATCATCCGGAGCCAGTATTGTCTGAAGTTCGCTGGCAGCGCCAACGCCTATCTGGTGCTTCAGGTTGTCTGCTGGCACCACCTTCTTCTCGTCACCGAGGATCAGGCGGGAAATTCCTACGAAGCGACAATCGACAGCTGGTTCGCCTCGCAGACAGGCATGACACCCAGCAACAAGAAGCTGACATATGCGCTGATTTCCGATCTGACCGGGCTCGACAAGGAAACGGTGCGCCGCAACGTCAAGATGCTTGAAAAGCGGGGCTTTGTCAGCGCTGACAGGAAAACCGGCGTGATGTTCACGCCGACGCCGGAGAATAATGACCGTCTGGTCAATGAGCTGAACGTGAAGATCATGGAGCTGGTGAAGCATTTCGCCGGCACCCTCGCCAGATATGATGCGCTGGAAAGCGGCGACTCGAAGGCCTAGCCTGCCGCACCGCGTCTGGCCCGGGCGCGCCGCGCCGCGCCCTGTTGTTCGGCCGAGGCCGCCTCGGCGCCAAGAGCCGTATCCAGCGCTTCCGCCCGCATGTTGATCAGCCGCGGCGCCAGGCTGCCGGCATCGGCAAGCCCGCGCGACCTGGCAAGCCCGCTCAGCTTCTTCTTCACATGATGCGGCTGCATCCGGGAAAGGTCATCGACGCCAAGTGGCATTTCCTCAACCAGGGTGCCGGCAGCGACGGCCTCATCAAACAGGGCGGCACCGGCGGCGGTGCGGATGATCACGGCATTGCTACCGGGGTCGGTCTCGGCCAACTCGCGGGTCGGCGCGCCGCCGTCCCAGTTGTCGGCGGCGGCGATGTCGGCCGCCTCGCCGATGCCGTCAGCACAGATCTTGCAGCGGAACGGCAGCACCCACTGGCTGTCATCCTCGCCCCACACATCCAGATAGTGATGTTCTGTGGCGGTGCCGTCGGCATGTTCGAAACGCGTTGGCCCCGGGCATCCGTGGCCACGATAGCGCACGCCGGTGAGGCTGTCGGGATCATGCCCCATGCGCGCGGCGAACTGGCGGAATCCGGCATCCGGCATAAAGCCGCCACAGACCGGGGTCATCCAGTATTGGACAAGCTCATTCACCCGCGCGTCATGATGCGCCAGGCGACGCATGGCGTTCAGATCGCATGGCTTGGCAATCAACGCGAAGGGCTCGCCAGCGTCAAGAAGCTCGGCGATATGGGACAGGGCGGCTGTCGGGCCATAGCGTGATCCGGCGGCGGCAAGCACCTCGTCCACTGTGCGGCTGACCGTTGCCTCGCCGAAATGTGGCGGGTCGGCGGCAGCGCGAACATGCGCGACCATACCGACGCGCCCGCTCTGCAGAAGATGGCAGGCAAGCGCTGTCAGCACCCCGCCTGTCGCGGCGCGATGCCGGTGATCCGGATTGCCGGCATGCGCCTGCACCATCCGCGCATGCGGGCCCCATACCAGATCCTGTCGCGGCGCGGCGGCGGCGGTTGCGGGCGGCAGCCCTTCAAGATTGAAGCCGGGACAGATGTCATAGACAAGATCCATCACGATGTTGTCCAGATCCGGTCCGGCGAAGGGGCGCGGCTCGCCATCCCTGTCGCGCCCGAATGTCAGCGCCTGCGGGCCGGCGACAGCACCGCACAGGCCGCAGCCAAGGCACAGCCCGTCATCGATGATGGTCTGCAGGCGGCCAGCCGGTGTCATCCGACCCGGATCCGGTGCTGGTAGAGATGCTGGTAATGCGGCAGCATCCGCCGATGGACGCGCCGCACCCGTTCCGGTGCGCTGTCAAGATCGACATAACGGCGCGGCTGCGCGACGAGACCGGTCGATTTGGCAAGATTGGCGTGAAAGGACCCGCCGTCCCACCAGCTATGCGCCGACGGATCGCCGCCGGCTTCCCAGCTCAGCGCGTCCTCGATGAAGGGAATATCGACAGACTCGCAGAACGCCTCGACCATCTCCGTCGGGGCGGCAAGAAGGTCGTCGCTGTCGATGACCGGCGGCGGCGTGCCGTTCAGCGCTGTCAGCAGGTCGAACAACGCCCGCTGTTCGGGAAAACCGACCTCCAGCTCGTCGAAATCCGGCCATTTTGCATGGATCGATGTGATCGTCTTCGCCGGGTCGCGGATCAGAAAGGCATGGGTGAATTGCGACAGGAATTCCGGCGTCCAGATATGGTTGATGTAATGCGGAAAATCCTTGAGGAAGACAGGCTGCCGCGCCGCCCTGTCCCGGATGTCCTGCCAGACGCTCTCGATGGATAGCCCCGGCGTGGTTTTCTCGCCTTCGCGGAAGCGCGGCCAGAGTGGATCCTCGCCCTGATACCAGGCTTCGCCGAACGGTTCGTGAAGACAGTCAAGGTCGCCGCGCTGGCGCATCATCCATTCAAAGGCTGTCGAGGTCGAGCGTGGCACCGCCCACAGGGCAATGATTCTGTTCATGTGACTCTCCCTCAGCCAGCAAGTGATGACAGCAGCCGGCCCTGCTGCGTTGTCGGGGCAAGGCCAAGTGTCCGGAACATCGCCCAGTAGAGCGCCGTGTCATGACCGACCACCGGCTTGCCAAGCATGGCCTCAAGCCGTGTTTCCAGATGCACAGGCCGCTCGGCAAGACCATCCGGCCCGCTGCGGAAATTGCACATGCCGTTGATCAGATAGGCGTCCGCCTGCGGCGCCTTCTCGGCGACATAGGCAAAGCTCTTTTCGGCAAGATCGCCATCGAAACACCAGATACAGTCATTGATCTCCTGCTGCGAGGCGAACCATCCCTGATCATGGAAATTGCCGGCCCAGATCACATCGAATCCAGCCTCCCGAAGGAAGCCGACCGTGCCCTGCCACCAGTCGGGGTGGTGGTAGGCGGCATTCAGCGCAACCCGCTCGACATTCAGGTCGCGAAGCGCCTCGACCATGGCATAGCCGGCCATGTGGAACGGCGTCTGGTAGGTGTCCGACATGCGTTCGCAGAAATCGCGGATGCCTTCGACCCCCAGACCCGAGGCATGCACCCAGTTCGATCCCACCTGGCCACAGACATCGACGCCGTTATTCGCCATGCAATGCACGAATTCCTCGAGAAGTCCGAAATTCTTCTTCCTCTGGTCGAGCCGGTGGCGGTAGTCGGGAACGTGAAGCATGCGGCCATGCACACCGACAGACCGGGGGGCCATGCGCAGGAAATCCGACGGCGCGGCATCGAAATCATGGGGCGGGCAGGTGAAGCCGACCTGATGAGCGAACAGCTTGTTCTTCGGCTCGGACCAGTGCGGCGCTTTCGTGTAGCTCATCGAGACTCAGATCCCTGGGGCGAAAATCACATGCCCCGATTAGCCAGCAGGTTACTGCAGATGACAAGTGGAAAATTCATCCATCATGGTCGATCCGGGGATGTTGCCTTGGCGCTGGCAACGTGGTTGAACCTAGGGGAGATGCAAGGGCCGGACGGAGGGTATTGTGGGGCTGTCTGTTGAATGTGTTGTTGCCAGCCGCTCGCGGCTTGGCGAGGGGGCCTGGTGGGATGAGGGCGACCAGCGCCTGTGGTGGGTCGATATCCGCGCCGGGCTCGTGCATTGCTTCGACCCGTCACGCGGTGACAACGCGACTTACGAGGTTGGCGAGCAGGTTGGCAGCCTAGCCCGCCGCGAGGCAGGCGGCCTGGTCATCGCTACCGAGAGCGGCCTCTATCTGTTCGATCCGGAAAGTGGCGCGAAAAGCTGCATAGCGCAGCCCGAGGCCGATCTTCCCGGCAACCGTTTCAATGACGGCGGCACCGATCCGCGCGGCCGCTTCTGGGCCGGCACGATGAAGGATGATGGCGGCCCGCGCGAGGCCCGCGGCAGGTTCTACCGGCTGGACCATGATCACAGCGTCACGGCGTTCTTCGACCCGCTTTTCACCACCAATGGTCTCGCCCATTCGCCGGACGGCAAGGTGATGTATTACGCCGATACCAACCAGTCGGTGCAGACCATCTGGGCCTGCGACTATGATCTGGATACCGGCACGCCGTCCGGGCGGCGGGTGCTGCTGGATTGCCGCGATCTCGCCGGACGGCCCGACGGCGCCACCGTGGATATCGATGGTGGTTAC
>JBMHCH010000088.1:0-2541 GCA_049890015.1 Puniceispirillaceae bacterium (SeqCode)
AATGAGCCGTTCGAGCTGCGCCGCTGGAGCATTCGTGATTCCGCCGATGTGACCACCACTGTGACGCTGCAGAACATGCGCTTTGGCCACAGCTATGAAAACAGGTTCTTTGCGAAAACCGAATATCCACTTGCGAACTGAACGGGGCTTCAGCCTTGCCTCATGCGCCGTTGGCAAGCAGGCAAAGCTCTTGTGCGACCGCAGCTAGTGGTGCCTGCCAATCGGCATAGGCGGTTTGCCTGTGCAGCGTGACCGACGGATACCAGTCGCTGTTGGACGATCCCAGTCCCCAGCGCCAGTCCGGGGTGTAGGCAAGCAGGATATGGGTGTCCACTCCCAGCGCACCGGCGAGGTGCGCGACGCTTGTATCAACACAAACCACCTTGTCCATCTGCGAGACAAGCGCAGCGGTATCGCAAAAATCAGCCAGATGATCGCAGTGGAGACGGACATCACCTCGCCGCGACAGCCATTTTTTCTCGTTCTGCTGTAGGTCAATCCCAAGAAAATGATAGTCAGGACCCTCGGGAAGCGCCTCAAGAAAACGTGTCAGCTCAAGGCTTCGCGTGCTGTCATTGACGTGATCAGGATTGCCGCGAAATACAAATCCGACTCGTGCCTTTTCCGCAACACCAAGACGCGCCTGCCACTCCACCGTCCTTGTTTCCGGAACAGTCAGATAGTGGGATGCCGATGGCACTGTCGCACTGGCCCCGAGTATCAAGGGAAGACTCATCAACGGGCACTGGTAGTCGGTCGCCACTGCGTCATCAGCCCCGTCAGGGTCAAGCGACACCACCTCAAACGGCGTATCCTGCGCTGCGATCAATGTGCGAAGCGGATCCTGGACAGCCAGCCGGACATGCCCTGTTTCGGCGGGAAGTTGCGTCATGTAGCGCATGAACATCAAGGTGTCGCCGAGACCCTGTTCGGCATGAACGAGAAGCGTCTTGCCAGCAAGTGATGCCGTGCCATCCCAGGCTGGCGCGCTGCCGCGATAGCGATATTCGACCGGGATTACGCGGTTTTTGTCGAACCGGCACTCGGCATAAGGCCAGGCAAGGTCAAGCTGTCCGGCAAGGGCCATTGCGGTGAACCGGTTAAACCGGGCATCGACATGGCTCGGATCAAGATCGAGCGCCTTATCAAAGGCTTTGATTGCCTGTTCAATCTGTCTGGTTTCAATCAGGGCAAGACCAAGATTGGTGTGGAGTCTGCTGTCGGTGTCCTTGGTCTTGAGGCCCAGTTTGTAGGTGTTGATTGCTTCGTCCGCATGGCCGGTCCTGACAAGGGCGGCCCCAAGATTGAGGGTGGCATCAATGTGGTCAGGCGCGATTTCAAGCGCCCGCCGGTAGCTGGCGATGGCGTCATCCAGCTGACGACAATGGCGTTGGCTCAGCCCCAGATTGTTATGCGCCGCGGCGTCGCCTGGCTGGGCCTTGACCGCCCGCTTCGCGGTGGCCAGCGCCTCTTCGAAACGCCGCAAGCCTATCAGACAGACTGTCATCGCGTTCAGGGTTGGCCCACTCTCAGGTGCCATATCGAGACTGTCGCTGATCAGCAGCAACGCCCCGTCAAAGTCACCGCGGGCGATCATCCTGCTGGCCAGATTGTTGCGTGCTTCAAGAAAGTTCGGCTTCAGCTCAATCGCCGTGCTGAAGGCCGCGATGGCATTCTCTTCATTGCCTAGAGTCGCCTCGGCCACACCAAGCAGATTATAAAGCCCGTGACCAAGTGGAAATCGCGAGACCAGCTTGTTCGCCATGCTGGCGGCGTCCTTCGCCCTGCCGGCACCGAGTGCCGCAGCGATTTCGTCAAGCTGCCTTCGTGGCGGATGGTTAGCCGCAAAGCCGGAATCGGCAAGGGCAGACTGGCTGAGCCAGAACCCGCGTTTCGCACGTGCATTGGCAGGAAAACGCATCATGACCTGACGAAACCCATCCCGGGCTTCGGAAAACTTCTGGTTGGCCAATGCCTTCTGAGATTTTTTCAGCTGTGACTCGAGGTTCGCCGACATGTGACTCTGACCTGAAAAACGGCGTTTCGGCAGCGTTGCCACCGCCGGGGGATGCGCTGTATTCTGCAAAATCATCGCGTCGCGGCAAGCTTTTCCGCAATGCATTTCCATAGCCGGAGTGACCCCTCATGAGACTCGCCACCTGGAACATCAATTCAGTCCGGCTTCGGATCAATCTGGTTCTCGATTTTCTCACCCGGCATGACATCGACGTGCTCTGCCTTCAGGAAACGAAGACCGAGGATCAGCATTTTCCAGCGGGGGCGCTTGCCGAGGCAGGCTGGCCCGCGCAGGCCTTCCGCGGCGAGAAAAGCTATAATGGCGTGGCGATCATCTCGCGGCTTCCGCTGTCCGGGGCATCCCATATGAACTGGGCCGGGCGTGAGGATTGCCGGCATATCTCGGCCGAAATCGATACCGGCCAGGGCGCGCAGAACGTGCGGGTGCATAATTTCTATGTGCCGGCCGGCGGTGATGTTCCCGATCGCGAGGAAAATCCGAAATTCGGCCACAAGCTCGATTTC
>JBMHCH010000089.1:0-7230 GCA_049890015.1 Puniceispirillaceae bacterium (SeqCode)
GACCATGGCCATTGTCGAGCCGATGATCCGGCAGGCCGGGATAGATGTCATCTGGTTCGGGGTCTTCGTCGTTGTCGTTGTCGAGATGGCGCAGGTGACGCCGCCCATCGGCTTCAATCTGTTCGTCCTGCAGGGCATGACCAAGCACGAGATCTCCTACATCGCGAGGACCGCCATCCCGATGGTCGGGTTGATGATCCTGATGGTTGTGATCCTCGTGATCTGGCCGGAACTGGCGACCTGGCTGCCTGACAATATCCGCCAGCGGCCAGGTGGCTGACCCGCGGGCGGGGGTGCCGGTGATCAGCCTCATCCAGCTTGATACGGGGTTTCCGCGACTTGCAGGCGATATCGGCGCTGCCGAGACATGGGCCTGTGACCTCGAGGTTACGCGGGTGCCGGCGCTGTCAGTGGCGCGGGTGATCACCGCTGCGCCGGGCGATACCGACATCACGGCTGCCGAGGCGGCGGCACGCCGGGCCTCCGGTGATCTTGTCACCACCTCCTGCGGATTTCTGTGCTACTGGCAGGACAGGCTGGCGGCGCAGTGCCGGACGCCATTCATCAGCTCTGCTCTGCTGGACCTGCCGCGGCTGACGCAGCGCTTTCCCGCAGATCAGCTCGCCATCCTGACCTTTGACAGTGACGTCCTGGCATCGCCTGCCTTCGCGCCGTCCCTTGCCGGCTTCTCCGGCCCCGTCGCCGGGTTGCCGCATCATTCGCATCTTCGCCAGGTGATCGCCGAAGATCTGCCGCGTCTTGACGCAGCGCGCGCCGAGGCCGAGATCATCGATCTCGTCGCCGATCTTCTCCGCAACCGGCCGGTGCGGGCGCTGCTTCTGGAATGCACCAACCTGCCGCCCTACAAGAAGGCGTTGAGGGACAGGTTCGACGTCCAGATCTTCGATATTCTGACCCTGATCGAAGGCATGAAAGCTGGTACGGTCGACAAGGCATTCATCTAGGCATTCATCTGGGGGGAAACCATGGCAGCAGACAGGCCGCAGACCGGCATCGACACACCCACCTATGCTGCCGCAGGCACACTCGGCACGGAGGATATTCCGGTTGTCGATCTGGCGGGTGCCGATACCCCGGAAGGTCGGGAGGCAATCGGTGCCGAACTGGTGAGACGTGCTGCCGAGATCGGCTTCTTCTATGTCGCCGGGCATGGCGTGTCCGCGGGTCTGTGCGACGACGCCATGGCGGCAAGCCGCCAGTTCTTTGCGATGCCCGAAGACGTGAAGGCCGGCATCGCCGTCAATCAGCATCAGCGCGGATGGATGGCGCAGGGGCTGGCCAATCTTGAAGGATCGGCAACGCATGATGCCAAGGAAGTCTTCTTTTGGGGGCGTGAAGTCGCAAAGGAGGATCCGGATGTGCGGGCCGGCCTGCCGCTGGTGCATCCGAACCAGTGGCCGGACGGGGCGGCGCCGTTCCTTCGCCAGGGGATCCTGCCCTATTACCAGGCGGTCATGACTCTTGGCGGTGTCATCCTCGACTGCCTTGCGCGCGGGCTTGGCGCCGATCCGAAGATCATCAGCCGCGCCTATGACAAGCCGCTTGGCCGCGGCCAGCTTGTCTATTATCCGGCCATCGACAGGGCCGATATCGCGGCAGAGCGGTTTGGCGCCGCGCCGCATACCGATTTCGGCGTTCTTACAATCCTGCAGCAGGACAATCTTGGCGGATTGCAGGTGCTGAAGCGCGATGGCAACTGGATCGAGGCGATGCCGATCGCCGGCACCTTTGTCTGCAACATAGGCGATCTCCTGGAACGATGGACGAATGGCCGGCTGGCTTCGACACGGCACCGTGTTCTCAACCGGTCCGGCAGGTCGCGATTTTCGATCCCGATCTTCTGCGATCCGTCAAGCGAGGCCGTGATCGATCCGCGCGACTTCGATCCGGCAGCCGACATGGAAACAATGCCGCCTGTCACCGCCGGTGCCTATATCGCGGGGAAGAACCGCCGCAATTTCAGCCATTACGATGGCACGACATCCTGAATGACCGGGAGGGCTAGAGACCATGCCAGCCAAGCTTCCCACAACGGTGATCGGTTCCTTCCCGAAACCTGACTATCTTCCGATCCGCGACTGGTTCGACTCCGCCCGCGACAGCGGCACGATGGGCAGGCCCGACATAACGCTGGATTACTCATCCTGGGCGTCTGGCGGAACAGTGTCCGCCGGCGACGAGGCCCTGTTCCGGCGCGCCGCCGAAGAGGTGATCGGACTGCAGGTCGATGCCGGTGTCGATCTGCCGACAGACGGCGAGGTGCGGCGCGAAAACTACATCCATTACCATTGTCGCCATATCAGCGGCTTCGATTTTCAGGAGCTGGAACGCCGCGTTCTTCGTGACGGCGCCTATGAGGCCGAGCTGCCGGCGATCCGCGGGTCGGTCGGGCATTATGGTCCGGCCTACAGCCCGCATGATTTCGCGGCAAGCCAGGCGGTCAGCCCGCGTCCTGTCAAATTCACCCTTCCGGGGCCCCTGACGATCATGGATACGACAACCGACTGCCACTACCATGACAGGCCGCGCCTGGCCGCCGATCTGGCAGCAACGGTGAACAGGGAAATCCTGGCGCTTGTCGAGGCCGGCTGCCGCCATATCCAGGTGGATGAGCCGCTCTTCGCGCGCGAGGTGGATGATGCGCTGGATTTCGGGCTGGAGGGTCTTGAGAGATGTTTCCATGGCGTGCCGGACCATGTCAGCCGCGTTGTCCATATCTGTTGCGGCTATCCCGACCATCTTGACGACGAGGAGTACAGGAAGGCTGATCCCGAAAGCTATCACCGCCTTGCCGCCGCCATGGACAATCTGCCAATACACCAGGTCTCGATCGAGGATGCGCATTGCTGCAACGATCTTGCCCTGCTCGACCTGTTTCAGAAAACCACCGTGATCTTTGGAACGGTCGCGGTGGCGCGCAGCCGTGTGGAGACAGTGGAGGAGGTGATCGCCCGCATCCATGCCGCCCTTGGCCATATCGACCGAGACAGGCTTGTCATCGCGCCGGATTGCGGCCTTGGCATGCTGACCCGCGATCTTGCAGTGGCAAAGCTGAAGGTGATGTGCGCCGCCGCGGCCTCCGCCTGACGCCCGGACCGGGCAATTCCGTATCAGTCCAGCCGCCAGAATCTGGCTCCAGAAATTCTTCCAACTGGAATCACTCCAGCTATGGATTGCGCCGCAAGACTGCGATAAGTCCGGGCGCGTCGCTGCGGGTGAGGACGATGCCCGTTGAACGCACCGACAGCCCTGGGCATCAGGTTTGATGATCGAAGGGTCAACAAGGTAGCAACAATGGGGACTGTTACTATGTTTCGTAATGTAATGTTGGGGTCTGTTGTATCTCTTGCGATGGCGATGGCCATGGCGATGCCGATGACGGCATCGGCGCTGACCTTCAAGAAGGGACAGGTCCTTGGCTCCGACGGCCAGCTCCATGATGGCGCGTCACCGGACCTTCGTGATCGGTTGATCGCCAAGGCAAAACGCACCGGCAAGACAGCCGGCGTCAGCGGCGGCAAGCTTTTTGTCGTCGTCAACGACACCATCACCTTCGTCGAGCTTCAGGATCTGGCAGGCAAATCGGAAGAGTCCGTCAAGGACATCGTCGTCGAGAAAGTGACCGAGACGGTGACCGATGCCTTTACCCGCCAGGCGCTTGCGGATGCCGGTGTGGATGTCGATACCCTTGCCGACAGCGCTGAAGCGCTTGCCTCCGACGAGGATGTGGCGGCGGCCCTTGCCGAAATCGACAAGGCAGATATCGCCGGTGTCGCGGCGGCGGAAGCCGCAGAGGCCACAAAGGAAGCCTGGGCCAATATCTCCCAGGAAGACCTGCAGGAAGCCACGCAGTACGCGGCCGAGTTCGCCGCCCAGGAGGCTGCCAAGGTCATCGAGGCCCAGAACATCTCCTCGCAGCTTGACGCCCTGATCGAAAGCGGTGCCACAGAAGCCGAGATCGAGGAATTCATGGCGAATAATCCGGCATCCGAGTGATCCGGTGTGACGTGACGACTTGAAGATGGTTCGGGCCCCGGATGGCAGTGTCGTCCGGGCCCTGTTGCGTCGGCATGGTCCGGGCTGCGACAGCAAACCGTATGGCGGCGTGACAGACAGCGTGATAGCATTTCAATGTTATGTCGGATCACCGTGATTATTCACTGCTTGGCCGTGATGCCAGCGCGTCGGTTGAAAAGGGTCTTGCCAGCGCGCGCTGGTACCAGACCGATCTGCCGCGCAAGTCGCTTGCCGCGATGATGAAGCCGAAGGATGGTCCGGCGATACGCGACACCATCATCCTGTTCGCTGCCATGGCCGCGCTGGCCGCCGGCGCGGCGCTGCTGTTTCCGTCATTGTTGTCGATCCCCTTCTTCCTTGCCTATGGCGTTCTCTACGGGTCGGCGATGGATTCGCGCTGGCACGAATGCGGTCACAAGACAGCCTTCAAGACAAGATGGATGAATGATGTCGTCTATCAGATCGCCTGTTTCTGCATGATCCGGAATCCCCATACCTGGCGGTGGAGCCATGCGCGCCATCACACCGACACCATCATTGTCGGGCGTGACCCCGAGATCCAGCTGATGCGGCCGCCGGCCTTCGCCAAATGGATGGTGAATTTCCTCGGGCTGATCGATGTTCCGGCCGCCCTGCGGCTTATGCTTGTCAACGCGTCCGGTCGCCTCGATCCGCAGGAGGCGAGCTTCATCCCCGAAAGCGAGCATCACAAGGTGGTGAGGGTCGCGCGCGTCTGGGTGCTGATCTATGCGGCAACCATTGCCAGCGCCATCCTGATGGCAAGCTGGTTTCCCATTCTGCTGGTTGGCACGCCGCGCCTCTACGGCGCCTGGCACCATGTGATGACCGGCATGCTGCAGCATGGCGGGCTTGCCGACAATGTCACCGATCACCGTCTGAACACCCGGACGGTGATGATGAACCCGATCTCGCGCTTCATCTACTGGAACATGAACTATCACGTCGAGCACCATATGTATCCGAAGGTGCCCTACCACGCGCTTCCCGCGCTTCACCGCGAAATCCGGCACGACCTGCCGGCCCCGGCGCCCTCGATCGCCGCGGGCTTCGCCGAAATGTGGCCGGCGCTTGTCCGTCAGCTTCGCAACGAGGATTATTTCGTCAGGCGAGAGCTGCCCGAAACCGCGACTCCCTATCGCGAAACCGTCTAGCCGCCGTTTCAGTCATACAGGTCCAGAACAGCCTGCATCGAAGCGCGGCTGCGCATCAGCGCGTCATGCGCCTGAAGCTTCGGGAAATCGGCCAGCTCAACGCCATCCGCGCCAAGCCAGCGCGTGATCAGCGCCAGATAGGGATCGCACATCGAATAGGCCTCCCCCAGAACTTAGGGGCCGGTGAAGTAATGATCTTCGATCATCGCCGCGTACATCGCCATGTTGCTTGTCACCTTGGCTGTCATCGCGGCGTGCGCTGCCGGGTCATCCGCCCAGCGTGAGCCGCGGTGCTTGTGCGCGTGCGCCACATGCACGGTCGAGGCCAGAAACATGTTGAAGGATTGCGCCCGCGCCAGCGCGAACGGCTCGACCGGCGCGAGCTGGCTGTCGGGATGCGTCTGCGCGATATAGAGAAGGATGGCCGGATTCTCGGTCAGGATGCCGTCCGGCGTGACAAGCGCCGGCACCCGTCCCTTGGGGTTGATCGACAGGAAATCCGGGGCGTTCTGCTCACCCTTCGCGAAATCGATCTCCACCGTGTCGAAGGTCGCCCCCGCGTCGTAAAGCAATATATGCGGCGCGTAGGCACAGGATGTTCGCGAGAAGTAAAGCGTCAGCATTGGCGGGCCGTTCCGGTGAGGTTGCGTTCGATGTTAGCATCTCTTCATCGCCCGGCCCATGATTTGTGACGCCGGCCCACCCGCTTGGCCGGCAGGGTGCGGATTGCCTGTCACATCGGTGCTGACCTGTGCCATTCTCGACGCATGATCGAGGTTGATATCACTCCGGCCCTTCTGCTGATCAGCACGGCGGCCTTCGCGACCTCCGCCCTGACAGCGGTGGTCGGGGCCGGGGGCGGCACGGCGCTGCTGCTGCTGATGCTGTATCTCATGCCGGCATCGCATGTCGTGCCTGTGCATGGCTGTATCCAGCTTGTCTCGAACACGGCGCGGGTCATCCTGTTCCGCAGCCACATGAACTGGCCCATCATCATCCGCTTCGTTGCGCCGATGCCGGTCGGGGTGTATCTCGGGCTTCAGGTCTATGACAGGCTTGACCCGGCGGCGATACAGCTTGTCATAGCCGCCTTTGTTCTGGTCTCGCTTCTTGTTCGCATGCCGAAATCCTCGGCGGGACCGTCAGCGCTTCCAGCGTGGGCCTATCCTCTGGGCGGCCTCGTGGTCGGGGCGGGCAACATGCTTGTCGGTGTGCTGGCGCCTGTTCTGGGTGCGATGCTGAGGCTCGAGAAGCTTGGCAAGGAACAGACAGTCGGCACGCTTGGCTTCTTCAGATTCGCAGGAAATGTCCTGAAGGTCGCCGGTTTCGCGATTGTGGGCTTTGCCTTCGCCCCGCATGCGATGACCATCATCTGCGCGTCGCTTGCGACGATCGCGGGCAATGTCATTGGCAGAAAGCTTCTGGCCGGCATGACGAGCCAGACATTCGAAAAGGCCTTCCGGCTGGTGCTGGCGCTGCTTGCCGCAAAGCTGGTCTGGGACGCGCTCTAGGGCGCTGTCTGTCATTGAACTGTCTCTGTCATCGGGCTATCAGGGCTATCGCGCCTTCACGGCGCTCACCCTGTTCCCGATCCTTGGCCTTGCCGGCGCGTTGGGGCTCGGCTGTCTCGGCCAGGCGTCAGCCTGCTGACTGAAGGCACTCCTTCAATGACCGCGCCATATTGCGGATCAGCGTGAAATACAGATCGGGCCCATCATCGATGGAGGCGCCAAGCGGGTCCAGCACACCTGTCCCGGCGGAGGTGTTCTCAGTGATTGTGGCCACAAGCTTCGGTTCGAACTGCGGCTCGGAAAACACGCAGGTCGCATTCAGGTCTCTGACCTTTTTCTGGAGTTCGCGGACACGTTCGGCGCCGGGAAGAACCTCTGGTGACACGGTCACGGAGCCGACGGCAGACAGGCCAAATCGGTTCTCGAAATACTGGTAGGCGTCGTGGAAGACGACATAGCCCCGACCCTTGACAGGTTCCAGCTCCGCATCGATTTCCATGACCAGGCTG
>JBMHCH010000090.1:0-3544 GCA_049890015.1 Puniceispirillaceae bacterium (SeqCode)
CGACCCCGGCATGATCACAATCAACAATGGCGACATGCTGGCGATGGCCACCGGCAATTACTTCCCGTCGACAACGCACCGGGTGACCAATCCCGACGCCGGGCAGAATGTGTCGCGCTATTCGATGCCGATGTTCCTTCATCCGCGCCCGGATGTGCCGCTCCGCCCTGATCTGACGGCGGACCAGTATCTTCAGCAGCGGCTTCGCGAGATCGGCCTGAAATAAGCGCTGCGGAGCGCAAAGAAATTGGACTGGTCCACAAAAAGACGATAGGAATCAGTCTGGGTGAAAGGCGTCGGCAAAGGACGCCGGACCATCAAAACGCCGGGCCGTTGCCGGGCGCTTTTCAACGACGGGAGAAATGATGATGTTTTTGAAAAAGGTTGCACTGACTTCGGGTGTCGCGGCGGCGTTCATGCTGGCCTCGGCTTCGGCGGCCACCGCCTTCACCGCCTGCCAGGTCACCGACGTCGGCGGTATTGACGATTCCGGCTTCAACGAGACCGCCTGGAAAGGCGTCCAGGACGCGATGAAGGAATTCAGCATCGACGGCCGCTATCTGGAATCGCAGTCGGAGACGGATTACGAGCCGAACCTGAACGCGCTTCTCGACGCGAAGTGCGATGTCATCATTTCGGTCGGCTTCCTGATGGCGGATGCCACCGCCACCTCGGCGAAAGCCAATCCGGGAAGCAAGTTCTCGATCGTCGACATGGCCTATGACCCGACCATCCCGAATGTTCTCGGCCAGGTCTATGCCACCAACGAAGCCGCCTTCATGGCAGGCTATCTGGCGGCCGGCATGTCGAAGACCGGCGTTGTCGGCACCTTCGGCGGCATCAACATCCCGCCTGTCACCGCCTTCATGGACGGCTTCTATTACGGCGTTGCCTATCACAACAGCCAGAAGGGCACCGATGTGAAGGTCCTTGGCTGGAACCCGGCAAGCAAGGACGGCCTGTTCACCGGCAATTTCGAGAGCCTCGATGATGGCCGCGCCTATGCCCAGAACCTGTATGACGAGGGCGCCGATGTCGTGATGCCTGTCGCCGGACCTGTCGGTCTTGGCTCGTCCGCGCTGGCCATGGAGCTTGGCACCGACGCGCTGAAGATCATCGGTGTTGACGCCGACATGACGCAGACCGATTCGGCCAATGCCGAAGTCTATCTGACCTCGGTCGTCAAGCGCATGGACTCCACCGTGAAGGAAGTCATCAAGCGCGCCATGGACGGCAGCTTCGAAGGCGGCATGATGGTCGGTACCGTTGCCAATGGCGGTGTCGGCATCGCCCCGTACCACAGCTTCGACAGCGCCATTCCGGGCGCTTTGAAAGCCGAGGTTGAAGAGATCAAGGCCGGCATCATCGCCGGCACCGTCAACGTCGGCGGCTGATCCTGACAAACGCCCGTTGCCGCCGGTTCCGGCCAGTGGCAACGGGTTTTTTTGTGAGTTGCTTTTATGGATATCGAGATTCGGGGAATCAGCAAGCGTTTCGGCCCTGTGCAGGCGAACCGGGATATCGACCTTGATATCCGCGCCGGCGAGGTGCTTGGCCTTCTCGGCGAGAACGGCGCCGGCAAATCCACCCTGATGAATGTGCTGTCCGGTCTCTACCAGCCCGACTCCGGCGAGATCGTCATTGACGGCGCGCCTGTGTCATTTGACGGGCCCGGCGACAGCATCGCCGCCGGCATCGGCATGGTGCACCAGCATTTCATGCTGGTTCCGGTCTTCAGCGTGGTCGAGAATGTCATCCTCGGGGTCGAACCGACCGGACAGGCGGATTATCTCGACCTTGATGCCGCCCGCGCGCAGGTGCAGCAGATCAATGACGATTACGGCATGGAGGTGCCGAGCGACGCCCTGATCGAGGATCTTCCTGTCGGCATCCAGCAGCGGGTCGAAATCCTCAAGGTGCTGTTCCGGTCCGCCGATGTGCTGATCCTTGACGAGCCGACCGCGGTTCTGACCCCGCAGGAGGTCGAGGCCTTTTTCGGGATCGTGCGCGCCCTTCGCGACGCCGGCAAGGCCATCGTCTTCATCACCCACAAGCTTCACGAGATCCTCGAGATCGCCGACCGCGTCAGCGTTCTGCGCCAGGGCCGGATTGTCGGCCATGGCGTGCCGTCCGAATTTTCCGAGGCGGATCTTGCCGAGATGATGGTCGGCAGGCCAGTCAGCTTTTCGGTTGGCCGCACGGCGGCGAGGCCCGGGGATCCTGTTCTGGAACTTGCCGGCATCTCGCTTCTCGATGCCGGGCTCGAGGCGCGTCTCCAGTCCATCAGCATGAGCGTGCGCGCCGGCGAGATTGTCGGCGTTGCCGGCGTTCAGGGCAATGGCCAGACCGAACTTGTCGAGGCGATCACGGGCCTTGCGTCGGTGAATGCCGGACGCCTGACCTTCAATGGCAGCGACATCACAACGACAAGCGTTCGCCAGCGGCACAGCATGGGGATTGCCCATATTCCCGAGGACCGGCTGAAATCCGGCATGGTGGCGGGCTTCACAGTGGCCGAAAACATGGTGCTGAACCGCTATTACGACGACAGCGTCGCGCGCGGTGTCGAGATCGACTGGTCGCGCGCCGAGGAACAGGCCGCCGCCGCCTGCCTGAAATTCGATGTGCGTACGCCAAGCGTGTTCCTGGGGGCCGGCAGCCTGTCCGGTGGCAACCAGCAGAAAATGGTGGTGGCCCGCGAGCTGGAGCGCGAGGTGCGGCTGATCGTGGCGTCGCAGCCGACACGCGGCGTCGATGTCGGCTCCATCGAATTCATTCACCAGCAGCTCATGGCCTGCCGCGACGCCGGCAACGCCGTGCTGATCATTTCCTCCGAGCTTGACGAGATCCTCGACCTGTCCGACCGCATCTATGTCATGTTCGAGGGCCGCATCACCGCCGAGTTCGACAATAAGAACGCCGGTGCCGACCGCAACGCCATCGGCCTTGCCATGGCCGGCGTCAGCAGGATCGAGGCAGCATGACCCGTTCCGCGACCGATACAGACAGCCGCCTTCGCGAATTGCTGGCGCCCACCATCGCCAGCCGCGGTGACGTGCGCGAGATTGTCCTGATTCCGCTGGCGGCGGTGTTCCTGGCGCTTGTCATCGGCGCGATGATCATGATGGCGACCTCGGTAGCGCCGGCCACCATCCTGAAAAGCTTCATGGCCATGGCGAAGGGCTCGCTCGGCTCGATGAACGCCATCTCCGAGACGCTGACCGCCTCAATCCCTCTGGTGATGGCCGGGCTTGGCATCGGCCTGGCCTTTCGTGCCGGGCTGTTCAATATCGGGGCCGAGGGGCAGATGGTGGTGGGCGGGCTTGCCACCGCCATTGCCGCCTTCAGCTTCACCGGCCTGCCGATGATCCTGCATCTGCCGCTGGCGCTGCTGGTCGGGATGTCGGTCGGGGCCGTCTATGCGGCCATCGCCGGGGTTCTTCGCGCCACCACCGGAGCGCATGAGGTGATCTCGACGATCATGCTCAACCTGATCTCCTTCCGGCTTCTCGACTATCTTCTGCGCCAGCCCTACATCCAGAAG
>JBMHCH010000091.1:0-2809 GCA_049890015.1 Puniceispirillaceae bacterium (SeqCode)
GACGGGCTGGAGCAGCCGGATGACTGGCTGGGATATCCCAGCATCGGCGATGGCGTGACAGGTGTGCGGTTTATTGAGGCGGCTGTCCGGTCGAACGCGGCCGGCGGGTCCTGGGTGGATATCTGAGCGTTGCAGGGCGCGGCCGCGTGGTCAGGCTAACGGCAAAGCAGGAGAACTTCAGATGAAGACATCGACAGCCACCGTTTCGATTGCAGGTGACCTTGGCGAGAAGCTCGCCGCGATCGCCAAGGCCGGCTTTGACGGCATCGAGATTTTCGAACAGGACTTCATCAGCTTTGACCTGAGCCCCGCGGATGTCCGCAAGATGGTGGCTGATCAAGGGCTGGAGATCACATTGTTCCAGCCATTCCGCGATTTTGAAGGCCTGCCTGAGGGGCCCCTGAGACAGCGCGCCTTTTCGCGGGCGCGCCACAAATTCGACCTGATGTGTGAACTTGGCACCGACCTGATGCTGATCTGCTCGTCGGTACATCCAGCGGGGCTTGGCGGGATCGACCGCTGCGCCGATGACTTTCAGGAACTTGGCGAAATTGCAAAAAGCTATGGAGTGCGGGTCGGGTATGAGGCGCTTGCCTGGGGACGGTTCATCAATGACCACCGTGATGCCTGGGAAGTGGTGCGCCGCGCCGATCACGAGAATGTCGGCCTGATCCTTGACAGCTTCCATACGCTTGGCCGCAAGCTCGACCCGGACAGCATCCGCACCATTCCCGGTGACAGGATCTTCTTTGTGCAGCTGGCTGACGCGCCGGCCATCGACATGGACCTTCTTTACTGGTCACGCCACTTCCGAAACATGCCCGGCGAGGGCGATCTCGATCTGCCGGCGTTCATGGACGCGCTTTATGCCACCGGATATGACGGGCCGCTGTCGCTGGAGATCTTTAATGACGAATTTCGGCGCGGCGACGCCGAGATGGTTGCCCGCGACGGACATCGGTCACTGATCAACCTGATGGATGATCTTCGCCGCCGGTCAGACCGGCCCGCACCTTCATTGCCCGTGTTGCCGGAGCGCGTCGATGTGGCGGGCGTCCAGTATGTCGAGCTGGCTTGCAAGCCCGATGACATAAGCGAGATCGAATCACTGCTGACCAAAGTCGGGATGGTGAAGACCGGGACGCATAAATCAAAACAGGTGGCGCGGTTCCAGAACGGAAATGTGAATATTCTGGTGAATTCCGATCCGGCTGGCCGATCATTTGATCTGGCAAGTGAACATGGGGCGGTCGTCAGTGAAATTGCCTTCACGACACCAGATGCGGCGGCAGCACACAAGCGGGCGCTTGCGTTGGGGGCGGAACCTGTCGCCCTGCCCCATCAAGCCGGCGAGCAGAACATACCTACCGTCCGCGGCGTTGCGGAAAGCCTGATCCGGTTTCTCGACCCGACCATGGACATCTGGGCCTCGGATTTTGAGAAACCTGACGGCAGTGGACCCGCTGGCACGAATGGTGTGCATAGCATCGACCATATCGCCCAGACCATGGGATATGACGAAATGCTGAGCTGGACCCAGTTTTATACGAGCATTTTCTCCACGGCTAAATCTCCCATGGTCGACGTCATTGATCCGGAAGGCATCATCCGGAGCCAGGCGGTGACAGGCCAAGATGGCGGTTTGCGCCTGACCCTGAATGGCAGTGAGGCCCGCCGCACAAGCGCCCACAGATTTGTGGCCGACGGGGCCGGCGCAACGGTTCAGCATCTGGCCTTTGCAGTGAATGAGGTGGTGGAAATGGCCGAGCATCTTCACCAGAACGGCTTTTCCATTCTGCCGCAAACCGAGAATTATTATGCGGATCTTGCCGCGCGCTTCGACCTGCCAGAAGCCTTCATCGCCAAGCTGAAAGCCCTGCACATCCTCTATGACGAAGATGAGTCGGGCGGCTTTCTGCATTTTTACGGCACGGTCTTCGGCAACGGGCTGTTTTTTGAATTTGTCGAACGGCGCGACGGATATGACGGGTTCGGCGCGCCCAACGCCCCGTTCCGCCTGGCAGCGCAGCGGCGGATGGCAGCCAATGCGCCTGCAGACTGATCAGCACCGGTATCGCCAAACAACCGTTTTCCAGTGATTGTTAAGAGGATGAAATGGTGGGCGTGACAGGGATTGAACCTGTGACCCCTACGATGTCAACGTAAGAAGGACGCAGGTTTAATCCTAACTATCTGACTGTTTTTAAATATGTTTTTCAGGGTTTCAAGCCGGGTGAATCAGCCCCGTGTCTGCACTATGTCTGCAACAGGATGATATTCGGATGCACGGAAAGGAAATAGATCAAAGCCTGTTTTGGCCGTGATCTGAGGGCAGGTTCAGCCCTCTTGGTACCTCTCGCGTTATGGGTGGCCACAATTGCCAGCCAATGCCACGACACCTATCATTGCGGACAAAGGCTACGACCACAGATGGAGATGTCGGCGTGTATCAGCGTGTAATCACTCTCACCTTTAAGGACGAACTAAGCAAGGAAGCGATCACAAACTACTTGCAGCCGGTCATCAAGGAACAAGGCGAAGCCTATGGCCTGATCGCCATGACTTGCGCTCGGATCAATGAGCTGTCTGTCGTGGACACCTATTACTGGCCAGACTACGACACCTTCGAGAAAGCCAAGAACGAATATGCCGGTAAGTTCGTTGAAGACACTCGCAAAGCAGGGGCTAAAGTCGATATCAAGGAGGCCTATGTATATCGTGCATGGTTCGATGGAACCGACGATATGAAGTCGCTGACTAACTTCTAATCACTGATCAGCCGGCTTCAGTCTTGACCACCTGTAGCAGG
>JBMHCH010000092.1:0-19241 GCA_049890015.1 Puniceispirillaceae bacterium (SeqCode)
GCGGCGCCCGCTGCTTTGTAAACTTTTCGCCAATTTATCTGAGGTCTGGGTGGGCATTGGTGCGGGGGGGGGGGCTGCGCGCCCCCCGCGACCAGTCGGTAAAGCGCGAGCTCTTGTCGATGTCATGCCGCAATATGGCGCGGACAAGCCGGTCATATCCCACCTGGTCGCCATGCCCCAGCACCATGGCCGCGATCTGCGAGTCGAACAGTGGCAGGGGAAGACGGCCCATTTCCTTGCAGAAAATCTCCAGATCCTGATGCGCCGCGTGGAAGACCTTGACGATGGTCTCGTCCGCCAGAAGGTTCCACAGAGGGGTCATGTCGATGCCGGGTGCCAGCGGGTCTATGGCGGCCGCTGTCGTGCCGTCGCTGATCTGCACGAGGCACAGCTGCGAGTAATAGGTCTGCTCGCGCATGAATTCCGTGTCGATCGCAAGGAAGTCGGCCGTCGCGAGTTCGGCGACAAGCACCTCCAGCCCGGCGGTGGTGGTGATAACCTCCGGCGCGCTGTCGGACAGCTGTTTCTGTGGTGCAGGACGCGAACGTCGGCTTCTGGCCATGACCTCAACTTGGGTTGTCTGGTTTGACGCTGATATAGAGTAATATTGCCGCAGGGCCAACCCAAAGCTATTGAACTTCCGTCTTGACCGGATCATTGTCGGGATATGGAAACCCCCAGATACACCGGTGCCGTGCGCACCGCCTCGGTCTCGCTTGCCGTCCTTGCCCTTGTTGCGGCGCCGTTTTCAGCGGCCTCCGCAAAGGTCGCGTCCAACATCGTTGCCCACAAGGCGTTTTACGAGATGGAGATGGGCGACCGGCTGCAGAACTCGCACATTGTCAACATCAATGGCAGATCCGCCTTCGCCATCGAACGGGATTGCAGCGGGTGGCGGTCGATAGAAGACTACATGATCCAGTTCGTTGCCGAAAATGGCGGGTCCGACAGTGTGCTGTCGCATTTCGAAAGCTGGGAATCCGACAGCGGAGACAAATACAGCTTCGATATCATGGAAGAATCCTCCTTTGAGGGGCGCAAGGATTTCGGTGGTTTCGTACAGCTTGGCGAGGATGCGATCAGCAGTGCCTTCTTCACCATGGCGCCGGATGCGGCGATCAGGCTGCCGTCCGATACCATGTTCCCCATGCGCCATGTCCAGAATATTCTCAGCAATGCCGAGGCTGGCGAGAAAATCATGGGGGCGACAGTCTTTACCGGGGCGGAACCTGACAGCGCTTTGATGCGCACTTCGACTGTCGTCGGGGGGTGGCGCGACGTGCCGGCGGCTGATCTGGGATCACTTGCCGAAGACGGCTACTGGCAAATCAACGTAGCCTATTTCAAGCCTTCATCGACGGCCGCCGAGCCAGAATACGAAATTGCGTTCGCCATGCAGAACAACGGGTTGGTCCGTGAATATGAGATCAATTACGGCGATTTCAGCATCACCGCCAACCTGACCTCGGCGGAGCCTGTTGAGGTCCGTGAATGCAGCTGATGATTATCCGCTAAGGGGGGTATTCATCAGCACGGCCGCGCCGCCAAGCAAGGCGTCGGTGCCCTCTTGTACGGCGTGAAGTTCTGTCTTCGATCTGTCAATCTGAACATAGCCTGGCCATTTGCGGGGCAGCCGCTCGCACATGCGGTCCGCCAGCGGCACCGCGCCGCCAAGTATGATCACATTGGGATCGAGAAGGGTGATCATTGTCGCTGTGGCACGTCCCAGCCTGTCTTCATAGACCTGGATGACGCTTTCGGCGACGATATCTCCCGCGGCTGCGGCGATGTCCGAGGCGCTGTGGTGCTCGCCGGTGACGCGCTCATAATCCTCTTCCAGCCCGCTTGTGGACAGAAATGTCTCAAGACAGCCGCTTCGGCCGCACCAGCACGGTCTGCCGTCCAGTTCATGCGGCACGGGCGAGGGAAGCTGCAGATGTGCCCAGTTGCCAGCGGCCCCATGCGCACCGGTCAGGGGCCTGCCATTTGCCCGCACCCCGCCATGGCAGCTTGCGCCCACCCACAGCGCCATGACCGTCCCGGCATCTTCGAGGGTTTTTGTCTGCCAGGCGGCGAGACAGTCTCCGAACCCGAAACACCTGACCACGCGGCCAAGCGTGGATTGCAGGTCACGGCGCAGGTCGCTGTCGGAAAGGGGGGCGACGGCAGAGAAGGTCGCCCGGTCGCCATCCATGATGGCTGGCACGGCGACTGCCACGGCCATGGACGCAGGCGCGCCGATGTCTGACACAAGGTCTCGGGACGCGACCAGCCAGTCCCGGTATCCGCCGACAGGCGCCTCAATGGACTTCGCAGAAACAAAATCGCCGCCATCCGTGATGATGGCGGCGCGGATCCGGTCATGGTCGATAACCAGGCTGATCATGGCAAGCCCTGTTCGCCGATCGTTCAGGCGAGACGGAAAATCTGCCTATTTGATCTTTGCCTCGCGGAACAGCACATGCTTGCGGGCCTTCGGATCGTATTTGCGGACTTCAAGCTTTTCCGGCTTGGTGCGCGGGTTCTTCTTGGTGACGTAGAAATACCCGGTGTCGGCAGTGCTGACCAGTTTGATCTGCAGGGTGGCTGGCTTTGCCATCTATCAGGCTCCTGTTCTATCGGCGGGACCCGCCGGAATCTCTGAAAACTGCGCGGAAAATGGGCGAGACGGGCCGCTTTGTCAAGCCTTGTCTGAACCTGTCTCGTCACCGTCCTCGACGATCCTTGCGCTTGCCACCAGCTTTCTTGCCACCAGCTTTCTTGCTTCCGGCTTTCTTGCCGCTGCGGTGCGCGCCGTTGCCCCGGCCGCCGCCTGGGCGTCCTCTACCGGCCTTGCCGGCTTTGCCGGCCTTCCCGCCATCCACATAGGACAGCAGGATGCCTCCGTTCACCGGGGTGACCTCGACCACAAGCACATCGACAGCATCGCCAATACCGATGGAAAGCCCATTGCGGCGCCCGGACATGCGCATGCCGGATGCGTCAAGGACATAATAGTCGTCGGGCAGGGTGCGCGATGGCAGAAATCCGTCGGCAGCGCCGTCACCAAGGCTTACAAAGGCGCCGGCACCGGTCACGCCGACAACCGCGCCCTTGACCACCTTGCCTGTCTCGCCAGCGAACAGCATCGCGGCGAATCTGTCGATTGTGCGGCGCTCGGCGGAGGCGGCGCGCGCTTCCGTTTCCGAGATATGCGTGCAGATATCGACCAGGTCGATGGCGGCGGCACCGCCAAGCCCGTCTTTCGCAAGCGTCTTGCCAGCCTGCATGTCCACCAGACCCCGGTGCACAAGAAGGTCGGAATAGCGCCTGATCGGCGAGGTGAAATGCCCATACTGGTTCAGCGAGAGACCGAAATGACCGATATTCTCGACGCTGTAGACAGCCTTTGCCTGGCTTCGCAGCACCGCTTCATTGACCATGGTCTCGTCCGCAGTGCCGGCGACATGCGCCAGCAGGGCGTTGAACTGCCGTGGTCGCAGAACCTCGCCGCGCGCCAGCCTTGTTCCGACCGCGCTTGCAAGGTCGCGCAGCGCGTCCATTTTTTCCGGGTCCGGCTGGTCATGCACACGGAAGACGCAGGGCCGTCCCGCCTTGGTCAGGGTCTGGGCCGCCGCCACATTGGCGGCGATCATGTAATCCTCGATCAGACGCTGCGACTCGCTCTGCGCGCGCTGAATGATTGCCTGCGGCGCGCCGTCCTCGCCGAGGAGAACCCGCCGCTCTTTGAGGTTCAGCGCCAGTGGCTCGCGCGCCTGCCGCGCCGCGTCAAGCGCTGTCCAGGCTCCGAACAGATTGGCAAGGATGCCATCCTCGATATCAATGCCGGCCTCGTCACGCCGGCCTTCGTGCCAGGCCTGCACCTGATCATAGGTCAGTCGCGCCGCCGAACGGATCAGAGCCCGTTCAAAGCTGTGCGACAGCAGTTCGCCGCTGTCGTCGATGGTCATCACCGCCACCATCGCCGCGCGGGGCTCATGCGGGCGCAGCGAGCACAGGTCGTTAGATAGCGCTTCGGGAAGCATCGGCACGACCCTGTCGGGAAGATAGACAGAATTGCCGCGCCGTCTGGCCTCGCGGTCCAGCGCTGTGCCCGGGCGCACATAATGCGCGACATCGGCAATGGCCACACGGATGGTCCAGCCACCCCGGTCACCGGGTTCGGCCATCACCGCGTCGTCGAAATCGCGGGCGTCAGCACCGTCGATGGTCACGAACGGAAGATCGCGCAGGTCGATCCGGCCCTTTTGCGCCGGCACCTTCATGCCGTTTGTCTCGGCGATCACGGCCTCGTCAAAATCATGCGGGATGTCGAATTCGGCAAGGGCGAGCGCGGAAAAGGCGCCCGGGGAGTCGGCCGGGCCCAGATTGTCGACAATGCGCGCCGTCTTGCCGAGATATCCACGCCGCGGCAGCAGTTCCGCCTCGACAAGGTCGCCTTCGCGGCAGGGTATGTCACCGTCTGTCTCCAGCATGATGGTGTCGCGCGCGCCGCGCGCCGCCTGCTGCAGGATGAACCCGCCACGTCCGGAGGTGACCGTGCCGAACAGGCGCCGCTGCACCTGGTCCAGAACGCGGATGATTCTGCCTTCATAACGCGTCCCGCTGACCCGGCGAAGCCGCGTCAGCACCTGCTGGCCGGCACGCGGGGCGCGGCCACCGCGCCTGTCGGGGAAAATGCGGATGGAGGGCGGCGTGCCATCCAATTCGATTGCCGGCACAGCCAGCAGCGACCCGTCGCGGTCAATTTTGCGGATGATGGCCACTGTGACTTCCGGCAGCGCGTCGGGACTGGCGACACGACGGCCTGCCTGCCTGGCGATGGCTCCGCCCTCGGCAAGGAATTTCAGCCTGCGGCGAAGCGATGCGCGAAGTTCCTGCGGAAGATCGAAGGCCCGTGCCACCTCCTTTACCGAAGGCGGCGTCTCGCAGCCGTCAATGAAGTCAAGTATGGCCTGGTCGGAAGGAAGACTGTCGTCCCCGGTCACGAGGCGGCCTTCTTCTTGGCGGTGGCCTTTTTGGCAGCCTTCTTCTTGGCGGCGCCCTTTTTGGCCGCGCCCTTCTTTGCCGTGCCGCCGCCCTTTGCCGCCTTCGCGGCAAGAAGCGCGATGGCCTGCTCAAGTTCGACCTCGGTCATGTCAGTGCCGCGGGGCAGGGTGGCGCGAAGCTTGTTATGCTCGACATACGGGCCGAAGCGGCCGGCTTTGAGATGCACCTCGCCGCCGGTCGGATGCTCTCCAAGAAGACGGCCACGTTTCTTTGCCGACTCCGCAAGCAGGTCGACGGCACGGTTAAGGCCGATCTCGAGAAGATCATCGCCGTCCTTCAGACTGGTAAAGCTGCCCTGATATTTCAGGTAGGGGCCATAGCGTCCAAGCCCGGCCTGGATCATGTCTCCGGACTCGGGGTGGGTGCCGACATCGCGTGGCAGCGACAGCAGTTTCAGGGCTGTCTCCAGATCGAGGGAGCCTGCCGCTGTTCCCTTGGGAAGCGATGATCTCTTCGGTTTTTTCGTTTCCGGATCGCCAAGCTGGACATAGGGGCCATAGGGCCCGTTACGGATATAGACGGGCAGGCCGGACTCGCTGTCATCTCCAAGATGGCGGTCGCCGACGACGCCCGCTTCGGCTTCCGTCTCCTCGCCATTGGTCACCAGCTGCCGCGTGAATTTGCATTCGGGGTAGTTGGAACAGCCGATGAAGGCCCCGAACTTGCCAAGCTTCAGGCCCAGCCGCCCTCCCTGGCAGTTGGGACAGCTTCGCATAAGCGCGCCGTCATCATCCTTCTTGAAGAAATGCGGCCCCAGATCCTCATCAAGGACATCGATCACATTGGTGATGGTCAGTTCCGTGGTGCTGTCGATCGCGGTCTTGAAGTCGCGCCAGAATCGCGCCAGAAGCGTCTTCCCGTCCAGCTTGCCGTCGGACACTTCGTCAAGCTGATCCTCAAGCTTTGCCGTGAAGTCATATTCGACATAGCGCGCGAAGAAATTGTTCAGGAACGTGACCACAAGACGGCCGCGGTCTTCCGGGATGAACTTTCCGCGATCCTTGACCACATAGGTTCGATCCTGAAGCACCTGGATGATGGAGGCGTAGGTCGAGGGCCGCCCGATCCCAAGCTCCTCCATCGCCTTGACAAGGCTGGCGTCGGTGAACCGCGGGGGCGGCTGCGTGAAATGCTGCTCAGGGGTGACCTTTCGGGTGGCAAGCGCCTCGCCGCGGTCGACAGCAGGCAGGATTCCGGTCTCGTCACGCTCGTCGGTCGCCGGCGCGTCGGAGGTGGAGTCGCGCCCTTCCTGATAGACCGACCCATATACGTCAAACACGACAACACGCCCGCTGGCGCGCAGCGTCACGCTCTGCGAGCGGTTGGAGATGTCGATGGCGGTCTGGTCGAGCTCCGCCGATTCCATCTGGCTGGCGATTGTGCGCTTCCAGATCAGGTCGTACAGGCGCTGCTGGTCATAATCGAGATAGCTCCGGATCTCGTCGGGGCCTCGGCTGATATCGGTCGGGCGGATGGCCTCATGCGCCTCCTGTGCGTTGGCGGCTGCGGATTTGTAGATCCGGGGGCTGTTCGGCAAATAGCGGTTTCCGAACCGCTGGCCGATCTCACTGCGAACCGAGGCCAGCGCCTCGCTGCCGAGCTGGACGCCGTCCGTCCGCATGTAGGTGATCAGTCCTGTCGTCTCCGCACCGATATTCACGCCCTCATACAGTTTCTGGGCAATCTGCATGGTGCGGCTGGCGGAAAAGCCAAGCTTGCGCGACGCTTCCTGCTGCAGGGTCGAGGTGGTGAAGGGGGGTTTTGGATTCTCGCGGATCCGCTTTGTCTGGATGTCGGTGACCGCAAGGCCTTCCGCCTCGATCGCGGCGGCGGCGGCAAAGGCCTCGGTCTCGTTGCCGATGTCGAGCTTATTGACCTTCTTCCCATTCAGATGCGTCAGGCGGGCGGTGAAATTACGGCCGTCGGCCTTGCCAAGCTCTGCTTCCACTGTCCAGTATTCCTGGGCGGTGAAGGCTTCGATGGCAGCCTCGCGCTCGCAGATCAGACGAAGGGCCACTGACTGGACACGGCCTGCCGAGCGGGCGCCGGGAAGCTTTCGCCACAGCACCGGAGAAATCGAGAAGCCGACAAGATAATCCAGCGCGCGGCGCGCCCGGTAGGCGTCGATCAGCTCGGTATCAAGTTCGCGCGGCTGCGCCATGGCAGCAAGAATGGCGTTCTTTGTTACCTCGTTGAACACCACGCGTTCGACAGGCTTGTCCTTGATCAATCCCTTTTCCGTGAGAAGTTCAAGGACATGCCAGCTGATCGCCTCTCCCTCGCGATCGGGGTCGGTGGCGAGGATCAGCCTGTCGGCGGACCGCAGCGCAGAAGAGATTTCACCGATGCGTTTTTCGGACCCTCCGGAGACCTGCCACTTCATCGCGAAATCTTCGTCGGGAAGAACCGAGCCGTCCTTGCTTGGCAGATCGCAGACATGGCCATAGCTGGCCAGAACCTTGTAGTCCTCTCCAAGGTAACGGTTGATGGTTTTGGCTTTTGCGGGGGATTCGACGATTACGAGTTTCATGGCCGGCCCTGTTGTCTGAACCCCGCAGATAGTATGTAAAACGGGATTTGTCAAAGCCGGACCCGGGACGGCCCGGGTTGTCAGGGTGTCAGAACGAGGCAGACACGGTTGCCGTGATGACGTGTCAGCCGACCAGCTATTTCAAGCTCAAGAATGGCGGCAAGCACCGTTGCCGGCGGCGCCTCGCACCACCGCACCAGATCGTCGATGTCCATGCCTTCAGGGCCCAGCCCGTCAAGAATGGCCTTGCGGCAGCGATCGACAGCCTCGGGCGAGCCCGGGGACAGACGTGCGGCGCGCCAGTCGGAGGGAGCAGGCAGGCTGGCACTGCTGGGCCGGGCCAGTGCCTCCAGTATATCGGCGGTGTCGCGGACCAGAGTCGCGCCCTCGCGGATCAGATGGTTGCAGCCTGCCGCCCGCGGATCCCGAGGTGACCCCGGCAACGCCATGACTTCGCCGCCCCGGTCTGCGGCTTCGCGCGCGGTGATCAGTGACCCGGACCTTTCCGCTGCCTCGACAACAACGACCCCCTGGGTCAGCCCGCCGATAATCCTGTTGCGAATGGGGAAATGGCGCGGTGTCGGCTGCGTGCCGGGCGGCATCTCGGCGAGAATGAGCCCGCTTGCGGCGATGCTTTCCTGCAGGTCGGCATTTTCCTGAGGGTAGATGACATCGATCCCGCCTGCGATGACGGCGATGGTGCCGCCCGCAAGCCCGCCATTATGCGCCGCCGCATCGATGCCGCGTGCCAGACCGGAGACAATCACATACCCCTCCTGTGACAGTTCCTCGGCAAGTGACTGCGCCTGGCGCTGCGCATTGATGGAGGCGTTGCGCGCGCCAACAATGGCGACAAGCGGGCGGGTCAGAAGATGCGCCGCTCCGCATGCCGACAATACGGGCGGGGCATCGTCGAACCGTGCCAGACGTTCAGGGTATTCTTCGGTTCCCTTGAACAGCAGCCTCGCGCCGGCTGCCTCGTTTGCCGCAAGCTCAGCCTCCGCTGCCGCGCGGGGTGCAAGCTTCAGGCTTCGCCCGCCACGCTTGGCCAGCTCGGGAACGGCGCGCAGGGCAGCGGTGGCGTTGCCATAACGCTGAAGCAGCAGGCTGAAGGTCATGGGGCCGATATTCGGCGTCCGGATCAGCCGCAGATAAGCAAGACGTTCCTCGCGGTCCATCCTGAAGGTATAGACCCATAGTCTGAAGAAACGATTAACGCTTTTGGATGATCAAAAGGAATAATGCCACGGCTATTTTCGACCGATGCGGCTTTCCTTGCCGGTCAGCAGCCTGCCGATATTTTCGTGGTGGCGTACCCAGCTCAGCCCGCTCATCGCGATCACGGCGATGATGACCGGTTCCGGCAACTCCAGCCAGACCGCAGCGATGCTGCATCCCAGAGTGGCCACCAGAGCGGCCAGCGAGGAATATCGGAATATTGCCGCGGTGCCGAGCCACAGCGCCACGAACACGACGCCAAGCTGGATATTGAAAGCGGCGAAGGTGGCAACACAGGTCGCCACGCCCTTGCCGCCCCTGAAGCGCAGCCAGACCGGGAAACAATGTCCGACAACAGCCATCATTCCGGATATGGCGGCCATCTTCGGGTCGCCTGTCAGCATCTGCGTGACGATCACCATGGCGGCGCCCTTGCCACCATCAAGGACCAGCGTCACCAGCGCGAGCCCCTTGCTGCCGGTGCGCAGGACGTTTGTCGCGCCGATATTGCCGCTGCCGACATTCCGGATGTCGCCTTTGCCGGCAGCCCGTGTCAGCAGCAGTCCGAACGGAACGGATCCGGCAAGATAGGCGAGGGACGCGGCAAGGAGGAACTCGAAAGCTGCCATATCGCGCTAATCCCGGGCAAAAACCGGAATGCCGGCGACCCAGCAGCCCTTGACCAGGCCCTGCACCGGCAATCCTTCGAACGGCGTCACCCGCGAGCTGGACCGGAATGCGGCGGCACGAACGACCGAGCTTGCGTCGGCGTCAAACAGCATGAGGTCGGCCGCAGCGCCCTGGATCAGGGCTCCGCCGTCAAGATCGAGGATGGAGGCCGGAGCCAGGCTGAGGCATTCCATGGCGCGCAGCATGCTGATATGGCCTCGATGGACGAGCGACATCGTCAAAGGCAGCAGCGTGTCGATTCCCGATGCGCCTGGCTGGGCCGGACCAAAGGGTTGCGCCTTGGCGTCGCCATCGACGGGAACATGGTCGGAGGCAATGGCATCGATCGTGCCGTCGGCCAGCCCTTCGATGATGGCCTCCCGATCGTCCTCTGACCGCAGCGGCGGTGCCATCTTGAAGGCGGTGTCATAGGTGCTGACGGATAATTCGTTCAACAGGAAATAGGGCGGTGCGGTATCTGCGGTGACAGCAAGCCCTTCGGCCTTGGCGCGGCGAATGGAGTCAACGGCGTCGCGGGTCGATATATGCGCTGCGTGGTACCGCGCGCCGGTCATGCGGACAAGGTGCAGGTCACGGTCGATGATCATCGCCTCCGCAGCGGCTGGTGACCCAATCAGGCCAAGGCGCGTCGAGGTCTCGCCCTCGTTCATCTCGCTGCCTGCGGTCAGGGCATGGTCTTCGCAATGCTGGACAATCGGCTTGTCCAGCATCCCGCAATAGGACATCACCCTGCGCATCACCATGCTGTCGATGATACAGCAGGTGCCGTTGGCAAAGCCGACGGCGCCGGCCTCGGCCATCAATCCAAGTTCGGCCATCGCCGTGCCTTTCAGCTCGCGCGTCGCGGCACCGTAGAGAAACAGCCGCGCACCGCTGATGCGGGTGGCCCGCAGGCTGAGTGAGTCGATCATGCTGGCATCGTCGATCACCGGCTTTGTGTCGGGAAGGGCGACAAGGCTTGTGATGCCGCTGGCCGCCGCCGCCTGAAGAAGCGTTGTCAGATCTTCGAGGTGCTCGGCACCCGGATCCGCCGTCTTCACCCGCATGTCGATAATGCCCGGGGCGAGGCACGCGCCGCCGCAGTCCCGAACCTGCGCCGAAGAGGTGCGAACCGCCTCGCCCGGCACGCCGGGTCCCGCCTCAATGATCACACCATCGGCGATGGCAATATAGCCGGTCTCGTCAATGCCGCGGGCAGGGTCCAGCAATCTGGCGTTATGCAGCAGCAGATCGGCCATCACATGCTCTCCGGCGCCAGCGCTTCTAGACAGGCCATGCGGGCCGCCACGCCGATCTCGACCTGGGTGCGGATCAGGCTTTTCTCCACATCATCGGCGGTAGCGGAATCGATCTCGACCCCGCGGTTCATCGGGCCGGGATGCATGATCAGCGCGTCCGGCGCGGCGCGCTGCAATTTGTTGCGGTCGAGGCCAAACAGGTTGAAATACTCGCGTTGCGACGGCGTTTCGGTGCCTTCCATCCGCTCGGTCTGAAGGCGCAGCATCATCACGATGTCGACCCCCTCTATGCCGTGTTCAAGGCTGGTGTAGATCTCGACGCCCATCGCATCGATATCGGCGGGCAGCAGGGTGGTCGGGCAGACCAGCCTGATTTCCGCCCCCAGGGTCGACAGAAGATGGATGTTGGAGCGGGCCACACGGCTGTTCGCGATGTCGCCGCATATGGCGATCTTCAGCCCCTCGATGCGGCCGATGCGCCGCTTGATCGTCAGCGCGTCGAGAAGCGCCTGTGTCGGATGCTCGTGCCGCCCGTCGCCGGCGTTGATCACGGCAGCGTCGACATGCTGGCTGAGAAGCTGCGCGGCTCCGGAACAGTTGTGACGCACAACAATGATATGCGGATGCATGGCGTTGAGTGTCGTAGCGGTATCCAGAAGCGTCTCGCCCTTTTTCACCGAAGAGCCGGCGACATTGATGTTCAGAACAGACGCCCCGAGATTTTTCGCAGCAAGCTCGAACGAGACGCGGGTGCGTGTCGAATTCTCGAAAAACAGGTTCAGAACGGTGCATCCACGAAGGACGTCCGACAATGGCGGCTGCAGCGATCTGTCCTGCGCAAGAATGTCGGCGAAAACATTGCCGCGGTCGATCAGGCCGTTGATCTCGAGCGGGTTCAGCCCCTCGATCCCCAGAAGATGCCTGGCCCCGAGCCGGGCCGGCGGCACCGGTGTCTTCGCTTCTCTTGCGGTGCTGTTGCTGGCGCTGTCATTCTGGTCTGTCATCAAAGCCAGCTTATAGTCACAGCTGGCGCTCGCCGTCCAGCCAAATCATAGGTCAGGCGCGTTGCGTGCGGCGTCAAGCCGATCCAGTGCCGATTGCAGGATCCATCCGGCGGCAAGCGCGTCGCGGCGCTCGGCGCGGCGCTGGCGCGTCATGTCGGCGGCCAGCATCGCCGACTCCACTGCTTTGGTTGACAGTCTTTCGTCCTGAAATGCGACGGGAAGGTCGCGGATCCGCAACAGCGCATGGGCGAAATCGCGGGTCGCGTCGCATCGCGGCCCTTCGCTGCCATCCATATTGACAGGCCAGCCGATGACCAGCCCCCCGACGCCTTCGGCATCACACAGGGCGAACATCGCCTCTGCATCGGGGGTGAATTTCTTCCGCCAGAGGATTTTCAGCGGGCTTGCCACAACAAGCGCGGCATCGGAAATGGCAAGGCCGATGGTCTTCTTGCCGACGTCGAGTCCCATAAGCCGCTGGCCGCTGGAAAGCGCAGCTGGCATATCGTTAAGCTTGCAGATCGCCATGTGCGGTGATAGATGCATCCCTGATTTACCTGCAACAGCAAAAAGCACAGCACCATGTCGGTTGACAAGAGCACCGTTGCCAAAATCGCCCGCCTTGCGAGGATCAATGTCCCCGAGGACCGCCGGGAACAGCTTGCCAGCGAACTGAACGGCATTCTCGACTGGATCGCCGAGTTGAACGAGGTTGACACCGATGATGTCGAGCCTCTGGCAAGCGTCACCGGGCACGGGCTGCCGCGCCGCGCCGACGAGGTCACTGACGGCAACCGCGTTGACGAGGTGCTGGCCAATGTGCCGGAAACAGCTGGCGGGTTCTTCGTTGTCCCGAAGGTGGTAGAATAATGTCCGATCTGCTGTCGCTGAGCGCCGTCGAGGCGCGTGCCGCGCTTGATGCCGGTGATGTCTCCGCCCCGGAGCTGACCGAGGCTTATGTCGTCGCGATCGAGGACACAGGCGCGCTGAACAATTATGTTGCCGTCACCGCTGACAGGGCGATGGAAATGGCTGCCGCCTCGCAGGCGAGGATCAGCGCTGGCGAGGCCGGGCTGATCGAGGGCATTCCCGTCGGCGTGAAGGACCTGTTCTGCACCGCAGGCGTTGCCAGCACCGCCTGCTCGCGCATCCTTGAGGGGTTCACGCCCACCTATGAGAGCACCGTGACCGCGAATCTGTGGCGCGAGGGCGGCGTGATGCTTGGCAAGATCAACTGCGACGAATTCGCGATGGGATCGGCGAACGAGACAAGCGCGTTCGGCCCGGCGGTCAATCCCTGGCAGGGAAGCGACGCTGCCGATCTGGTGCCTGGCGGATCCTCTGGCGGGTCCGCCTCTGCCGTGGCCGCGCGCTCGGCGCTGCTGGCCACCGGAACCGACACTGGCGGCTCGATCCGCCAGCCGGCCGCCTTCTGCGGTGTGGTCGGGATGAAGCCAACCTATGGCCGCTGCTCGCGCTGGGGCATCGTCGCCTTCGCCAGCTCGCTGGATCAGGCCGGCCCGTTCAGCCGCACCGTCGCCGACAACGCGCTGATGATGCAGGCGATGGCAAGCCATGATCCGAAGGATTCCACCTCAGCCGATACGCCGCTTCCCGACCTGATGGCGGCGCTTGACAAGGGCGTGAAAGGCATGAAGATCGGGGTGCCGTCAGAATATGTGATGGATGGCATGGATGGCGAGGTCGTGGCGCTGTGGGAGCAGGGGCAGGCCTGGCTCCGTGATGCAGGTGCCGAGCTTGTCGATATCTCGCTGCCGCACACCAAATACGCGCTTCCCGCCTATTACATCATCGCGCCGGCCGAGGCGTCTTCGAATCTGGCCCGCTATGACGGTGTGCGCTACGGGCTTCGTGTCGAGGCGGATTCGCTTGACGACATGTATGGCGAGACCCGCGCCGCCGGATTTGGAGACGAGGTGCAGCGCCGCATCATGATCGGCACCTATGTGCTGTCAGCCGGCTATTACGACGCCTACTACCTGAAGGCGCAGAAGGTGCGCCTCCTGATCAAGCAGGATTTCGACAGCGCCTTCCAGACGGTCGACGCCATCCTGACACCGGCGACGCCGACAGCGGCCTTTCCGGTGGGACGCAAGGTCGAGGATCCGGTGACCAATTTCCTCAATGACGTGTTTACCGTTCCGGCGAATCTCGCAGGGCTTCCCGGCATGGCCCTGCCTGCCGGCCTGAATGCCGACGGGCTGCCGCTTGGTCTGCAGCTTCTTGGCCGGCCGTTCGATGAGGCGACACTGTACAGCATTGGCCGCGTGATCGAGGACGCGGCCGGGTTCGACGCGGTGCCTTCGCGCCGCGCAGGAGGCGCATGATGAGCGATCTTGTCGAAGGCCGCACCGGCGAATGGGAAGTTGTCATCGGGCTTGAGGTTCACGCCCAGGTCGCCAGCAGCGCGAAACTGTTTTCCGGCGCGCCGACAGCATTCGGTGCGGACCCGAACGCCAATGTCAGCCTTGTCGACGCGGCGATGCCAGGCATGCTGCCCGTGATCAATCAGGAATGCGTTCGCCAGGCGATCCGGACCGGTCTGGGGCTGAATGCCGAGATCAATCTGTTCAGCGTGTTTGACCGGAAGAACTATTTCTATGCCGACCTGCCGCAGGGGTATCAGATCAGCCAGTACAAGCAGCCGATCGTCGGCGAGGGGACGCTGCGTCTGGACATGCCGGACGGCACCACGCGCGATATCGGGATCGAACGGCTTCATCTTGAGCAGGATGCCGGCAAGTCGATGCATGACCAGCATCCGTCGAAAAGCTATATCGACCTGAACCGGACCGGTGTCGCGCTGATGGAGATAGTGTCCAAGCCCGATATGCGGTCTGCCGCCGAGGCCGCGGCCTATGTCCGCAAGCTGCGGTCGATCTTGCGCTATCTCGGCACTTGCGACGGCAATATGGAAGAAGGCTCGCTGCGGGCCGATGTGAATGTGTCGGTGCGCCGCCCGGGCGCGGCGTTCGGCACCCGCACCGAGACCAAGAATCTGAACTCGATGCGCTTCATCCAGCAGGCGATCGACTATGAGGTCGCGCGCCAGATCGAGATCATCGAGGATGGCGGCGAGATAGACCAGGAAACGCGCCTGTTTGATACCGGCACCGGCACCACGCGGGCGATGCGCTCCAAGGAAGACGCGCATGACTACCGCTATTTTCCGGATCCGGACCTGCTGCCGCTTGTCATCGGGCAGGACGAGGTGGATGAGCTGAGCGCCGGACTGCCGGAGCTTCCCGACACTATCAAGGACCGGCTGACCGGGGAATATGGCCTGTCGGCCTATGACGCCTCGGTGATCATCGAAGAGCGCGACACCGCCGCCTATTACGAGGCGGCAAGCGCCGGGCGCGACCGCAAGCTTGTCGCCAACTGGATGACGGTGGAGCTGTTCGGCGCGCTGAACAAGTCTGGCGAGAGTCTGGCTGAATGCAAGGTGTCGCCGGAGGCTCTTGGCGGGCTGGTCGGGCTGATCGAGGATGGCACCATTTCCGGCAAGATCGCCAAGGACGTGTTCGCCGACATGTTCGAAAGCGGCAAGGAGGCTGCCGCCATCGTCGAGGAAAAGGGCCTGAAACAGGTGTCCGACAGCGGCGCGATCGAGGCGATGATCGATGAGGTGATCGCTGCGAATGACGACAAGGTCGCCGAATATCGCGGCGGCAAGGACAAGCTCTTCGGGTTCTTTGTCGGCCAGGTGATGAAGGCGTCCAAGGGCCAGGCCAACCCCGGCATGGTCAACCAGCTTCTTCGCGCCAGGCTCGACGGCTAGGCCACGTCTGACCTGGCGAACAGCCTGCTGACGCCGCCAGCGGATTGGTCCCTGTGGCCAAAGCGCCATCCCTTGTCATTTCGGTGTCATTTCGGTTTGACAGGCCGCGTATTCAAAGCTAGGAATTCGCCCTGCATACGCCGTGTATCTTCTCTGGGCCATAGGGTGCGTCAGCACCGGATGTGGTCCGGCCCCGGCGGAGGGGTGGCCGAGTGGCTGAAGGCGGCGGTTTGCTAAATCGTTAAAGGAAGAAATTCCTTTCGGGGGTTCGAATCCCTTCCCCTCCGCCAATTTTCCATTTTGGATCAGACGATCCGGCAGGCCTCGTCAAACCCGAGGCGGTGACCACGCGGATGAAGCCAGTCCCTGTCGCCATAGCCGATATTCATCAGGAAATCGGCGCGCCAGTCTGATCCGCTGAAGAAGCTGTCATTGATGGCGGCCTTGTCAAACCCGCTCATCGGTCCGCAATCAAGCCCGAGGGCTCGCGCTGCGGTGATCAGAACCCCGGCCTGAAGCCAGCTGTTCTCGATGGCGACCTGTTCCAGCCTGGCCACGTCCTGCGCGGCGTAGGCCTCGGCATCCATATGCGGCGCAAGGGCGCCGATATGCTGATGAAACTTGCTGTCATGCGCGATGATGGCCACCACAGGCGCGGACCCGATCTTCGGCCTGTTGCCGGGCGCTGCCGCGTCGATGACTTTTTGGCGGGCCGCGTCAGAGGTAGCAAAGACGATGCGCATCGGGCAGAGGTTGGAGGCCGACGGGGCGAATTTCGCAATGTCATAGAGGCGGCGAAGCGTGTCTTCATCGACCGGCCTGTCCAGAAACGCCTTGTGGGTGCGGGCGTCGGTGAACAGCTTGGCGATCACCTGCTGTTCGATCATGGTCTGGCCTGTCATGTGATGGCCTGTCATTTTCTGGCCTGTCGTGGTCTGAATTGTCATGGCTGTATTCCTTCTTCTGGTTCGCACGGACCCGGTCGGTCTTACCGGGCGTTCCGCTTTCCCGGCACTTCGATGATCAGGATTTCGGCGTCGCTGTCGGCGGCGAGGGTGGCGTGGCGCTCACCCGACAAAGCGATGCCGTCGCCCTTGGCGGCAGCCGTGCCGTTCACTGTCACCACGCCTTCCGAGACCAGAAGATAGGCCTGGCCGGTGATGGCATGTGTCAGCCTGTCGCCCTTGGCAAGCGTGCCGGCGAAAATCCGAGCGTCCTGGTTGATCTGAAGCGGCGTGGTCCCGTCGCCGGAGACGAGCAGAGGCAGTGTGTCGCCGGCCCTCTCGCGCGGGAACTCGGCTGTGTCCCAGGCTGGCTCGATGCCTTTGGATCGCGGCATGATCCAGATCTGGAAAATGTTGGTTTCCTCATCCTCGTGATTGTATTCGGAATGCATGATGCCGGTGCCGGCGCTCATCACCTGGACATTGCCGGCAGTGGTACGCCCTTTGTTGCCGCGGCTGTCCTTGTGGGTGATCGCCCCGCGTCGGACATAGGTGATGATTTCCATGTCGCGATGTGGGTGGGTGTCGAATCCGGTATGCGGCGCAATGCGGTCATCATTGATCACCAGCAATTCGCCAAAACTCATCTTCTTCGGATCGTGATAGCTGGCAAAGCTGAAATGGTGCTTGGCGTTGAGCCAGCCGTGATCAGCACCGCCAAGACTGTCAAACGGGTAGTGTTTCAGCATCTTTTCGCTCCTGCGCAGACCTGCTGCGAACCACAGGGTCATGGTTGGCGAACAGGTCGGGTGATTGACTGCCTCCAAGATATGAACAAATATTGATTTATAAATCTCGATTAAGTGTTTTTAAAATCAATCTGAGGTTAATAATGATCCAGGATGCGGCTGCCATCACCTTTCGCGAAGTGGTCCGGTTGGGAAGTTTCAAGGCGGCAGCGGCAAGCGTCGGTGTGTCCGCGGCCGCTGTCAGCAAGCAGATCAAGCTTCTGGAAGAACGGCTTGGTTTCCGCCTGTTCAACAGGACAACGCGGATGGTGCAGCCGACCGAGGCGGCGCTGCGCCTCGACAAGCTTCTCGGCGAGACATCGGAACAGCTGGATCTTCTGCTTGCCGAGCTGAGCTCCGAGCAGGAACGCCCCACCGGACGATTGCGGCTGAACGTGCCGATGTCATTCGGCGAGCTGTTCCTTCGCAGGGCCATTGCCGATTACGCGGTCGCCTATCCCGATGTTGTGGTCGATGTCGATTTCGAGGACCGGAGGGTGCACCTGATCGAGGAGAAATTCGATCTTGTTGTGCGCATCGGGGTTCTTGACGATTCCGGACTGATCGCGCGGCGGGTCGGGGACTGCCCGCTCTATCTGTGCGCCAGCCCGGACTTCGTGACGCGTCATGGCGGCATCTCGGCGCTGGATCAGGTGTCGCGTCTTCCCGCGATCATCTATTCCAACAGCGATGGTCCGCCGGCCTGGAGCTGTCGTGACCGGCACGGGCAGGAACGCACCCTGCCGCTGCAGCCAGCTTTCTATGCGAACAGCGCCGGCATGATGCTCGAGGCCTGCCGCAGTGGGATCGGCGTCGCCGTGCTTCCCGATTTTAGCTGCCGTGACGAGCTGGAGAGGGGCGGCATTGTCCGCCTCTTTCCCGATACGGTTACCGTGCCGGAGCGGGGCATCTACGCCATCTATCCCGACAGGCGCTATCTTCCGCTGAAGGTGCGCGCCTTCATCGATGTGCTGCATGCGGCCATGTCCTAGAGCATGGCGTGCCTGCCAACGCGGCCATGTGCTAGGCTTCGGCAGGAACGACGAAGTCCAGGAATGGCGATAAGGCTAAAGCGCCATAGGTGAAAAAGAGGAGTGTAGGGAATGACCCCGAAGCTGATGAGCTACAACCAGAATGACTTCCAGTCGAAAGCGCATATGGAAATGTTCATTGTCGAAATCGAGAAGAATGTCGCCGCCCTTGGCGACCAGATGCGCGCGGCAGGACTGCTTTCCTTCACTGTCACCCAGGTGTGGAACAAGCAGGGCAAGTTCCGGATCGGCAGTTACTGGGCCTACCGCGATGAAAAGGCCTTCATCGATTGCCAGAAAATCCTGAACGGCATCCCCGAGGATGAGGACAATCCGAACATCAGCAATGCCGACCGCGGGGTTGTGCGGCTGCAATGGCGGGCCGAGGACTGATCGGCTCCCATGCCGGCGTGACGCGCCGGTCAGGCATCATGGCGCGCGCATGCCTGTCATATTGCGCTCTGCGTCGTTGATCAGCTTCAGGGCCCGGTCCGCATCGCCGCTGTCTTCAGCAAGCAGCAGCGCCACCTTCGCCAGGAACATCTCGCTTGCCTCCGGCCCATGCCGGTCGATCCCCTCGGCAAGCGCGGCATAGACATCCTCCATCGTCTTGCCACCCGTGTCATTCATATTGCCGGTCATGCCGCGCTCCTCTTGCCCTGGGGTGTGCCGCCCCTGCAGATGATGTCGACCGCCGCGATGATCTCCGCCGGGTGGGCATTGTGCCAGCGCGCCGCAATGAATCGGTCCGGGCGAACCAGAACAGCATCGCCGTCGCCAGCGCCATAGACACGGGCCGCGCCGCCGCCGGGTGGCAGGGTGATCACGGCGATCCGCTCATCCGAAAGGAGCTTCTTGCTGGCCTCCAGCCCTTTCGATGCCGAGCCTTCGCCGAAGAGGAGAAGCGTGAAGCCGGGCCCGAACCTGTCCATCAGGAAGGCGCCATC
>JBMHCH010000093.1:0-2788 GCA_049890015.1 Puniceispirillaceae bacterium (SeqCode)
GTTCGGGCTGTCGCCCCTGGTGGGGCCTTCATCTTTGAAGGGCTGCGCGACGTCGCTATCATGGTCGCGCACCGTCAGGTCAACGCCATTGCGAATCAGACTGCCGGCGAGCTTGCCGCCGACATTCCCAAGACCGATGAATCCGACACTGACCATCAGATTTTCCCCCAGATGATTTTCGTCGCCGAGAGTTGAACAGGCTTCGCCGGCGAAAGGCAATCGCAAACTGCCGCCGCACGGATTTGTGTAGAGGCTAGAGCGTTGTCACCCGAAGCGAGTTCGTTGTTCCGGCAATGCCGAACGGCATGCCGGCGACAATCACCGCATGCGCGCCTTCGGGCGCGATGCCGCGTGACTTGACTTCCTCCACACCCTCGGCAATCGCCGCTTCGAAATCCTCGGTGATCGTGCTGGCGGCCGTCTGCGTGCCCCACAATATGGCAAGGCGGCGGCGCACCTCCAGGAAGGGAGACAGGACGATGAAGGATATCCGAGGACGTTCGCGGGCGATCCGGACAGCGGTGTTTCCAGAGGTCGAGAAAGCGACAATCACCTCGGCACCGACTGTCTCGGCAAGTGACACCGTTGCCAGCGCGACAGCGTGATAAAGGCTTGGCTCGGTCGGCAGCTTTGGCGGCGCCGTTTCCGGATGCGATGCGATATGCGCTTCCGCCGCGCTGACGATACGCGCCATGATCCGCACCGTCTCGACAGGATAGCTTCCGACGGCCGTTTCGGCCGAAAGCATCACCGCATCGGCGCCATCAAACACGGCACCGGCAACGTCGGACGCCTCGGCTCTTGTCGGGGTCGGGCTCACGATCATCGATTCCAGCATCTGTGTCGCCACAACGACCGGCTTGCCGACCATCCGGCATTCGCTGATGATGTTCTTCTGCCATCCCGGCACGGCTTCGGGCGGCAGCTCGACGCCAAGATCGCCGCGCGCCACCATGATGCCATCCGCCGCCGCGATGATGTCCGACAGCTCCGCCAGTGCCGACGGTTTTTCGATCTTCGCCATCAGCGCCGCCCGGCCGTCGATCATCGCCCTGGCATCAAGAATATCACTCGCCCGCTGCACAAAGGACAGCGCCACCCAGTCGACCCCGGCATCAAGCGCGAAGGCGAGATCGGATTTGTCCTTTTCGGTCAGCGGCGGGCTGTCAATGACCATGTCGGGAAGATTGACGCCCTTGCGGCTGCTCAGCGGGCCGCCAACCTCGACCATGGTCTCGAAACTGCTGGTCGCAATCTTCGTCACTCTTAGAACGAGCTTGCCATCGTCGATCAGCAGTCGCGCGCCAGGCGTCAACGCCGAAAAAATCTCCGGATGCGGCAGGCAGGCACGCGTGCCGTCGCCGGTTTCGTCAGACTGGTCGAATGTGAAAACATCGCCCTGCGCAAGCACCACGCCATCGGCCATTTTCCCGATCCGGTGCTTGGGTCCCTGAAGATCGGCCAGAATGCAGGTCGGCCGGCCCGTGACATCCTCAAGGGCGCGAATGGCGCTGATCCGCGCGGCCTGTTCCTGCTGCGTGCCATGTGAGAAATTCAGACGAAAGACATTCACCCCGGCATTTGTCAGCTCGAGCAGCCTTTCGGGCGACCCGCTTGCCGTGCCGATGGTTGCGACGATCTTCGTGGCGCGCTGATCGGATGATGATGACATCGTCGGGGTTTCCTTCATTTCGGGGGCGGAACGCAGATGATTTCCGGCGAGGTGAGGATAGGCGGCACCTCCCGAATTGCAAGCGGAAGACGTGACAGGCTATGGTGTTTTTTCCAGAAAGCGGCGTAGCCCGCGCCAGACCCCGCACCACACACCCCCGCTGATCGGCATGATTCCCTTCCTTGAACTCATCGGCATGGCCTTCCTGCTTGGCTTCATTTTCAACGCCGCGCCAGGCGCCGTTTTCGCCGAGACCGTCCGCCGCGGCATGTCCGGCGGCTATCGCGTGGCGCTGTCGGTGCAGTTCGGATCACTTGTCGGCGACGCTGTCTGGGCGATCCTCGGCCTTGCCGGGATCGGGCTGCTGCTGCAGGCGGAGATGCTGAAAATTCCTGTTGGCATTGCGGGGTCCTGCTATCTGGCCTGGCTGGCCTGGGACAGCTGGCGCGCCACATCCGAAGGCGATGCGACGGCAAGCCAGAGCGCGTCCGCCGACGCCATGCGCTCGGGCGTGGTGCTGTCCCTGTCGAACCCGCAGAATGTCGCCTATTGGGCGGCGCTCGGCAGTGCGTTTGGCGCGCTCGGGATCAGCGATCCCGGCCGCATCGACTATATCCTCTTCTTCTGCGGCTTCATGGCCTCGTCACTTGTCTGGTGCTTTGTCTGCGCCGGGCTTGTCAGCAGGCTGTTTGGCGGGCGGGGACGCCTCTGGCGTGTCTGGACATACCGTGTCTGCGCGCTTGCCTTCGCCTATCTCGCGCTTGGCACGGCCTGGCAGGTGATACAGCTGCTCACCGGCAACGGCTAGTCCTTGGCGCGGGTCGTCCAATATTCCTCGCCGTAATCGTGAAACAGCTCCTCGCCGGCCTTGATGTCGCGGTCGGCATAGAACCGCAGGAAGCGGTTGTCGGTCTCGTCGACCTCCCATTTCGCATTCGCCGGGACGCCATGGTTGTAGAGCATGCCGCATCCCATCACGACGAGATAGTCGTTGGGGTCGTCCGGGCTGGTGAACAGATAGTCGTTCAGGCGGTTGACCTCCTGAAGGTCGTCATCATCGATCACGATATAGGCGCAGCGCTCCAGCGTCTCGCCGGCGGCGACATCCTCGGCGGC
>JBMHCH010000094.1:0-7654 GCA_049890015.1 Puniceispirillaceae bacterium (SeqCode)
CTGTCAAGCTTGGCCATCACCGCCTCGGCGTTCTTCTCGTAGCTCGCCGCATGCGCCGGATCCGCCTCCACAAGGGCTTCCTCGATTTCATGGACCAGCGCCTTTGCGTTCACCGGATCAAGCCAGACATGCGGATCCGACCCCTCATGCCCATGCTCGTCATGGTCGTCATGCCCGTCATGCCCGTGATCATCATGCCCGTGATCATCATGCTTGTGCTCGTCATGATCATCATGCCCATGGTCGTCATGGTCGTCCTTTTTATGATCGTCATGGTCGTCCTTTTTATGATCGTCATGATCATCGTGCCCATGGTCATCATGATCTTTGTGATCATCGTGGTCGTCACGTTCATCATGGGCGTGAGCATCAAACGCACCTCCCTCTCGGAAATCGAGCTTGATTAACCCATGGGCGTCCATAAGCGGCACTGACGTCGCGTTGGCGGCGATCCCTTCTATCGAATTCTCTAGGAAGGCTTCAAGGTCGTGGCTCATCCAGAACACCAGATCGGCCTCCTGAAGCTGGCGAGCCTGTGACGGCTTGAGAGAATAGGTGTGCGGAGAGCCGGAGCCCTCGACCAGCAGGCTTGGCGCGCCAACCCCCGACATCACCGCCGATACAAGAGAGTGGATGGGCTTGATGGATGTGACGACCTTGACGTCGGCTTTGGCAAGCGTGGCGCTTGCCGCCAGGATTGTGGTGGCGAGAAGGGCGGTTCCGACGCGTCGCATTTAGGGTCTCCTTGCAGGACGTATATGGGCAGGACGTTTATGGACAGTACGATTCTGGTGTTATGCTGCTTTGTTATACTATAACATAAAGATTGAAAAGTGTGAGGCAACAAAAAAACACTTGTCGGAAAATTTTGGTACAACCCATATCAGAGACTCGTAACCGGAACCGAAGACATGCTTGTATCCCTGGACAATGCCGGCATATACCGATCAAACCGATGGCTGGTCCGCGGCATTTCGATGACAGTCGAGGCTGGCGAGATCGTGACGCTGATCGGGCCGAACGGTTCCGGCAAGTCAACAACCGCCAAGATGGCATTGGGCATCCTGGCCGCAGATGAGGGGCGGGCGGAACAGAAGGCAGGCCTTCGCGCCAGCTATGTGCCGCAAAAGCTCGAGGTCAACTGGACGCTGCCGCTGACAGTCAGCCGGTTCCTGCAGCTTACCAACAGGGCCACCGGCGCGCAGATTGAATCCGCCCTGTCCGCCACCAGAACCCTGCATCTTGCCAGAGCCCAGATGAGCAAGTTGTCGGGCGGCGAGTTTCAGCGCGTTCTTCTTGCCCGCGCCATCCTGCGGTCTCCGGAATTCCTTGTTCTTGATGAACCGGTGCAGGGCGTCGACTACAATGGAGAAATCGCGCTCTACAGACTGATCGAGGAAATACGGGACAAGCTTCAGTGCGGCGTGTTGCTGATTTCCCATGATCTTCACGTTGTCATGTCGAAGACGGACCGGGTGATTTGCCTGAACGGCCACATCTGCTGTTCCGGGACGCCGGCCACTGTCGCGTCGACAAGCGAATTCAAATCCCTGTTCGGCGATCTGTCGGCGCCCGGCCTCGCCTTGTACGAACATCACCATGACCATGAGCATCTGCCGGATGGGCAGGTCAGGCAGGTGAACGACCCGGCGGAACAGTCCCCCGCTCCCGCCGACAGCAACTCGGCCTCGTCATCAAAGGCGCGGATCGATGCTTGATGACTTCTTCGTGAGAGCCGTCATTGGCGGAATCGGCGTCGCTTTGGTGGCCGGTCCGATCGGGTGCTTCGTGATCTGGAGGCGGCTTGCCTATTTCGGCGACACCCTGTCGCATTCGGCGCTGCTCGGGGTCGCAATGGCCCTGCTGCTGGAATTGAACATCACCCTCTCGGTATTTGTCATATCTGTCACGGTATCATTGCTGCTGTTGTGGCTGCAGCGGCGGGCGACGCTCTCTTCGGACGCCCTTCTTGGACTGCTTGCGCATGCCACGCTTGCTGTCGGTCTGGTGGTTCTGGCATTCATGACCTGGGTAAGGGTCGATCTGATGGGGTTCCTGTTCGGGGACATTCTGGCCGTCACGCGAGCCGATCTGGCGGTCATCTGGGCCGGCGGCGCTGCCGTCCTGGCCGTGCTGGCCTTTATCTGGCGCCCTCTGTTCGCGGCGACTGTCAATCGCGACCTCGCCACCGCGGAGGGCGCAAGGCCGACTGAGACCAACATCGTCTTCATGGTCCTTGTCGCAGGGGTGATTGCTGTCTCGATGAAGCTTGTGGGCGTGCTTCTGATTACCGCCCTTCTGATCATTCCGGCAGCGACGGCGCGGCGCTTTTCAGCCTCGCCGGAGCAGATGGCGGTCATCGCCGCGGTTGTCGGCGGCTGCGCCGTCTGGCTCGGACTTGCAGGATCGCTTGAATGGGACACACCGGCAGGACCAAGCATCGTTGTGGCGGCACTTCTTGGCTTTTGCCTTTCGGTTATTCCCTTGCCGGGGTTCCTCAAGGCACGGAGGTCTGATGTTTCTCGGACCGAGGCCGGGGACGTTTTTGCGGAGGAGCAGGACCGATGACAAATACCAAAGCGTCAGGCCGGAAGCTTACACGGAACCAATCCCTCGTTCTCGAGGCGCTGGCCAGAGCCGGACATCATCAGGGGGCCTATGCGCTTCTGGAGGAGCTGCGTCACGACGGCTTCAAGGCACCGCTCCAGGTCTATAGAGCGCTGGAACAGCTGGTCGAGATGGGGCTGGTTCACAGGCTGGAAAGTCTGAATGCCTGGACTGTCTGCTGTGATGATCACCACGCATCATCGCCTGTCTTCGCCATCTGCGACGACTGCGGCAGTGTCACCGAGCATTTTGACGAGCAGCTTGTTCAGAATCTCGAGATGATGTCGAAGCGGAACGGCTTCATGCCTGACCGGTCGATCATTGAAATCCACGGGCAGTGCGATGACTGTGGAATCGACCCTTCGTCCTGATCGCGCACGCTGACATGGCCGGCGATCTGTGATGGTCTGCCCAAGTCAATCACCTTATTGCCAACGCCGGTGACCGCGTTGCATCATGTGGCATGCGCCGGGTCATCTGCGCTGCGGGCCCTTTGCGAGGATTTGCCATGAGTGATGCTGGTTTCACGGAGTCATATGAACGAGATGGTTACCATTTCCCTGTGGATGTGCTGGACAGGGACGAGGTCGGCGCGATTCTCGACGCCATTGCATCCGCAAGGCAGGCCTGTGAGGGGGATGACAGGAAACTGAATGCGATCACCCAGTATCCGCATCTTCTGCTGCCGCCGGTCTATGAGCTGACGAAGAACAGGCGTGTCGTCGAGGCGGTGTCACGCATCCTTGGCGAGGATCTGCTGGCCTGGGGCGTCAGCCTCTTCATCAAGGAGCCGCATTCGCGAAAGATCGTCTCCTGGCACCAGGATCTGACCTATTGGGATCTGGACAATTCGGAAGAGACCACCTGCTGGGTTGCTCTGTCACCTGTGTCGCGGGCCAATGGTTGTATGAAGTTCATTCCCGGATCGCAAAAGCATCGCATCCTGCCGCACAATGATACCTTCGCCGAAGACAACATGCTCAGCAGGGGCCAGGAGATCGCTGTTGAGGTGAATGAGGACGAGGCGGTGAATGTCGAGCTTGCGCCGGGCGAGGCCTCTCTGCATCACGGGCATCTGTTTCACGGCTCCGGGCCGAATGAAAGCGATGTTCCGCGCATCGCTGTCGCCATCAGATACATCAAGACGTCGATGAAGCAGTCTTCCGGAGAACGGCCTGTCGTTGTTCTGGCCAATGGCGTGGACAGGCACAGCTATTTCACCGAGGCGCGGCCGCCGTCGGGCGACCTCACCGATGACGAGTTCGAATATTGCTACGAAGACATGCGCGTGAAGCGCCGGATGCTGTTCAAGGGTGTCGATGACGAAAAGGGAAAGCGATACCAGTGACCTGAAACTGTATCGGCGCGGCGCTCGGGGCAAAATGGACCATGCTGTCGGCGCATAGGCCGGCGGGATGGACAAAAGGATCCCGGCGCCGTTGTGATGCCCTTCAGGTCAGGCGGCCTGCTCCGAGCGCTGCAGCGTCCAGAGGTCCAGATAGCGCCCGTTCTTCTCCAGCAACTCGGAATGGGTGCCGGTTTCCACCACGACGCCTTTCTCCAGCACGATGATCCGGTCGGCGTTTGCGACCGTGGACAGGCGGTGGGCAATGGTGATCACGGTCCTGCCTTGTCCGGCACGCTCCAGGGCTTCCTGAATTTCGTGCTCGGTCTCGCTGTCGAGGGCGCTGGTGGCTTCATCCAGAAGCAGGATCGGCGGGTCTTTCAACAGCGTGCGCGCGATGCCGACACGTTGCTTTTCGCCGCCGGACAGCTTCAGGCCGCGCTCGCCGACGCGGGTGTCATAGGCGTCCGGCAGCGACATGATGAAATCATGGATCTGCGCGTCCATGGCGGCCTTGATGACCTCGTCACGCGTCGCGCCCTCCCGCCCGTATGCAATGTTGTAATAGATCGTGTCATTGAACAGCACGGTGTCCTGCGGCACCACGCCGATGGCGCGGTGAAGGCTGGTCTGGGTGACATCGCGCACATCCTGGCCATCAATGGACACTGCCCCGCCGGTGACGTCATAGAAGCGGAACAGCAGACGGCCGATGGTTGATTTTCCCGACCCCGACGGTCCGACGATGGCAATGGTCTGTCCGGCGGGAATATCGATACCGACATCCTTGAGGATCTGCCGCTCCGGATCATATGAGAAGCTGACCCGCTCAAACCTCACATGTCCGTCCGTGACCTTGAGAGCGGATGCGTCTGTCCTGTCCCGCACGTCAGGCGGTTCATCCAGCAGGTCGAACATCTGCCGCATATCGACAAGCGCCTGTCTGATTTCGCGATAGACCGTTCCGAGGAAATTCAGCGGCATGGTGATCTGGATCATATAGGCGTTCACCAGCACGAAATCGCCGACGGTCAGTTCGCCTGCCTGAACGCCAAGCGCGGCAAGAAGCATGACCGCGACAAGACCGGTCGTGATCAGAACCGCCTGGCCGAAATTCAGAAAGGCCAGCGAATAGCTTGTTTTCAGCGCGGCGGCCTCATACCCGGCCATGGCCTGGTCATACCGCGCGGCTTCGCGGTCGGCGGCGCCGAAATATTTCACCGTTTCGAAATTCAGCAGGCTGTCGATGGCTTTCTGGTTCGCGTCGGTATCCTGCTCGTTCATCTTTCGCCGCAGTTTGACGCGCCATTCCGTGACGGCGAAGGTGAACCAGACATAGACCGCGATGGTGGCAAGGATGATGCCGACATAGCGCCAGTCCTGGAGTTTCCAGAAAATCGCCGCCGCGATCAGGATCAGTTCGAGCACCAGAGGCCCGGTCGAAAACACCAGATAGCGCAGCAGGAATTCAACGCCCTTGACGCCGCGCTCGATAATCCGGCTGAGACCGCCTGTCTTGCGGGTGATGTGGTAGCGCAGGGACAGCCGGTGAATATGTTCGAAGGTTTCCAGCGCCAGCCGGCGAAGGGCGCGATGCGCGACTTTCGCGAACAGCGCGTCGCGGATCTGCTGAAAGCCGTTCGTCGCGATGCGGGCGATGCCGTAGGCAACCGTCAGGCCAATCGCGCCAAGCGCGAAATCCGGCACGCCGCTGTCTGCCAGGTCATCAACCGCCCAGGCCTGCAGGATCGGCGCCAGTATCGCGACAAGCTTGGTTGCGATCAGCGCGAGAAGGGCAAGCACCACCCGGGCGCGAAGATCAGGATTCCCGACAGGCCACAGGAATGGCGATACACGTCTGATCGTTCGCATGGCAGCCCGACCTTCGCTTTGCGCGGACGCGGCAGACGTTTTGACTGAAACCGGAATGTGAACTGTCCTCTGGCGTGTGGAATATGGTCGACCGCTTTGATGTTAGGTAAGGTCTGCCGTCCGCAATGTGAAGCTGTCCAGGTCATCAGGCGACACAGAGACATGCCGTCCGCCGGGAAGCCCTGCCAGTGAAGAAACCTGCTCATCATTCAATAACACATTGTATTTACGTTATTTGATGTGCAGGCGCTAATAGCAGTAAACGGTGCCTGTTATTTGGTAGACGTAAACCGAACCTCCCTCCACGAGATCCTCAATTTCGCCATACCCGTTTGCGCTGTCGATATCGCAATATTGGCCGCTATGCGCGGTCGGTGCCTCCGGCTGCAGCACCAACGCCCAGATACCCATCACAAGTGCTATCATCAATGCTCGGTCGATTTTCTTCATCATCTCCTCCTGATGTGCTTTTGGTTTCGTCATCATAATTTGTGGCATGCGCATTTATCATGCCCATTTCCAAAGCCGTCACCGACCGTTCTTGAGGACCATACGCCCATTCTGGTCAATCATCTCTGACGGGCAACCGACGGCTCTCAGACGGTCTTCTGAGGGGGTGTCTGAATCCATGGGCAACGATGTCGTCTGTGCGCCCTCACGCGCTTGCAAGCATCTGATGCACGATCCGTCCCGGACTGAATGTCAGCAGACCGATCAGCATCGTGAGCCAGTACAGATGAACCATCGTCCGACGATGTTGCTTGATCTTGCCAGCGCGCGCCAGGCGGATGCCCCACCACAACGTCACAAGCACCAGAACTGACAGCGGCCTCGAAAGATAATTGAAGGGGGCAGCAACGCCCGTCTCAAAAATGAAAAATCCGGTGAAGGCGACGAACACTATCAGGCCAGCCCACACATATCCCAGTGTCCGATGGCGCGACGTTCCCTTCGTAAGCCATAGCTGCACCGCGCCAATGGCCGCGGCCAGAATGGCGGCGATCGCATGAAGCGGTACGGGCATCGCGGCATTCATCAACGGGACGAGTGACATGGTTTTGTCAGTTCATCATGGGCAGGCCTCAGTCCCTGGCCAGCGCGATGGTTACCAGCTTCAGTGAATAGCCATACAGAACAGACAGCATGGTGACAGCCAAAGCCGGGCCCATCTTTTCGACATCACCCCACACGAAAGACGGCGTGCCGGCAATGGCAATCAAGCCCACGACTGCGCCGAGCCACCCGAAATAGACAGCGCCCTGGCCAAAGTTCAGGAGATGGCTTTCTGGCCTGTTCTTCATGACCAGGAAACCGACCGCCCCGCCAAGGACGAACAGGAAACTGAGAATGTCAAAATACAGATGGATGCCAACTGTCGCCGCAGCGCCGACTACAGTCCCCAAACAGATTGCCAGACCTAGAAACTTCATCACGAACCCCCGGTTTTGTTCAGGCGACAATCGTGTCATCCATTCCCCGGTTTGTAAAATCGACTACCCCTCTCCATGGTCGTCGCCGACCTTTCCGGACGGCGACCCGCCTGTCTGGCCGATCATCTGTGATGGGCGGTTCGCGTCTCCTGACCTGCCATGCATCAAGAGACGGAAGCTGGGCGTGACGCAGCCAACACCAGTCACCTGGCAGCTCGCAATCTGCTAGCGCTTCGGTTGGTCAACACATGATGTGACGGGGAGAATGGTGCTGGTGGAGAGACGAAGTTCCTCGCTAAAGCACCAATGCCACATCCGGTGTAGGCAATTTCAATAGGTTATGGACTGTGAGGTCACAGTCAACAGGCACGATATGTACATCAGTTTGTACATCAGTCAG
>JBMHCH010000095.1:0-3859 GCA_049890015.1 Puniceispirillaceae bacterium (SeqCode)
GGCAATCGACTGCACCTCCAGCGGGTGAAGGCTGCAAAAATCGGCAATCTGGTCAAAGGACAGGGCGGTGTTGTCGATCAGCCAGACCGCGGTCGCCTTTGGCATCAGCAATTGTGTCATCATAACCTGCTTTCTGCTGCAAGACCGGCGGGACCGGCCTGCGCATTCTCGCGTTGAATAGCGGGGATGTCCCTATATAGCCGCGAACAGCTGGATTTGCAAAGGCCAGATTTTCAAGGGCCGCATTTGCAACCTGCTGATTTGCAAAGGGCTTTGCAGAGGCGCGCTGAATCACCGATACTGTGCGCTGTCCGATCCGAAACGGAGGTGCATGATGGAAGATGACTTCGAGGCGCTGAAGCCGCCCGGCGCCGGCCCCGAGATGGAGCGGTGGAACCTTGAGGACCTCCAGGCCTATATCGCCGCGATGAAGGCCGAGATCGCCAGGGTCGAAGCGGTTATTGCCGGAAAGGACTCAGTCAGCGCGGCGGCGGCGGCGCTGTTCGGCGACAAACCCTAGCTACCGTCACCCTGGCCCCTATCGGTCTTTGAAGGCGCGGGAAGCGGCAGCATCCAGTCCGGGATCGCCAGCCTTGCGCGATGCCCGTCCGCGGTCAGCAAGGACGCATCCTCCATCAGCCGGTGGATGTCGGACAGTTTCATCGCCGCCAGGCACAGCGCGCCGTCAGCGGTGGCCACCTGGCTCAGAACCCTGCCGATGACCTTGTCCGCCTCCTTGATGCTGCTGTCCGGCGCCGGGTTTGCGCCGTCAACGGCGAGGGGAATGATCCGCCGCTTCACCAGACCGCGATAATGCGTCCGCGCGGTCACCTCCTGGCCGACATAGCAGCCTTTTTCGAAATCGACCGCCCCGAGCCTGTCAAGCCCGGCCTCCAGCATCAGCGCGCGTTCAGGCTGCAGGTCCAGCGGTCCCTGCGGCACGCCGGCGGCGATGCGCAGCGCATGCCAGTCACCAAGAGTGGCGGTCACCGCGCCGTCGATCGGCGTCGGGTCACCTGTCCCTATCCAGCGCCACCCAAGATCCGGATGGCGCGGGTCGGACGCGGCTCCCGCCGGCGCTGGTGCCCCGTTCCAGCCAAGCCAGACCTGATGGTCGTCCATCTTTTCAAGGATGACCGGCCGGCGAAGCCGGTAGCGCCGCAGCCGCGTGAAAAGATCGTCGGCGCGCGCGGCATCGCACTCAAGACGGAACCCGTTCTCGTCGCGAAGAATCATCATATCGGCCAGGATCCGCCCCTGCGGCGTCAGCAGCGCGCCGGGGCAAAGAGCGCCTCTGGCCATGGTCTCGAGATTCGCCGTCAGGATGGACTGCAGAAAGTCGCAGGCTTCCGCGCCACCCACCAGGATCACCCGGCGGCTATCGTCCCGTGCAATCAATCCGGTTGTCTGCTGCATGGTCATGGCTGGGGCCTCTCGGTGATGTCGCCTTCATAGCGCGCAATATAGAAATGGCGTTTCCGCGCCCAGAAACAACGGTCCTCATCCGGCCAGATCTCGCGGTAATGCTCGGAATCCCTGAAATAGAAGGTCTGCGTGCAGAACAGATACTTCACCCTGATCCTGTCGGGACCGAGGTCAAGTTTTCCGCGGTCCTTCGCCGTGATGGTGATGGCCGGCCGGTCGCGGCGGAAACACTGGCCGACTTTCTCTCCGCGGCAGGCGGTTTCATCCGATGCGGTGATCCGCACATAGGTGAAGCGGCCATCAGCAAAGCGGAAGCCTTCATCATCGAACATCGCGCAGTCATCATCCGGCGGCGTCTGGCTGCGGGCGAACTCGCATGTGAACCAGGTCCCGCCCCAACGCTCCTCGGCCTGCGCCTTCGCAATGACCGCTCCTGCAATCAGCAGGGCCATCACCAGCGTGACCATCATCAGCGGGGCCGTCGCCACCCTGGCCGGTATATTGCCGTTCATGCCGGTCGTCATCTCGGCATATGCCGGGCCAGCCTGTGGTGCAGAGATTTGCATCAGCGTCCTCGCAAAGATGGCGGGCGCATCAGCATCACCGCCCCCGCCGCCTGCGCCAGAACAGCCAGCATCATGTTCATTCCCATCAGGGCGGCCATGCCGTGTCCGGCGTCTATCAGCATGCCCATCGCCATCGGCGACAATGCTGAACTAAACACGCCAAGTGGCAGGAATATGGCTTTCACCTCGCCAAGATAGCGGGTGCCGTACATCTCGGCCATGGTCGCGGAGACAGCGGTATAGGGCATGCCGGAGGCGAACCCGAAGAAGACAAAGAACAGCAGCACCCCGACCTGTCCGTCGATCATCCACAGCGCGGCGCAGGCAAGGCTGATCGGCAACATCATATGCGCTGCCACGCGCCGTCCGGTGAACCGGTCGACTAGCTGGCCGGCCACCAGCGTTCCGGCAACGGCGCAGGCGGCATAGACAACATAGTTCGCCGCCCAGCTGGCAAGCGACACCCCGGCAAGTTCGGCAAGGTAGATCTGGTGGAACAGCATGCCGGTGACAGTGAAGCCTGGAACCATCGTCAGCCAGACAAGGCCAAGCCAGAAGCGCGGATCGCGGATCACCGCCCGCCGCCGCCAGTGATCCACCCCGTCAATGCGGACAATGTCGGTATCCGCGCTGTCATCGACACCGGCCGCCGCGGCCGCCGCCATCACGCCTTCCAGGCCGCCGCCATCCTGATAGCGGGTGCGTTCGGTCAGACGTTTCAGGAAGGGCACCAGCCCGATCAGCGGGATCAGCGGCAGTCCAATCCACAGGGCGCGCCAGTCAAAGACTGCCAGCAGCGCCACGACCGATGCCGGTCCGATCGATTCGGCGACATTCATGCCAAGCTGCGCCAGCGACAATGCCCGACCGCGCGCCGCCACATAGCGCCGCGCCATCGCCGTCGTATAGGTGTGGGTCGTCATGCCCTGGCCGAACAGCCGCAGCAGGAACAGCCCGCCGACAAGCGCGACGATCGATCCGACCTGGCTGAAGAGCAGCGCCGCCAGGCACAGGCAGCAGATGACAAGCCGCGCCAGCCTTTCCACGCGCATGGTGTCGGCAAGCTTGCCAAGCCACAGAAGGCAGATCGCGCTGGCCGTGGTGGCAACAGCGTAGTAGGTGCCGAAATCCCCGTGGCTGAGGCCAAGCTCGCCGCGGATTTCCGCCGAGAACAGCGAGATGAAGAAGGTCTGTCCAAGTGATGAGCAGAAGGCCATCGCCATGCCGAACAGCACAAAGCGCCATTCGACCCGCATGAAATCGAACGTCGATGCCGGCAGGATCGCGGCAGACGTGGCACCTTCGGAACGCGGATCGGACATGGCGGCGATTTCACCACGCGCGCCGCACCTCGGCAAGCCGGATCGCATCACGATCATGGCTTTTTTCCGCTATGTGAAGCGCGGCACGGGGACTTGAAGACATGACACCCTATGCATAACTAAATCACATACAAAACGTCCCCAGCATAAAAAATGTCGAAAGACGGTGCCTGCGGGGGGCATGTGCCGGCCGATTGCCGCATACTGGCAGGTGCCTTGCATCGAAGGTGATGCGATGTGCGCGCCGGTTCTGGGTTCCCGCCGGTTCTGGGTTCAAGGTGCCGGGTTCCGGGCCGGGAAGGAGTGTGAGCCATGCAGACCGACAGATTTACCGCCCTTGTCCGCAACGCCGTGCTGGCGGCGCAGAATGACGCCATCGGCGCGAACCACCAGAAGATCACCGCGATGCATCTTCTGCGAGCGCTGCTGGCCGATGACAATGTGACGGTGCGCAGCCTGATCGGTCGTGCCGGCGGCGATCTGGACGGGCTTTCGGCGGCGCTCGACAAGGCGCTGGCCGCGATCCCGGCGGTCACCGGCTCAGGC
>JBMHCH010000096.1:0-25721 GCA_049890015.1 Puniceispirillaceae bacterium (SeqCode)
ATGGTCATAGGCGCCGGCATGGCCGAAGGAAAACAGGGTCGAGGCCTCGCTGATGCCGCGCGGGCCGAAGCGCGCGCCGGCGCGGAACTGCGTGCCGAAATCAAAGGGCGCGCCGAGGATGGCGAAATCGGCGTCGATGGCGCTCCAGTCCGGCTGATAGGGATATTTGCCGAAGCTGCACAGCCCGACGAAAGGCAGGTTCAGCCGCCCGCTCTCATATCCATGTTTGCTCATCGCCCTGCTCCTCCACTGGCTCGTCCCGCGACGACAACGCTGGCCGCGAAGCCCCCAAGCTAGTCGAATTCCGGATCGTCGCAAAGGCTTTGCAAGCGGCGCTGTCCTGTGGCTAATCTCTGGCGGACAAGATGAACGTGTGACAGTGGTGGGAAATAATGCCGAAAAGACTGACCACGGCGCAGCAGGCCGCCTATGAACGCGACGGCTGGGTCGCCCCGATCGATATTTTCAGCCCGGACGAGGTGGCGGCGATTCGCGCCGAGCTGGACGCGGCCGAGGCGGCGCATGGCGACCAGCTGCAGGCGGCCGGGCGCAACAACGCGCATTACGTGCTGCCGGTGCTGGACCGGATCGCGCATGACCCGCGCATCCTCGACGCGGTGGAGGATGTGATCGGTCCCGACATCCTGGTCGCCGGCACCACCCTGTTCATCAAGGAACCGGAGACGGACGGGTTCATCTGCTGGCACCTGGACGCCCGCTATATCGGGCTGGAGCCGCATGACTGGGTGACGGCCTGGCTGGCGATCAGCGATGTGACTGAGGAAAATGGCTGCATGCGGATGATGCCGGGCACGCATAAGGCGCCGCTGGTCGAACATGTCGATACCTATGGCGAGGACAATATGCTGACCCGCGGCCAGACAGTACCCGATGTTGACGAGACCAAGGCGGCGCCGGTGCCGCTGAAGCCGGGGCAGCTGTCGCTTCATCACCCGCGGGTGGTGCATGGCTCGGGCCCGAACCGGTCCGGCGCGCGGCGTGTCGGCTTCGCCATCCAGAGCTATATCAGCCCGGCGGTTGACCAGGTGATCGGCAGGATCTGGGTGCAGACGGCGCGTGGCACCGATTTCGGCGGCCATCACACCGAAGCGAAACGCACGACCGAGGTGATGGCGGCGGACGACATCGCCTTTCGCGACATGACGAATGACGAGCTGTCGAAAATCTTCTATGCCGGCGCGGCGAAGAAAGGGAAATACTGAATCATGAGCATGAATACGGACCTCACCGGCCATCTCGATATCGCGGCGGCGGCTGGCGGCTTCAGCTGCGACGCCAACCCGGCGCATTGCCAGTCCCCCTTCCCTGATGCCGCAGAGTCGCTTGACAGCGCGGCGATGCAGGCAGCCGCAGACGAGATACGCAGCTGGACAGGCTACGCCCCGACGCCGCTTCATGATCTGCCGGAGATTGCCGAATGGCTTGGCGTCAAGCGGGTGGTGTTCAAGGATGAATCGCCGCGCTTCGGGCTGGGATCCTTCAAGGCGCTTGGCGGGGCCTACGCGGTGGCGAAGCTTGTCCGCGACATCGAGGCCGCCGGCGGGTCGGCCGCCGACCTGACAGTGGCCACCGCCACCGACGGCAATCACGGGCGGTCGGTGTCATGGGGGGCCGCGCGCGCCGGCTGCGCCGCGAAAATCTACATCCACGCGCATGTCAGCAAGGCCCGCGAAGAGGCCATGGCCGCCTTCGGGGCGGAGGTCATCCGGGTGAACGGCAATTACGAAGCCTCGCTTGCCGCCTGCAAGCAGGACGCCGCCGCGCATGGCTGGCAGATCGTCTCCGACACCTCCTGGCCAGGCTATCTCGACGTGCCGCGCATGATCATGGCCGGCTATACGGTGATGGCGCGCGAGGCGCTCGACCAGCTTGGCGGCGATGTGCCGACGCACGCCCGGCTTCCCGTCGGGGTCGGCGGTCTGGCGGCCGGTGTCGGCGCGCCGCTCTGGCAGGCCAGCGGCGCGGCGCTCGGCAGGATGATCGCGGTTGAATCCCACATGTCGGCCTGCATGCGCGACAGCCTTGTGGCCGGCGAGCCGACGCTGATCGACATCACCGAGGAAACATTGATGGCCGGGCTGTCCTGCGGCGAGGTCTCCACCCTGGCATGGGACATCCTGAAGCCGACGGTCAGCCATTGCGTCACCATCGGCGATGATGCCGTGGCCCCGCTGATGCGCTGGTTCCACAAGCGCACCCCGTCGATCGAGGCCGGCGAATGCTCAACCTCCGGGCTTGCCGCCTGTCTTCAGGCAAAGGCCGATCCGGCGGCCTGGGAGGCGCTTGGCTTCGGGCCGGATTCGGTGATCCTTCTTGTCGGAACCGAGGGCGCGACCGACCCCGAATTCTACCGCAAGACGGTCGAGGCCGCATGAGCGGCGCACCTGAACGCGGCTTTCCCGAAGAGGAGTTCGCCGCCCGCTGCGCCGCCATGCAGGCGGCGATGGCGCGTGACGGGGTCGACGCCATGCTGTTCACCTCGGAACCGGAGATGCGCTATTTCACCGGGTTTCTGACGCCCTTCTGGCAAAGCCCGACACGGCCCTGGTTCCTGGTGATGCCGCCCGCCGGCAAGCCGCTGGCGGTGATCCCGTCGATCGGCGCGCCGCTGATGCGCTCCTGCCATGTCGACGAGGTGATCAGCTGGTCATCGCCGGCGGCCGAGGATGACGGCATCAGCCTTCTTGCGGATACGCTCGCCCCGCTTCTTGGCAAGGCCGGAAGGCTTGGCATGATGATGGGGCGCGAAACCGTGCTGCGCATGCCGCTTGCCGATTTCGACGCGCTCCGCGACCGCCTGCCCGTCTCGGACATTCTGGACATGACCGCCGCTGTGCAGCGTATCAGGATGCAGAAATCCTTTCGCGAGATCACCAAGATCAGACATATCTGCGGCCTTGCCTGCGACGTGTTCGACGGGCTGCCGGAATGGGTGCATGAAGGCATGCCGATCGCCGCGATGTTCCGGCGGTTCAAGATCGAGGCGCTCGGTGCCGGCGTCGATGATGTCAGCTATCTTGTGGGAAGCGCCGGTCCTGAAGGCTATCTCGACATCATCGCGCCACCGGATGAGCGGCCGCTAGCCAGCGGCGATGTGCTGATGCTTGATACAGGCTGTGTCTGGGATGGATATTTCTGTGATTTCGACCGCAATTTCGCCATCGGCAGGCCGGCGGCGGCAGCGCAGGAGGCGCATCGCAAACTGTATGACGCAACCGAGGCGGCGCTGGAGATGCTGCGTCCGGGATGCGTCGCCGGCGATCTGTTCCGGGCGATGGATGCAGTGCTTCGCCCGCCTTCGGCCACGGTTCCGCAAGGCGATGATGTCGGGCGCTACGGGCATGGGCTCGGCATCCAGCTGACCGAAACGCCGTCACATGCCGACTGGGACGAGACGGACATCACCGCCGGCATGGTGCTGACGCTGGAACCATCGATCAGCTACACCGCCACCGACAGCAGCCCGCGCATGATGGTTGCCGAGGAGAATGTTCTGGTGACGGCCGAAGGGCCCGAGCTTCTGACCCGCCGCGCCACGCGCGAGCTTCCGGTGATCGGCTGACCGGTCAACGCAGCAATATGCTCTCGTCGACTTCGGACAGGCGTGAGCGGCCGCACAGCGCCATGGTCAGGTCCAGCTCCTTATGCAGGATTTCCAGAACCTTGGTGACGCCATCACGGCCACCGGCGCCAAGCCCATACAGGAAGGCGCGGCCAATCAGCGTTCCCCTCGCGCCAAGCGCGACAGCGCGAAGCACGTCCTGGCCGGTGCGGATCCCACCATCCATCCAGACCTCGCATCTGTCGCCAACGGCGTCGACGATGGCGGGAAGCGCCTCGATCGACGAGGCCGCGCCGTCAAGCTGGCGACCACCATGGTTGGAGACGACGATTGCGTCCGCACCGACATTCACCGCCTGTTTCGCGTCCTCGGCATCGAGAATGCCTTTCAGGATGACCTTTCCATCCCACATCCTGCGGATTTCGGCGACATCATCCCAGGACAGGCGCGGGTCGAACTGGCTGACCGTCCAGTCGGCAAGCGACGACATGTCCTTTACCCCTTCGACATGGCCGACGATGTTGCGGAATTCGCGGCGTTTCGTGCCCAGCATGCCAAGGCACCAGGACGGTTTGGTCGCCAGATTGACCATGTTGCGCAAGGTCAGTTTCGGCGGAGCCGACAGGCCGTTCCGGACATCCTTGTGACGCTGGCCCATGATCTGCAGGTCGAGCGTGATCATCAAGGCCGAGCATTTCGCTGCCTTCGCCCGCTCCACCAGATTGCGGATGAAGGCGCGGTCCCGCATCACATAGAGCTGGAACCAGAACGGCTTGCTGGTGTTTTCCGCGACATCCTCGATCGAGCATATCGACATTGTCGACAGGGTGAAGGGAACGCCGAATGTTTCCGCCGCCTGCGCCGCCAGGATTTCGCCATCCGCATGCTGCATGCCGGTCAGACCGGTCGGCGCCAGCGCGACCGGCATCGGCACTGTTTCGCCAAGCATCTTCATGCTGGTATCGCGCTCAGATACATCGATGGCGACACGTTGCCGGAACTTGATGGCCTGAAGGTCCGCCTCGTTGGCGTTGAAGGTGGATTCGGTCCAGGACCCGCTCTCGCAATAGTCGTAGAACATACGCGGCACACGGCGCTGCATCTGCTTTCGAAGATCTTCAACACAGGCGATGACAGCCATATCCAGGCTTCCTTTCCGATATGCAAACATGCCCTGACAAGGCGCGCCACTAAACCACGGCGCCGTTGGCGCGTCTAGCCTGCGCGGCGCAGCATCCTGTTCATCAGGATCACCGGGATCAGGCCGGCCATGACAATCATCAGCGCCGGCAGGGCCGCCTCCTCCAGCATCTCGTCCTTGGCGAACTGATAGGTGTAGGTGGCAAGAGTCTCGAAATCGAAGGGCCGCAGAAGCAGCGTGATGGGAAGCTCCTTCATCACATCGACAAAGACAAGAAGACCACCAGCCAGCATCGAGCCCCGAAGAAGCGGCAGCACCACAAGCTTCAGACTGTCGCCGAACCCGTGACCGAGAACACGGCTGGCATTCATCATATTGTCCGGAAGCCGCCTGATGCCCGACATCATCGCGCCATATCCGACCGCCTGGAAGCGCACTAGATAGGCTGTCAGCAGAACACCGATTCCGCCAAGAAGAAGACTGGCCCGCGGATCGCCGACAATCCCGCCCCAGGACCGGTCAATCATCCCCGCGAAAATCAGCACGCCGATCGACAGCATGGTGCCCGGGATGGCGTAGCCGGTCGAAGCGGCCACCGCCAGATTGCGGACAAGGGCACCGCCGCGATAGGTCGCGGCAATCACGATCAGCGACGAGAGGAGGACGATGATCACCGCCGCGAGCAGCGCCATGCCGACGGAGCTGCCAACCGTGCCGATCAGTTGCGAGACCTGTCCTTCCATCGAACCCGCGATGACAAATTTCAGCAGCACCCCGACAGGCACGACAAATCCCAGCAGAAGCGGAAGGCTGCAGACGGCCTGGCAGGCCATCTGGCCGCGAAGGCCCGGCCGCAGGGCGACCAGGCTGGTCTGAGGCCTTCCGGTCCCGGCAAAACGCTGGCGCGAACGTGCATAAAGCTCAAGCCCCAGAAGGCTGAGGATAAAGATGAAACCAAAGAGCGAGATCTGCGCCGCGGCGACGATATTGTTCATCCCGAGCCAGACATTGAAAATACCGAGCGTGATGGTCTCGACGGCGAAATACTCGACTGTCCCGAAATCCGACACAACCTCCATCAGCACCAGCGCCAGCCCGGCCGTGATGGCCGGACGCGCAAGCGGCAGCCCGACAGACCAGAATTGCGACTTGTGGTGGACAAGCGCGATCTCGAACAGGCTGGACGGGGTCAGGCGAAACGCGATCCGCGTCACCATGTAGATATAGGGGTAGAGGACCGAGGCCATGACCAGCATCGCCCCGCCAAGTGACCGGATCTCAGGGAACCAGTAATCCGCCGGACGACGCCAGCCAAACATGTCCCGAAGCATGGATTGCACCGGACCGGCGAATTCCAGAAAATCTGTATAGGTGTAGGCGATGATATAGGCGGGGATGGCCGCTGGCAGCAGCAGCATCCATTCAAACAGCGCCTTGCCGGGGAAGTCGTAGCGCGTCACCACCCAGGCGGTGCTGACGCCGAAAAGCACGGCAAGGGTTCCGACCCCCACCATCAGCATCAGCGTATTGGTGACGTAGCGTGGCAGCACGGTGGATACGAGATGTCCCCACAGACCGTTGCTGTCACCGATCGCCGTCAGGCACAGCGCCGCGATCGGGCCGAGTATGACAAGACACACCAGCACGGCGGAGGCCGACCAGCCGTCGAAACGGCGGGCCGGCCTTGAAGACCAGTATGACAGGAAAGTGGCTACCATCCAGTGCGGTCAATGATCATCTGCGCCTGCGACGCAAGGTCGGCAAGCTTCTCGATCGCAAGGTCATCCGGCTTAAAGTCACCCCATGACGACAACACACCGCCCGGCGACACCGCCGGGTTCACCGGATATTCGAAATTCACCTCGCCATAGAGCTGCTGCGCGGTCGGAGACGTCAGGAATTAGAGAAAACGCACAGCCTCCTTCCGGTTCGGGCTGTGCTTCGCAAGGCCGCCACCGGAGATGTTCACATGGTTGCCGCGCCCGTCCTGGTTGGTGAAGACCAGCCGGATGGCGTTCGCCCAGTCGCGCTGCTCTTCCTTGTCGCCATAGAGCATCTTGCCATAGTAGTAATGGTTCATAATGGCGACGTCGCACTGTCCCTCGAAAATGGCCTTGGCCTGCGCGCGGTCATTGCCCTGAGGCTTGCGGGCGAAATTGGCGACCAGCCCCTCGGCCCACATCTCTGCCCTGTCAGAACCGTTCGCGGCGATGACCGATGCCAGCAGCGACCTGTTGTAGACATGGCTTCCCTTGCGGCTGCATACCGTTCCCTGCCATTTCGGGTCCGCCAGGTCTTCAATGTCGCTGATCGCGCCTTCGGCAACCCGGTCCTTCGAGACAGCGATCAGACGCGCCCGCGTTGAAAAGGCGAACCAGCGACTGTCGGTGGCGCGGAAATGGGCAGGAATGTTGGCGTTGAGGATATCGGACTCCACTGCCGCCAGAAGATCAAGATCGGCATACTCGCTGAGGCGCGCGATATCGACCGTCAGGATGACATCCGCCGGGCTGGCCTCGCCCTCGGCCTGGAGGCGCTGCGCCAACCCCTTTGAGGCGTATACGACCCTGGTGTCGATACCGGTCTCGGCGGTAAAGGCGTCCAGAAACGGTTGCAGCAGGAATTGCTGGCGGTGGGAATAGATATTGATTTCGGCGGCGGTGGCGGCCTGCGCCGCCAGCATGGCCGGCACGGCACCCGCGGCGCAGCAGAACCAGACCATCAGCCTGTTTATGGACCTGCTTGCCTTCGCTAAGAAACGTATCATTGCACCCTCCCCTGGGATTACAGTTAGCATTTCTGCGAATGATTATCAAAACCAACAAGGAGTGCAATGATTATTTTGATAATGATTATCAATATCATTATCAAAAATATATTAATTTGTCACAGAGGGTTAGCCTGAAAACATGTCCTCATTTACAGCATGGAGCAAAGTGGGCCTTATTGTCGCAAGCCGTCACTCTTCAGATGAAATCCATAGATGTTGCGCGCTGGTGGTCACAAGGCTATATCGGTCGCATCGCCACGCGTTACGGGATCCGGCATCATTTCCATGGTTGAAGACGCCCTAATCATCGCGATCCTCCAGATCATCGCGATCGACATCATTCTCGGCGGCGACAACGCCATCATCATCGCCCTTGCCTGTCGCAACCTGCCGCCACGGCAGAAGCGGCTCGGCATCCTCTGGGGAACCGGCGGCGCCATCATCCTGCGCTGCATTCTGGTGTTTTTCGCAAGTACCCTGCTGACCATTCCGTCACTGAAACTGATCGGCGGGCTGCTGCTGCTGTGGATCGGGATCAAGCTTCTCGCAGACGAGGACGAGATCGACGAAGGATCGGTCAAGCAGTCAGGCAGCCTGTGGGAGGCTGTCCGCACCATCATCATTGCCGACTTCGTGATGAGCCTCGACAATTCGGTGGCCATCGCCGCCGCCGCCAAGGGCAATATGGCGCTGGTCGTCTTCGGGCTGGCGCTCAGCGTGCCGATCATCATAGGCGGCAGCGCCATCATCCTGCGGCTCATGCAGCGCTTCCCCGTCATCATCACCGCCGGCGCGGCGCTTCTTGGCTGGCTGGCCGGTGATCTGATCGCGCATGACCCGCTGCTGAAGGATCAGTTCGCGACCCTTCCCGCCTATGCGCCGAAGATCGCGGCCGCGGTCGGCGCACTTCTCGTGGTCGTGGCAGGTCGCGTCATCGCCGCCCGCAAGACGGGCGAGACAGCTGCCTAGAGCGCGCCCTCGTCGGACCAGTAGAGACGCATCGGGTTATCGACAAGAAGCGCCTGCTGCAGCGCCGCCGTCGGCGCGATGCGCGCGATGTGATCCACCAGCAGCCCGTCATCAGGCTTGTGCGATTTCATGTTGGGGTGCGGCCAGTCCGTCCCCCACAGCACACGGTCCGGAAACGCCTCGACAAGCTGCCTCTGGAACGGGACCACATCATCATAGGGCGGGCCCGCGACCGTGAGGCGCTCCGGGCAGCTGACCTTGGTCCAGACGTTAGGCATGTCCGCCATCAGATCGGCAAAACGCCGGAAATCCGGTCCATCGACAGGCTTGGTCACATCTGGACGGCCCATATGGTCGACGATGATGATGCCGGGGAGCTGTTTCAGAAAGGGTGTCAGATCCTCAAGGTCCGGCGCCTCGAAATAGACGACAATATGCCAGCCGAGGCGCTGCACCCGGGCGGCTGTCTGCAGAAACAGCTCGCGCGGGGTGGCATCGACAAGCCGTTTGACGAAATTGAACCGCACACCGCGCACGCCGGCGGCATGCATGCTGTCGAGCTCGTCATCACCGATGTCATGCGCCACCACCGCCACGCCGCGGGCAAGTCCGCCGGACGCCTCGAGCGCGTCGATCATCGCGCTGTTATCCTTGCCATGGCAGCTTGCCTGAACAATCACATTGCGGGCGAGGCCAAGATGGTCGCGAAGGGTGAACAGCCTGTCCTTGCCAGCATCTCCCGGGGTGTATTTGCGTTCCGGCGCGAAGGGAAATTCCGCCGCCGGGCCAAACACATGGCAATGCGCGTCAACCGCCCCCGCCGGCGCGATGAAGTCCGGGGCTTTCGGGTCGGGGTGCCAGGTCACCTCGCCGCCTGTCACAGGATCGATATCGGTCATCGTCAGAACCTCTTCTAGAAAATCATGCCGTCAAACAGCTTGCGCGCAGTGCGCACCATGCCGGCTCTTTCAACCCGCCCGCTGTCATCGCACTGCAGGACGCAGGCTGTCGCACCGTTCGGATGTTCGACCGCCATCATCTTTCGCGCGCCCTCCGGAACCACCGCCATCGTTGCCACCGGGCTGGCCGGCAACAGGGCGGCGGTGGCCGCGCTGACCGCCGCGAAGACACCGATCGTGTCATGGCATTTGTGAGGGATAAAGCTTCGCGTCATGAAGGCGCCACCGCCTTGGGCCGGCGATACCATTGTCATCTTCGGGACCGATTTCCCGCGCACATCGCCAAGATTCATCATCGGACCGCAGGCAAGCCGAAGCGCCTCGATCCGCGCCTTGAGGCCATCATCGGCGTCCAGCGCTGCCGGGCGTTCATAGCCGGTGATCCCCATATCCGCGGCCCGCAGCACGACAATGGGCATACCGTTGTCGATCATGGTCACCTCGATCCCATTGACGACATCCATCTCGTTGCCGGTCGGCAGCAGCGCCCCGCACATCGATCCGGCGACATCATCGAAGACCAGCGGCACAGCCGCCGATGTTCCCGGCACCCCGTCGATGGACTCGCCGCCGGCGTAGCTGACCTTGCCGCCGGGCGTCGCGATCGCGGCTGTCGCCACCTGACCTGTATTGCGCATGAAAATTCGGACATCGGTGGTGCCGTCCTGCGCGGTGACCAGCCCGCGCTCGATGGCGAAGCCGCCAACCCCGGCAAGGATATTGCCGCAGTTCTGCGCGTCGGTGACGATCGCCTGATCAACAAAGACCTGGAGAAACAGATAGTCGACATCGGCATCATCGCGGTCCGATGGCGAGACCACCGCCACCTTGCTTGTCAGCGGGCTGGCGCCGCCCATGCCGTCGATCTGCCGGGCGTCTGGCGAGCCCATGACGCGCAGCAGCAGCGCGTCCCGCGCATCATTGTCGGCAGGCAGATCAGAGGCCAGAAAATAACCGCCCTTCGAGGTGCCTCCCCGCATCCACATGCATCTTGTTCCGGCGTCTGTCATTGCCGCGCCATCCTGTGATCCGTATTTCGCCAAGCATAGCGTGAAGCCGTCGGCCTATGCCATAAAAGCTTGGCAAGGCGTCATGCCAAAAAATGATGTTTGGCGGCATTGGCGCGCGCCGGCGGCATTTGCTATCACCAGATAAAGGGAGGCGGATATGAGTGTGTCATTCATCGGGTTCGGCGAGGCCGGACTTGCCATCTCCACAAGCCTTGGCGCCGACAAGATGCGCGCCTTTGACATCAAGCTGTCTAACCCCGCCACCGAACGCGACATGCGTCGCCGCATCGAGGGCGCCGGCGTCATCGTCTGTGACAGCGCAGCCGCCGCGGTCGAAGGCGCGGAGATCGTCATCTGCGTCGTTACCGCCGACCAGGCCGCGACGGCAGCAGGCCTTGCGGCGCGGCACCTCGCCGCCAATGCGCTGTGGCTGGATATGAACAGCTGCGCTCCCGCAACAAAGCAGATGGCCGCCGGTCCGGTGACGCATGCTGGCGCGATCTATGTTGATATCGCGGTGATGGCGCCGATCACCACACGCGGCCATGCCACGGCGATGCTGGCCGCCGCCCCTGACCCGCAGGCTGTCGCGGCGCGCCTTGCGACGGCAGGGCTGGCCCCGCGCTTTGTCGGGGACGAGATTGGCCGCGCCTCGACAATCAAGATGCTGAGATCGGTGATGGTGAAGGGCATGGAGGCGCTGACGGCGGAATGTTTTCGCGCCGCTGTGCGCGCCGGCGTCGCCGATGACGTGGCGAGCTCTCTGGACGCGTCCGAAAGCGGCCTGAAATGGGCCGAGCAGACCTCCTATAATCTCGAGCGCATGACAGCCCACGGCATCCGCCGCGCCGCCGAGATGCGCGAGGTGGCGAAAACGCTTCGCGCATTGGACATATCACCGGCGATGACCACCGGAACAATCGCCTGGCAGGATGACATGGGGCATCTCGACCTGACACTCGAGCCCGGAACCGGCCTTGCCGACCAGATGGAGCTGGTCGAACAGGCCTTTGCCGACAAAGACTGAACGAACGGAGTTGCTGACATGAAAATCTGTCTCGCGGGCGGCGGCGCCTTTGGCAAGAAACATCTTGATGCTCTGAAGCTGATCGACGGGATCGAGGTGGTCTCGCTTGTCGGGCGGCGTCTCGAGCCGACACAGGAGCTGGCGGCCCATTACGGCATTCCGCATGCCACCACCGACCTCGCGACAAGCCTCGCCATGCCGGACATCGACGCGGTGATCCTGGCCACACCCACCGGCATGCACGCCGAACAGGGGCTTGCCGCGATGGAAGCCGGCAAGCATGTGCTGATCGAGATTCCGATGGCCGACAGCCTTGCCGATTCACAGGCGCTGGTGGCGAAGCAGGCCGAAACCGGACTTGTCGCGATGGCCGGCCATGTCCGCCGCTTCAACCCATCGCACCAGTATGTGCACAATCTGATCACCGCAGGCGAGCTGTCGATCCAGCAGATGGATGTGCAGACCTATTTCTTCCGCCGCAAGAACATCAGCGCGGATGGCAGCCCGCGAAGCTGGACGGATCACCTTCTCTGGCACCATGCCTGCCACACCATCGACCTGTTCATGTACCAGACCGGCGAGATGGTCAGCGAGGTGCATGGCGTGCAGGGGCCGATCCATCCCGAGCTTGGCATCGCCATGGACATGTCGATCATCATGAAGACCCCGAGCGGCAGACTCTGCACCCTGTCTCTGTCCTTCAACAATAACGGACCTCTCGGCACCTTCTTCCGCTACATCTGCGACAACAACACCTATATCGCCCGCTATGACGATCTGTTCGATGGCCGCGACAACCAGATCGATGTCAGCAATGTCGATGTCTCGACCAACGGCATCGAGCTGATCGACCGCGAATTCATCGCCGCCATCCGCGAGGGCCGCGAGCCGAATTCCAGCCTGGCCCAATGCCTGCCGGCCATGCAGGTGATGGACATCATCGAGAAACAGTTCAGCTGACCAGAAGCCCGGAGACACCTGCCATGATCATTGACTGTCACGGCCATTACACCACCACCCCGCCCGGCGTCGCCGCCTGGCGCGACGCGCAGAAAGAGGCTGTCACCGCCGATCCGGACCATGTCAGCAGCAAGGGAGTGATGGCGGTCAGCGATGATGAAATCCGCGAGAGCATCGAGACCAACCAGCTCCGTGTCCAGCAGGAACGCGGCACCGATGTCACCGTGTTCTCGCCGCGCGCCAGCTGGATGGGGCACCATGTCGGCAACGCCAGCACCTCGCAGGCCTGGACCGAACATTGCAACGACCTCATCCGCCGGGTCTGCGACATCTTCCCGAAGAACTTCGTGCCGGTCTGCCAGCTGCCACAAAGCCCGCAGACCCCGATCGAGACAAGCGTCACCGAGCTGCGGCGCTGCGTCGAGGAGATGGGCTTCATCGGCTGCAACCTGAACCCGGACCCGTCCGGCGGCTACTGGAAGGATCTGCCGCTTGGCGACAGATACTGGTACCCGCTCTACGAGACCATGTGCGATCTGGATGTGCCGGCGATGATCCATGTCAGCGGAGCCTGTCACCCGGCGATGCATACCACCAGCTCGTTCTATCTCGGCGCCGACACAACCGCCTTCGTGCATTTCATGATGTCCGATGTCTTCACGGATTTCCCCGACATCAAGTTCATCATCCCGCATGGCGGCGGGGCGGTTCCCTATCACTGGGGCAGGTTCCGCGGCATGGCGCAGGATATGGGGCTCGGCGATCTGAACGAGCGTGTCCTTGGCAATATCTTCTTCGACACCTGCGTCTATCATCAGGACGGCATCGACATGCTGACCAAGGTGATCCCGACTGAAAACATCCTGTTCGCCTCGGAAATGATCGGCGCGGTGCGCGGCATCGATCCGCGAAGCGGTCATTATTACGACGACACCAAGCGCTATATCGACGCCACGCCCAACCTCAATGACGCGCAGCGCCGGATGGTGTTCGAGGATAATGCCAGACGGGTGTTCTCGCGCTTCCCGCTCTAGAAACGCTGGGCGAACTCCGCCAGCAGCGCGGCCAGCTTCTCCAGCCCCTCGTCAAGGTTGGCAGCGGCGCCCCCACCAACGCCAAGCCGGATATGGTCCGGCTTGCCATAGGCGCTGCCGGAAATCAGGAAGGTCCGATAGGGCGGCTGCAGAGCGCGCGCTGCCAGCGCGTCACCATTGAGACCAGACCCGCCATCAAGCCTGACAAGTCCGATCAGTCCGGCTTCCGGCCGGTGCCATGACAGGCGGGGATGCGCCGCGATGAAATCTGTCAGCTTGTCGAGATTCGCCAGGCTGCCCGCACGGATGCGCGCCAGCAGTCTGGCGCGGCGGTTAGGGCGAAGCGCGATCTCGGCAATCGCCTCGCCAAGATGATTGCTGATCTGCGAGCTGTATTCACGAAGCACGATCGCGTCATGGATCATGGCGCTGTCCCGGCAGATCATCCATCCCAGCCGCAGCCCCTGCATGCCGAACACCTTTGATACGCTTCCCGTGGCGATGCCGCGCTCATAGATGCCGGCGATGGACGGCATCCGGTCCCGCTCCCACTCCAGCCCGGCATAGACCTCGTCAACCACAAGCCAGCTGTTGTTCCGGCCAGCAATCTGGGCAAGCCGCGCCAGCTCGCCGCCATCCATCAGCCGGCCTGTCGGGTTGTTCGGATTGGTCACGAAAATCATCCGTGTGCGCGGCGAGACCATTGCCTCAAGCGTGTCAAGTGGCAGCTGCCACGCGGCGTCCTCGTCGCGGTCGATGATCCGGATGTCGGCCCCGGTGGCGCGGGCCAATACCTCTGCCTGCGGCCATCCCGGCCGTTCGATGATGATCTCGTCACCGGGGCGAAGGCATTGGCGAAGCGCCAGATAATTGGCCTCGGCCGCGCCCGCGGTGATCAGCACATCATCCGCATGACAGACGGCCTCAAGCCCGGCCTGGCTCAGCACATGCTGGCGAAGGTTCGGCAGCCCCTGGAACGACACACCATTCCAGTCGAGCGACAGAGCCGGATCAAGATCGTCAATGAAATCGCCAAGCGTCAGGGACTCCGCCTGGCTGAAGCCAAGAAAGGACTCAGGCTCGGCAGCCACCGACTGCAGAAGAGTCTCGAACAGTGCCTGCGTGCGAACCTTGTCCATCAATGTGCCCCTGCGACGCGTGTGCGTGACCGAATGTGGCGGCGGGCCTATCGACAGCCGCCGGAGGATGATCCTATCATTCTAGCGTGGCAAGGGCCGACGACAAGCAGGCGTGTGCGATGAAGGCAGGGAGACGGGTGCATGACAAAAATCGCTGTGGTGACAGGGGCCGCCGGCGGCATGGGACAGGCCATCTGCCGCCAGCTGATGGATGATGGCTGTCTTGTTGTCGGACTTGACATTGATTGGCCTGAAGAGGCCGTATTCGATGATCCGGGTTTTCGCGCTGTGACCGGCGATCTGTCGGATGCCGCCCGCGTCACCACCATTTTCGGGGACATCGCCGGGCGCGAGGGCCGGCTCGATGTGCTGGTGAACAATGCCGGCACCTGCTTCATGTCGGATTTTCCCGACATCCCCGCCGAGGAATACCGTCGCCAGATGGCGGTGAATTTCGACTCCTGCTTCCATTGCTGCCAAGCGGCGATCCCACTGATGCTTGGTGGTGACGGGGTGCGCAAGATCATCAATATCTCGTCGAACGGTGCCTATAATTTCGATGTGTTCGACCCGCCCCACTATCGTGCCAGCAAGGCGGCGATGGACACGCTGACCAAGGATTTGGCGCGGCGCTACGCCGACGAGAAGATCGCCGTCAACTCCATCGCGCCGGCGATGACCGAAACGCCGCTGTTCAATGTTCTGACCGAAGAGACGCTGGCGAAGGCCATCGCCGCCATGCCGCACGGCATGGCCATGCAGCCAGCGCAAATCGCAGCCTGGGTCGGCTTTCTGGCCGGACGAGGCGGTGATGTCTGCTCCGGCAATGTGATTATCCTGAATCAGGGGCGCGACGTGCGATAGGCACGTCGTCACGCATACAGGTCCGGTGCCTTGCGAAGCTCGCCCCATTGCGCCGGATCATGGCCGTAGATGATGAAGGCGTCCTTCGCCGCCGCCGCCGCCATCAGCCGATCCGCGCTTGCCATCGCCGCCGCTTCATCCATCGATCCGGCAAACTTCTCGTCAATCTCGGCGGGGCGGGAAATCGCATCACTTGTCAGAAGAACAGCACCCGTATCAGGAAGCTCCAGCATCATCGCAAGCTGGCCAGGGGCATGCCCGGGCACCAGCATGATCCGGAAGGACGGTCCGATTTCAGCGTCCCCGTCCAGCAGGAAATAGTCACGGTCCGGCCAGTCCAACGGCTGCACACCGCCCCAGTAGAGCGGTTTTGGCAAGGCGCGTTCGGCCGCCGCGATCAGCATCGGCGCGTGGCGCGCGTCATCCAGCGCCCCCACATGGTCGATATGGGTATGTGTCTGGATCAGCAGGGTGATGTCATCTGCGGTGCAGCCGCATTTCGCCAGCTGCGCCCCGACGGTGTTGTCAGGCCCGCAGGACAGCACTTCGCCGAACTCATAGAGGCGGTCCTCGCTGCTGGCGCGGGCATGGTCTACCGTGTATTTGCGCGGAAAGCCGCCATCCACAAGCACAAGTTCGTCACGGTCGGTACGGATCAGATAACCGCAAATGCCGATCACCCGGCCATTGCTGTGAACCCTGAACAGGCCAAAATCGAGGACCGCCAGAGATACCGGCCGGCCTTGCAGAATATGATCCATGATGCGGGTTCCGTGATCCCTGATGACAGACAGCGCGGCAAACAACGCGCCCAGTGTGACATGGCGCATCCGATCACTCTAGGTCTTTGTTGCGCCGCCCCCATGCCCTCGGCTAACTTGTCGGCAGACCGCCCTCCCGCACCGCAAGGATTTTATGATGACCCAGTACCTGTTCGAGCCAACCGCCCCCGCCACTGTCCCGATCATCGGAAGCGACAAGCTCTATCCGGTGAACCGGATCTTCTGTGTCGGCCGGAATTACGAGGCGCACGCGGCGGAAATGGGCGCGGTGGTCGATCGCGAAGCGCCTTTCTATTTCACCAAGTCGCCCACCACCCTTGTGATGGCCGAGGGGGAGATCGCATACGCCCCGCGCACCGAGAACTATCACTATGAGATGGAGCTTGTCTTCGCTCTGAAGAGCGGCGGCACCAACATCGCCGAGGCTGACGCGCTGTCCCATATCTTTGGATGCGCCGCCGGCATCGACATGACTCGCCGCGATCTTCAGAACAAGGCCAAGGAAAACCGCAAGCCGTGGGATACGGCGAAGGATGTCGACCAGTCCGCCGTGATCACGCCGCTGCGCCCGATGGAGGATGTCCCGTCGGTTGCCTCTGGACGTATTCATCTGTCGCAGAACGGCACCGTCAAGCAGGATGCGGACCTGTCCGAAATGGTCTGGTCGGTGCCGGAGATCATCGCCGATCTGTCCACCATGTACACCCTGCAGCAGGGCGACGTGATCTATATGGGCACGCCCGCCGGCGTCGGCGCGGTGTCACGCGGTGAGGTGCTGTCGGGCGGCGTCGAGGGGAGCGGCGATTTCTAGCTGAAGATCGTTTAGGGCGCGAGCGCCCTACTGCAGATCAGAGAAGGCGTCCAACAGCCGCGTCATCGCCTCGTCAAGAAGCGCATGACGGCAGGCGATGTTGAAACGCATATGGAGCTCGCCCTCGGGCCCGAAGGTATGGCCGGCGCTTGGCGCAAGCCCGGCGCCTGCCAGCCGCGCGGTGAACTGCTCAGGCGCCATGCCGGTGCCGGAGAAATCGACCCAAGCCAGATAGGTGGCTTCCAGATCCATGACCGACAGCCCGGGAATATCGGCGATCGCGGCGTTCAGAAGCTGGCGGTTCCGGTCAAGATAGGGGATCAGCGCGTCAAGCCAGCCATCACCCTCGCGGTACGCGGCCTCGGCCATAAGCATGCCGAACCGGTTGTTCGAGATATTCATCGCGCCACGGGCGCGCGCCACCTGCCGACGCAGCGATTCATTCTCGATCAGCATTGTACCGGTCTCGATGCCGGCGATGTTGAAGGTCTTGCTTGTCGCCACAAGGGTAACCAGCAGATCACGCGCCTCGGGCGCCACCTTTGAGGTGATGCTGTGGCTGTGACCGGGCATGATCAGGTCGTGATGCACCTCGTCGCTGACAAGGATGATGTTGCGGCGAAGGCAGAAATCCGCCACCTCGCGAAGCTCGTCAGCGGTCCAGACACGCCCGCCCGGATTGTGCGGCGAGCAGAGAAACAGGATCTTCTCGTCACCTGTCAAAGAGGCATCCAGCGCCGCGATATCCATATGGAACCTGCCATCCTCCAGCCGCAGCGGCGCGGCATGAACGCGGCGGTCATTGGCTTTGATGATCCGCATGAAGGAATGATAGACAGGCGAGAAGACGATCACCCCCTCACCCTTGGCCGAACAGGCATTGATGATCACCGCCAGCGCGTTGCCGAGGCCGTGCGTCTGAAGCGCCCATTCCGGCTGGATCGTCCAGCCATGGCGGCGCGCCATCCAGCCGACAAGCGCCTCGCGGAAGCTGTCATCCGGGCCGTAATAGCCATGCACCCCATGATCGATCATGTCCTGAAGCACAGCATTCACCGCCGCCGGCGCGCGGAAATCCATATCCGCCACCCATAGCGGAATGGCGGTGCCGGCCGGCACGCCGTAGTTCTGCTCGACCTGATCCCACTTCTGGGCGTGGGTGTTTCGGCGGTCGATGACCTCGTCGAAATCGATCATGGTGGATCATGTCCCTGGCCAGAGGCCACTGGTTGTTGAGGCGCAGAAGAATGTGGATGTCCTGCAAGGCGCGCAGCGGGGTGTTCACCGCTTCGAGACTAGACAGAGTCACAGACAGGCATCAAGCCCCTTCATCAGCTGCGCGACCTCTTCATCGGTTGTGTAATGGACAAAGCTGAGCCGCAGCACGCCGGCATCGGCATCACACCCCATCGCGCCGATGGTGCGCACGGCGTAGAAATCGCCAGCGCCGGCCATCACCCCTTTCGTCGCCAGGCCGTCGGCGACATCGGCTGCCGGCCGCGCGGTATGAAGCGCCACCGTTGGCACACGGCCTGTCGCCCCGTCGACCCGGCCGGTCCCCAGAATGCGGACATCATTGCGGTTGCCAAGGAAATCCAGAAGCGGCGCCAGGGTCCGGTCCTCATGCCCGCGCTGCAGCGCGGCAACCGCGCGGGCCCGCTCCGCCGGCGCGGCGTCGCCACCATGGTGATGCGCGTGAAGAGCGTCGATGTAATCCGCCATGCCGGCGCATGCCGCGACCTGGGCATGATCCGGGCCGGCCGGCGTGAAGCGCTTGTAGCGCACATCGGCATTGAAGAAATGCGCCTGATTGGCCAGCCTGTCGGCCAGGCCGCGGCGGACGATCAGGATCCCCTGATGCGGGCCATAGGTCTTGTAGCTTGAAAACATGTAGATATCGGTGCCAAGCCGGCCGACATCCGGCAGCCCATGGGGTGCATAGCTGACGCCGTCGCAGCAGGTAACGGCCCCAACCGCATGCGCCATCGCCGCAATCTCGGCCACCGGGTTTTCCTGTCCAACGATGTTGGAGCAATGCGGGAAACAGACAAGCTTCACCTTCTTGTCCAGAATCTCGGCAAGCCGGTCAAGCTCCAGCTGTCCGCTTTCGGGGTCGACATGCCATTCGCGAATTTCCATGCCGCGCGATTCCAGCCGCCGCCAGGCCCCGCTGTTCGCCTCATGGTCCTGATCGGTGACAATCACCGCGTCGCCTGCTGTGAGTGTCTCGGCAAAGGCCTGCGCCAGCACATAGGTGTTCTGGCTTGTCGACGGGCCGAAGCTGAGCTCGTCTGTCTCGACATTCATCAGCGCCGCCAGCCTTGTCCGGGCCTCGTCCATCTCGTCGCCGCCGGCGCGGCTCGCCGCATAATGACCATAGGGCTGGACCTTGCGCTCGGTATAGAAGCGATGCAGCCGGTCGATCACCTGCCGGCAGGTGTAGGACCCGCCGGCATTCTCGAAAAAGGCCTGCCCCTGAAGCGACGGCTGCGCGAAGGCCGGAAACTGCGAGCGGACAAAATCAACATCAAGCGTGGTCGTCATTTCAGAAACCTTGGTAAGGGTCGATGGAAGTGCGGCGCATGGTAGCGCAAGGATAGCAGCGATCAGCCATCCCGGTCGAGCATTGCAGCATCAACGCCCCAGACATCGCTGACGGCGTAGCCGGCGGCAAACGCATCATCGGGATCGCCTTTGATCAGGGTCTCACCAAAGCGCCAGCCACGCCCCGAGATTCGCGGCAGAATGGCGGGGCGCCCGGCAATCTCCGTCACGCCGGTCATCGTCACCCGGAATTCCGAACCGATCACCGATCGTGTGGTGATGCTCTGTCCCGCCGCGATCCGCCCGCGCGCATGAAGCGATGCCAGATGCGCCGATGACCCTGTGCCGCAGGGGCTGCGGTCAAGGCGCCCGGGCGGCATCACTGTCGCAGTGCGGGTCAGACCATCTTCCCCGGACTCACGGAACATCACATAGGCAATGCCATGGATGGCGGGAACCTCCGGATGCACCACCTCCATCGCCTCGGTGAACCTCCGGCGCAATATCATGCCAGCCCGTGCCAGGCCGGCGGCGTTCCGCGGTGTGATCGCCAGCCCGACTGCGGCTGCATCGACAAGGGCATAGAACACGCCGCCATAGCAGATGTCCGCGCTGATCCGTCCCCATTCCGGAGTGTCAAGCTTCGCATCCAGCGCCTCGACAAAGGAGGGCACCATATCGAGGGCGACACGCTCGCATTTGCCGTTGCGGCAGGTCGCCGTTGCGGTGACGAGACCTGCCGCTGTCTCCAGGGTAAGCACTGTCTGCGGCGCGCTCATCTCCAGAAGCCCTGTCTCGAGCAGCGCGGTTGTCACACAGATGCTGTTCGATCCGGATGAGGCGTGCGCGGCGTCAGGCTGCAGGATGAGGAAGGCCGCATCGGCGGACGGGTCAACCGGCGGCATCACAAGATTGACGGAACAGGCCGGGTTGCCGCGCGGCGCCAGCATCAGATGACGGCGCAGCCCGGCGCCCCTCTGGCTGTTCAGCCAGGCCAGCCTGTCGGCCAGCGTATCACCCGGAATTTCCGGAACGCCTTCGATGGCGACATAGCCGATCTCACCCTCTGCATGGGTGTTGATCATGCGCAGGCCGGGTGCGCCGCTCATGTTCCCGCAGCGGCGCGAAGCGCGCTGATGGTCGTGCGGGGCGAAATCGCCTCGGTCGCTGTCACGATTTCGACGATGGCGCCGTTCGGCGCAGCGCAGGCGCGGGCATAGGCATCGGCGAACTGCTCGGTCGCGGTCACCCGCTCGCCATGGAAACCGTAGGCCGCGGCAATCGCCATATAGTCCGGATTGACAATCTCGGTGCCAGACACGCGGGCCGGATATTCACGCTCCTGATGCATGCGGATGGTGCCGTAGCTGGAATTGTTGATGATCAGGATCACCGGAGCCAGTCCGGACTGCAGCGCTGTTCCCATCTCGTTTCCGTTCATCTGGAAATCGCCGTCACCCGCAAAGCACAGGACAAAACGCGACGGATCGCGCACCTTCGCCGCCAGCGCCGCCGGAAGACCGAATCCCATCGACCCGCTCTGGGGGCCAAGCATCCGCTGGTCGCGGCCATAGCTCAGGAACTTGTTTGGCCAGATGGAAAAATTGCCAGCGCCATGGGTGACAATGGCGTCCGCGGGGAGCGTGTCCCGAATATGCGCCGTGATGACGCCCATATCGACATCGCCGGGCTGCGCCGGTGCTGTCAGCGAGCCGGTATAGTTCCGGCGCGCCGTCCGGCACCAGTCGGAGCGCGCGGCGCTGGCAGGAAGCCGCATCCCCGACAAGGCCGCCGCCATGGCGTTCGGACCAGCGTGAACAGGCAGATCGGGGCTGTAGATCTTGCCGATCTCGTCATCCGACGCGTGGCTGTGAATCAGCGTCGCCTTCATTTTCGGCGCGTCAAACAGGCTGTAGCCGTCAGTGGTCGCCTCGCCGAAGCGGATGTTCAGCGCCAGGATCAGGTCCGCCTCGCGAAGGAGATCCTTCATATAGCCGTTCATCGCCACGCCGGCGTCACCGACATAGGCCGGGCAGTGATTGTCGATGATGTCATGAAAGCGGAAGGCGGCGACAAGCGGGACGTCGTGCGCCGCGGCGAAAGATTCCAGCAGGCGCGCGCTGTCAGACGTCCAGCGTGTGCCGCCAAGCAGGATCACAGGCCGTTCGGCGGCGGCCAGCATCGACTGCATCCGGTCTGCGATGGCCGGGGCGACACCGGGCTCCGGCACGGTGATCGGAACCGAGGGCTGGCGATCGGAGGTTGCGACAAGCATGTCTTCAGGAAGAGCGACAACCACCGGCCCGGGCCTGCCGCTGAGCGCCACTGTCCAGGCACGGCTGATGATTTCCGGAACACGGTCGACATGGTCGATTTCGACTGCCCATTTCGCAAGCGGCCCGAAAAAGGCGGCGTAGTCGACTTCCTGAAAGGCTTCGCGCCCCTTCACATCGCTGCCGACCTGACCGACAAACAGGATCATCGGCAGGGAATCCTGCATCGCCGTATGGATGCCGACCGTCGCGTTTGTCGCCCCGGGCCCACGCGTGACGAAGCACAGGCCTGGCGCACCGGTCAGCTTGCCCCAGGCCGCCGCCATGTAGGCGGCGCCGCCTTCCTGCCGGCAGAGCACAAGGTCAAAGGCGTTGGCGTGGTCGACCATCGCATCAAGGACAGCCAGATAGGATTCGCCGGGCACACCGAAGGCGCGGGTCGCGCCAAGAGCCACCAGACTGTCCATCAGGAGCTGGCCACCGGTTCTCGTCCGCATCTCAGTCACCTGCCGGCCTCCCTGTCCTGCCGCGTGATGGCAGGCCGCCTCTAGCCCGCAAGTACGGCCGCTACAGCCGCCGCGAAGGGAACATGCCGCCCGCCAGACAGGCCGGCGATATTGATGCGGCTGTCACCAACGACATACATCGCGTGATCCTCGCGAAGCGCCTCCACCTCATCCTTGCCCAACCCGAGCCTCGAGAACATACCCCGGTGATCGGCGATGAAATCAAACCTGTCTGTATTGCATTGACGGCGCAGCTCGTCGGCGAGGTCGCGGCGAATGGTCAGCATCGTCTCGCGCATGTCCGCAAGCTCGCTTTCCCACATCGCGCGAAGGTCGGAATCCTCGAGAATGATCCCCACAACCGCGGCGCCATGGTCCGGTGCGAAGGAATAGTTGAGGCGGTTCAGGACCGCCAGATTGCGGCTGACAACAGCATGTTTTTCGGCGCTGTCGCATACCGTCATGGCACAGCCGACACGGTCGCGATACAGGCCGAAATTCTTCGAGCATGACGCGGCGATCAGCATCTCGGGAACACGCGAAGCCATGGATCTGAGGTTGGTCGCGTCCTCGTCAAGACCGTCGCCAAAACCCTGGTAGGCGATGTCGATGAACGGAATCACACCCTTTGCGAGAACAAGCTCCGTGACAGCCGCCCACTGTCCGGCATCGAGGTTGGCGCCTGTCGGATTGTGGCAGCACCCGTGCAGCATCAGAACGTCCTGCGGGCCCATGGCCTGAAGATCTTCCATCATCGCGCCGAAATCGACGCCGCTGCTGGCGCTGTCAAAATAGCGATATGTCCGGATTTTCATGCCCATATGCTTGGCCATGCCGACATGCGAAGGCCAGGTCGGGTCGCTCAGCCACAGGGTCGCCTCGCCATTGATCTTCTTGATCGCCTCATAGAGCTGGCGGATGGCGCCGGTGCCGCCGGGTGTCTGGATTGTGGCGACACGGTCAGCCGCCACCGAATCCGCCAGCACCATGCGGCGCATCGCGTCGCGAAACCCCTCGTCGCCAGCCAGCCCCTTGTAGGTCTTGGTCGTCTGCATGCCATGAAGAACGGTCTCGGCCTGTTTTACCGCCGCCATGATCGGCGTGTTGCCGCCAGCATCCTTGAAGACGCCTACACCAAGGTCGATCTTGCTGTCGCGATCATCGGCGGCGAAGAGCTGGCCAAGGCCAAGGATCGGATCCGGGGGGACGGGCTGGAATTTTTCAAGCATGTCGGGCCTTTCACTTTTGGGGAGTGCCCTTCGTGTTTAGGGCATTCGCACTGATGATGGCAACCTGTTTGCGCGCTAGCGTTTCACCTCGGGGATCAGCCCGCGCGGGGCGAAACGCAACACAAGAAGCAGGACAATTCCCATGGTCAGAAGCCGCATATAGGCGGCGCTGTCCAGAAGATGCAGGCGAAGCGCGCTGTCCTCGGCCATGCCGGAGGTGATCAGCCCGATGGCCCAGAGACCCAGAGGTTCGGCCTCGATCCAGAAGAACCAGATAACGAAGCCGCCAAGAACCGCGCCCCAGTTGTTGCCCGACCCGCCGATAATGACCATCACCCAGATCAGAAAGGTGAAGCGGAGCGGCTGATAGCTTGTCGGGGTGAACTGCCCGTCGAGTGTTGTCAGCATGGCACCGGCGATCCCGATCACCGCCGATCCCAGAACAAACACCTGAAGATGGCGCGCCTTCACATCCTTGCCCATTGCTTCGGCGGCGGTCTCATTGTCGCGAATGGCGCGCATCATCCTGCCCCATGGGGATCGCAGCGCGATTTCGGACAGATAGAGAACCAGAAGAAGAACGGCGGAAAACAGCCCGGCATAGCACAGCTTCACCACGATCGATGCCGCAGCGGTGGCGTTGGTGCCGATGGAGATCGCCCAGTCCTGAAAAGCCGGCGAGGCGATCAGATCCACCTCATAGGGGACCGGGCGCGGCAGGCCGGTGACATTCTTCACCCCGCGGGTCAGCCAGTCCTCAAACTTCAGAATGAAGATGATGATCTCGGAAATGCCAAGCGTCGCGATCGCCAGATAATCCGAGCGAAGGCCGAGCGACACCTTGCCGACCACCCAGGCGGCACCGGCGGCAAGCAATCCGCCAACGACCCATGACAGGATAATCGGAAGCCCCATCCCGCCGAGATAGCCAGCTGCGGCTGGATCGACCTCCTCGATCGCCGAAATGGCCGGCCCCATCACGCCCCGGATGACCAGGAACCCGATCAGCACGACCGCACCGGTGATCCAGTAGCGCCGTCGGCCCTGATCCGCCAGCCGTCGCCAGACCGCCACACCAAGGACAACGGTGATCACCGTGGCCGCAATCCCGCCCAAAACACCAAGACCCCCAGCCTGCCAGGCCCCGGGGACCGGTTTCGCCGAGACAATGACCCCGGCAAGACCGCCAAGCGCGGCGAACCCCATCGACCCGATGCTGAACAGCCCGGCATAGCCCCACTGGATGTTCACACCAAGCGCCATGATCGCCGAAATGACGCACATGTTCAGAAGCAGCAGCGCGATATCCCACCCCTGACCGAACCCGACAAAGGCCAGCAGCGCCGCCATGCCGGCAAACATCATTATGTTGCGGTGTGACTGGATCATGCGTTCCTCTGCGCGAAGAGCCCGGTTGGCTTGATCAGCAGCACGATCACCAGAATGGTGAAGGAGACGGCGATCTTGTAGTCGGTTGACAATAGCTGAACCAGGGTGGTCGGCGCCATCGAGTCAGGCAGCAGATAGGCCAGAACACGCTTGTAGGCGAAGGTCACGGTCAACTCGGAAAAGGCGATGACGAACCCGCCGGCGATGGCGCCAAGCGGGCTTCCGAAACCGCCGACAATGGCAGCCGCGAAGATCGGCAGAAGAAGCTGCATATAGACAAAGGGGCGGAAGCTCTTGTCGAGCCCGTAGAGCGTTCCGGCAAGGGTCGCAAGCGCGGCGGTGATCAGCCAGGTGATCAGCACCACGCGCTCTGGATTGATCCCGGACAGCAGCGCCAGATCCTCATTGTCGGAATAGGCGCGCATCGACTTGCCGGTGCGGGTGCGGTTCAGGAACCAGAACAGCAGCCCCACCGCAAGCACCGCGCACCCGACGGACACCGCCTGCGAGGTCTTGATCGCAAGACCCTCGTTCAGGCCCGTAGCCTGTTTGAAGGCCCGCGCCTTCATGATGAAGCGCTGGCCATCCGCCATCACCCGGTCCTGCGGCCCGACGACGAACCGGATGACGCCGTTATAGACGAACATCACCCCGACCGAGATGATGATATAGATCGCCGGCGTCGCCTTCACCCGCCGGTAATAGCCATAGACCGCCCGGTCCGTCGCCAG
>JBMHCH010000097.1:0-6616 GCA_049890015.1 Puniceispirillaceae bacterium (SeqCode)
CCGGGCTGGACGCCGGGCGGGTTTCCAGCGCCATCGCCGATATGCGCAAGGGCCGCACCGCCGACAGCGACGCTGCCGAGGAAGGCTATGAGGCGCTGTCGAAATTCACCACGGATGTCACCGACGCGGCGCGCCGCGGCAAGCTCGACCCAGTCATCGGGCGCGAGGCGGAGGTGCGTCGCACCATTCAGATCCTCGCGCGCCGCACGAAGAACAATCCCGTTCTGATCGGCCAGCCCGGTGTCGGCAAGACAGCCATCGCCGAAGGGCTGGCGCAGCGCATCGTCAATGGCGATGTGCCGCAGGCGCTTGCCGACAAGGCGCTGCTGTCGCTGGATATGGGGGCGCTTGTTGCCGGCGCGAAATACCGGGGCGAGTTCGAGGAACGGCTGAAAGCCGTCCTGAAGGAGGTGGAGGCGCGCGATGGCGAGGTGATTCTCTTCTTTGACGAGATGCAACAGCTTGTCGGGGCCGGCAAGACCGACGGGGCGATGGACGCCTCGAATCTTCTGAAGCCGGCGCTGGCGCGCGGCGAGCTGCGCTGTATCGGTGCCACCACGCTGGACGAGTACCGCCAGTATGTGGAAAAGGACGCGGCGCTGACCCGCCGCTTCCAGCCCGTCTTCGTCGACGAGCCCACGGTCGAGGACACCATCTTCGTGCTGCGCGGGCTGAAGGAGAAATACGAGCTTCATCACGGGGTGCGGATCACCGATGACGCGCTGATCGCGGCGGCGCGGCTGTCGCACCGCTATATCGCCGAAAGGTTCCTTCCCGACAAGGCGATCGATGTGATGGACGAGGCGGCAAGCCATCTTCGCATCCAGTCCGACAGCAAGCCTGCCGCGCTCGACGCCACCGACCGCAGCATCATGCAGCTGAAGATCGAGCAGGCGGCGCTGCAGAAGGAGTCCGGCGGATCGACGAAAAAGCGGCTCGATGCCATCGCTGCGGAGCTGACGCGGCTGGAGGCGGAATCGGCCACGCTGACAGCGCAGTGGAATGATGTGAAGACCCAGATGGCCGAGGTCGGGCGGCTTCAGCAGGGGCTTGAGGATGCGCGCCACAGCCTCGAGGTGGCGCAGCGCGAGGGACGGCTTGAAGAGGCCGCCGAGCTTGCCTATTCGCGTATTCCGGCGATCGAGCAGGAGCTTGCTGCGGCGAAAGCGGCGGTCTCGGAATCCGACATTGTCGATGAAGAGGTCACTGATGCGCAGATCGCCGCCGTGATCAGCAGCTGGACCGGCATTCCGGTCGACAAGATGCTGGAGGGCGAGCGCGAGAAGCTACTGGCGATGGAGGCCGAGATCGGACGGCGCATCATCGGCCAGGCCGAGGCTGTCGGCGCCGTCGCCAACGCCACCCGCCGGGCGCGTGCCGGCCTGTCCGACCCGAATCAGCCGATGGGAAGCTTCCTGATGCTGGGGCCGACCGGTGTCGGCAAGACCGAGATGGCCAAGGCGCTTGCCGGGTTCCTGTTCGACAATGACGGGGCCATCCTGCGGATCGACATGTCCGAATATCTGGAAAAACATGCCGTCGCGCGGCTCATCGGCGCGCCCCCCGGCTATGTCGGCTACGAGGAAGGCGGCAGCCTGACCGAGGCGGTGCGCCGCCGTCCCTATCAGGTGGTGCTGTTCGACGAAATCGAGAAGGCGCATCCCGACATCTTCAATGTCCTGCTTCAGGTCCTTGACGAGGGGCATCTCACGGACGGACAGGGCCGCCGCGTGGATTTTGCCAACACCATCATTCTGCTGACATCGAACATTGGCGCCGAACATCTGCTGGCACTCGAGGATGACGAGGATAGCGAGGCGGCGCGGGATGCGGTGATGGCCGATGTCCAGTCGACCTTCCGTCCCGAATTCCTCAACCGGCTTGACGAGGTGCTGCTGTTCCACCGTCTGGCGCCGAACCATATGGGTGACATCGTCGCCATCCAGTTCGTGCGGCTGGCGGCCCGCCTTGCCGAGCGCGGCGTGGCCCTGAAGCTCAGCGATGACGCCGCCGGCTGGCTGGCGCGCCGCGGCTACGACCCGCAATTCGGGGCCCGTCCGCTGCAGCGGGTGATCCAGAACGCGGTGCAGAACCCGCTTGCCGAGGCGCTGCTGGAAGGGCGGTTCGGCGATGGCGATCTGGTCGAGGTGCGGCTTGATCCGGCCAGCGACGCGCTTGTCTTCGGCTTTGGCCACCCGAATGAACGCGGCCAGGTGAAGGGCGCGCTGTCCGACAGCGCCAGCGACGCCGCCGGCCGGGCGTGAAGGGCGGCTGGCCGCCGCGGGCCGCGCCGCCGCTTCGCCATGATCATGCGTCAGGCGGAGGCGCCCAGCCGGGGTCAAGTCGGTCCGGGTCAAGTCGGGCCGGGTCATCTCAGACAGCTATCTTCGCATATCGGTCGGTCTCGGCAATGTCGCAGAGCTCCATCTCCCGCTGGCTTTTGGCGGTGAAGGATGCGCCAAGGACGGCTTTGCGCTTTTTGACCGTCAGCGCTTCGACCGCCTCGATATTCATCGCATACAGCCTGTCGAGAAGGATGCGCACGTTCCGCGCGTCGGCAGGGTCGATATATTCGCGTTTCAGCGCGGCCGTGATGCGCTGCATCGTATCGGCCTTCACCTTCGAGATGCCGGCCTTGGTCTCGCGAAGCGTCCGCGCAGTGGCGTCGATCATCGCCTGGACGTCGGCCTCGCTTGGCTGCGGCAGAAGGGCGATATAGTTCAGCCCGGTGTCGTTTGTTGTCACCGGCGATATCCGCGCCTCGGCGCAGATCGTCATCACCGCGTCGCGCACGCCGGGGGTGGCGAGGGCGAGCTTGACGACATGACCTAGCCGCGAGGGCAGGATGTCGATATCGACAAAATCGGACAGAACCCGCGAACGCCCCTCGAGCGTGACGCGTTCGCCGAAAAACAGATGACGGTATTGATCCACAGCGCCGATCTCGCGAAGAAGGGCGACATGCCGCTGGACGACGTCTCCCATGCGCTGCGCCGCGGCGGCGGAATAGCAGTCCGGCTGACCTACCTCTAACAGCATTCCGATCTCCCTGAGGAAATGATGAATATGCCAGGCTTGTCCCCGAACCTTGCGTGTTGGCAGATGGTCGCGCGCGCTGCCGGTAATTTGAAGCAAATAAGTGTGCATGTGTGCTCTGTGAAGTTCACAGGGCTGATAATTGTGTATTTGTGAATGCGCCTGGTGCGCTGCGGCTACATCGCGCAATTCGGGGCCCGTCCGCTGTAGGAGGCTATCTAGAACGCAGTCCAAAACCCGCTTGTCGAGGTGCTGGTGGCCACGCGTGAGGATCCCACCTGACATTTGCATGAAATGGTAAATGCGGCGTTTTATCTCTTCCGCCGACTGCAGCTCAATTCTCTGATGGTCGGCGCAGGGAAGAATGAAACTAAGCGATCTCAGAGAGTTCGCGGATGCACTAAGAGCAAAGTTTCAGTTACCGAATAACGCCTCCGCTGAAGACCAGTTGAAAGAACCTGTTGCCGATCTGTTGAAGGCTGCGGGTGTCGACTATGGCCTGACCATCGAAACATTGAACGAGGAGCATCTGTCCGAACATAAAGTTCGGCCGGACATGGGCGTTTACGTTGGTGGATTGATCTGCGGCTATATTGAGCTGAAAGCGCCCGGCAAGGGGGCTGACGCGCCGAGGTTAAGAGGCAAACACGACAGGGAGCAGTGGCAAAAGCTGAAAAGTCTGCCGAACCTAATCTACACAGATGGCCGGGAATGGGCGCTTTATCGGTCCGGGGAAAGGCAGGAAGGCCAGCCTTTGATCAAACTGGCTGGTGACCCTACACATGATGGGAATACTGCGGTTAACGCTAATGATGCCGCATCGTTTGAAAGGCTTCTCCGCGATTTCCTGACTTGGCAGCCGATTATACCGCATCGGCCAACACCACTGGCGAAATACATTGCGCCGCTTACAAGGTTTCTGCGTTCAGAAATAGAAGTCGCCCTTCAGAAATCAGATTCTGCTGTTTCTCTGTTGGCAAGTGAGTGGCGTCAGTTCTTCTTTCCCGAGGCAGACGATGCGCAGTTTGCTGATGCCTACGCGCAGACGGTCACTTATGCGATGCTGCTGGCGCGCCTGTCAGGGGCAACCGATCTTTCACCCGACGAGGCGGCTAGCACACTTGATCAGAACAACGGTCTTCTTGCCCGCGCCCTTGAGCTACTTGGTCAGGACGGTGCCAGAAGTGAGCTGAATGTTGGATTTGAGCAGCTTCAGCGCTCCTTTGAAGCTCTTGATCCGCATGAATTTCTGAAATCTGAACCCGATCTTTGGCTTTATTTCTATGAAGATTTTCTCGCAGCTTATGATGAGGAATTACGCAGGAAATTCGGCGTCTACTACACCCCGCGAGAGGTTGTGGAACTTCAGGTTCGTCTTGCCAGCGAATTGCTTGAAACCCGGTTCGGAAAACATCTTGGCTTCGCCGACGATGGTGTTGTGTTTCTCGATCCCGCGGTTGGCACCGGCACCTATCCGGTGGCGGCGATCAAGGATGGGTTGGAACGGGTTCGCGCCCGATATGGCGAGGGTGCGGTGGCGGCTCACGCAAGACAGATGGCGCGCAACATGCACGGTTTTGAAATTCTGGTCGGCCCCTATGCAGTGGCGCATCTGCGGCTTGGGCAAATGCTTGAGGCAGTTATCAATGAAGGCAAAGCCGCAAATGAACCACATGAAAGGCTTGGCAACAGGCTTGGTGTCTATCTGGCTGATACCTTGGCCAGCCCGAATGTGACCCCACCCGGTGGCTTGAACCTTACACATCAGACATTAACGGAGGAGCATGAGGCGGCACGGCGGGTGAAGAACACAGGCGATGTTCTGGTATGCCTCGGCAACCCGCCCTACGACCGCGAAACGAAAGATGAGCCCGAAGACACACCACGTCGCAAGGGGGGTTGGGTCAGGTATGGCGACGAACCCGAGGGGGGTGCTGATGATGAAAACCAGGCCGAAAAACCAATCCTCAGGGATTTCACCGATCCTGTCTCGAAGATGGGGCATGGTGTTCACGCAAAGAACCTCTACAACGACTATGTCTATTTCTGGCGCTGGGCGTTGTGGCGATTGTTTGAGCAGCAGGAATGTGGCGGGATTGTCACCTTCATTACCGCGTCGAGCTACCTTTCTGGTCCAGGGTTTGTTGGCATGCGGCGCGTCATGCGCGAAACCTTTGATGAGTTATGGATTCTTGATCTCGGCGGCGACAATCTGGGCGCGCGCAAAACACCGAATATTTTCAATATCCAGACACCTGTTGCGATTGCTGTCGGCATCAGAGGATCGAAGCGAAATGCCGAGGTTCCAGCAAAGGCACATTTTGCTCGTATCGAAGCTGATACGCGGAACGCGAAACTCGCCAGACTGGCAGGTTTAAATGGCCTTGCCGATATTGACTGGAAAGAATGTGCGGATGATTGGCACCTTTCTTTTCGTCCATCGGGAACAGGTTTTTATTTTACCTTACCCTGTCTTGACGACTTGTTTCCATGGTTGCAATCGGGGGTCAAGTTCACAAGAACTTGGCCCATAGGAGAAGACAGAGATCTTTTGGGGAAGAGATTTGAATTGCTGATCAATACGGAACCCGAGGAAAGGCGAGCGCTTTTCAAAGAGACCAGTGATCGAAAAATTGTCTGGCAACCAAAGGACAAATCGCTTCCTTCAATCTACTCAATGACTTCACTCTCGCCTTCTCCACCTGTGACACCCTATGCCCATCGATTTCTAAGTCGGAACTTTGCCATTAATGATCCACGTTTCTGTGATCGGATTAGTCCGGCTCTGCAGGGCACTATTAGTAATTATCAGATTTTTTTCTCAACGCTGATGACTGCGCAGCTGGGGTCAGGCCCTGCACTCGGCGTTTCAGCCTTGGTGCCGGATTTGCACTACTTCCGCGGTTCCTTTGGAGGCAAGGACATTATTCCACTCTATCGCGATGCAGCCGCAACGATGCCAAATGTGACCGAAGGATTGCTGGAGCATCTGTCTGGTGCTTTCAATACAGATGTGGCCGTAGAGGATTTGGCTGCCTATGTGTACGCCGTGCTTGGCGGGCAGTCCTACACAAGGCAGTTTTGCAAGGAATTGGACACGCCCGGACCACGAGTGCCAGTCACAAAAAACAGCGATCTTTTCCTTAAAGGCGTGACCCTTGGCCGTCGTCTGATCTGGCTTCACACCTATGCGGAGCGGTTTGGTGGTGATGATCGAGGAAGCCAGGTGCCAAAGGGTGCCGCTACCACCGTAAAGGGCGTGCCCACAGATGAGGCGGGATATCCTAACGCGTTCAGCTATGACGAGACCACAAAACTGATTTCGGTCGGTGCCGGTCGCTTTGGCCCGGTTGCGCCTGAGGTTTGGGAATTTGAGGTGTCTGGCCTGAAAGTGGTGCAATCCTGGCTTGGCTACCGAATGAAGGATCGCAAGGGGAGGAAATCATCACCGCTCGACGATATCAGGCCCGAAAGCTGGACAGCGGCGATGAGCGATGAATTTCTTGAGCTTCTCTGGGTTCTTGAAGCCACGCTGGATATGGAACCAGAGCTGGAAAAGCTGCTGGATCAAGTGGTGGCA
>JBMHCH010000098.1:0-6803 GCA_049890015.1 Puniceispirillaceae bacterium (SeqCode)
GACAGGATGGAATTGATCGCCTTTCAGTCGCAGCGCTTCGACGTCGTCAAGCTGGAGATCAGCGAGTTCGACCAGGTTCTGCTCTCGGAGATCGAGGATGTGCCGGACACAGGCGGCGAGTTCTGGGACGAGGTCGGCGGCCGTGTCGCCAACACATTGAAGCAGGCTGTCCTGTATCTTCAGGAAGAACAGGATTTCCCGACATTCCCCGTCGTCCATGTCGTGATCGACGCTCTGCGCGGACAGAATTTCATGACGCTGATGGACCGCCATTTCAGCCTCGCGCCTGTGCGGCTGTGGGACCCTGTGGGCAATGCCGAGATGGCGCCGAACGTACAGACCCTCATGTCACAGGTCTCGAACCGGTCCGGCTTCACCTCCGCCCTCGGCCTTGCGCTGCGCCGCCTCGGCACCTTCGGCAATGAAGGGCCGGGCATCCTGCGCCTTTCCATGCTCCCGCAAAGCGCGACGCTTCGCAGGAACCGACAGCTTGGCGTGATCACGCGGACCATGTTCGTCACCTGGCTCGCCACCCTGTTGCTGATGGGCGCATGGACCGGCGGCCTTGTCGCACCGGCCTTCCTCGAAAGCCAGGCAGCCAGCCGTGGCTTCGAGGGGATCAAGGCCGAGGCGGAAGCCGCACAGTCCCAGATCGGCCAGTTCAACGAGGTCGTTACCCAGCTTGACGCCACGCTCGAAACGCTGAATGTGGTATCTCGGCAGCGCGGCAAGGCCTATATCATCGAGACGCTGCCAGACCTTGTTCCCGAGGGAATGGAGCTGTCCGACTATCTCTTGACCAATGACGTCGACCTGACGCTGCGCGGTGCGGCAGGCAGCCCGGATGTGGTGCAGCTTTTCGTCAGCGAATTGCAGAACAGCGGCCTCGTCGAACAGCCGGCACTGTCCGAGCCCATCCTTCGCGAGGGTGGCAGCGTCTATGATTTCGAGATCACCACCAAACTGAGGCAGGAGAACTGACGATGGTTTTCGGTCTCGGCAAGAAAGAAGAGGTGCAGGCGCCCGCCCCGACACAGCAGATGTCGGCCGAGGCCTTGGCGATGCTGTCGCAGATGGCCCAGCAAGACGGAAACGCGCAGGCGGCGCCGATGGCACCAAGCCTGCAGCAACCGGGCGCGGCGCCCCAGGATGCTGCCTCGCCGGCCGGCATGCCGGCGCCGGTTGGAAATTTCGAAACGGCGAACAGCAATCTGACGAAGAAAGAGCAGAAGGCGCTGGCGCGCGAGCAGAAGAAGGCCGCAGCCAGAGCCCGCAAGGAAGAAAAGGAGCGTATCCGGCTTCAGAAGAAGGGTGCGAAATCACGCTTCTCACGCGCAAAATATCTGCGCGAGGCGAATGGCAATGCGGCAGCGGGTGTCGCGCTGTCGATCCTTCTCGTCCTGCTGACGATGTTCGGTCCGATCATGATCAACCTGTTCGTTCTGCTGCCGCAGACGGCGGAAAACCGGGAAATCGCCGGCCGCGTCCAGCAATATAACGACGTGCTTCGGCAGGCGGCGCCCCTGCTGCAGGTTGCCGTGAAAAACAAGGGTGAACGCGAGACATCGATTCAGAACAGGATCAGCGGTTTCCGCGACGGCGAAGCGGCATCGTTGGCCTTGCGCCAGTTCGTGTCAGACCTCGAGAGCCGCGGCGCCTCTTTCCTGACAGAGACATCGCGCACCATCACGAATGCTGACATCGGTGTCGCGGGCCTTGTCGGCAAGTCCATGACCATGGAACTCGAGGCCGATTTCCTGAACTATCTTCTGGTCCGCAACAAGATGGTCCGCTCGCAGGCCTCCATTGTCGTGCAGCAGGAGGAAATCACCGCGTCCCCCGGCAACCCGATCGTGATGATCAAACTGGTCCTGTCCATCCCTGCCCGGCAGGGGTAGCAGGCATTTATCAATTATTGACAAATTATTAACTGGTGTAGATTCCACCGGTGATCCAGCTATTGGTGCGGTGTAGTGTTATGTTGAATTCACGTTGTTTCTTGGCGGTGATGATCGCCGGCTTGCTTGGTTCCGGCGCGGCATTCGCCGGCGCCTCGGACCCCGAGCCGAATGACTCGATTGTTGCGCCCGAGGTTCAGGACATCGACGATCCGTTCCGCCGCGGCATCGACCGCATCGCCGACCAGGCAACCGGCGGCGTCGAACTGCCGGCACCAAGCGGCAATATCGGCCTTGAAGACGCCACCGGCGTGGACCTGCTCGGCAAATCGACCGATCAGGCCCTGTTTTCAAATCGTTACAGGGTCATGGGCGTGGCTGTCGCCAAGCAGGAAACCCGCTCGCAGATATTTGCCGCCACCAATCAGAATGTCATTCCGGGCAACAAGCCGAAGCTCGCCTATGTACGTCTCGGCCTGTTCGCCGACGAGGCCGAGGCACGCCAGCTTGCCATCGACCTGAAGAACAACGCGGAACACCTTCTCGGCGCGCACTTCATCCTTCGTGACGAGGGCGAGGACGGCGTGATCATGGATCTGGGGCCGCTGCACAACGTGACGCATGCCGAGCGCTATTGCGAAACCCTGCTGACCCTGTCCGAGGGCCTGGTGACCGAATGCTACACAGTGCTTGAATTCCCGGGTCTGGAACCGCTCCGCACCTTTTCCTCGACCGCTATGCTGCGCGCTTCGGCCACCGCTGTCCGCAGCGTGATGAAGGACAACAGCCTGTTCGACCTCGAGACAGCCGCGAAACAGACCATCACCCTGCGCGAGGGCGATACCATCGGCGCCAGTGACACCACCCTCGTCAAGGTGACCCCGAGAGGTGTGATCCTGGTGTCAGAGAACGGCGACATCGAAACCCTGCCTATCGACTATCTTCCGGAAAAGGCCTTTGATATCGACGACCTGACGCCAGACGAAGGTGCCGCGCAGGCCGGTTCGGTCGCGCTCGATCCGAACGCCGGCAACACCTGATCGCGGAACCGCGTAGATGCCCGTCTACAGCAACGATGTCGCGGACAAGGTTCTTCGTGTCCTGCAATCCGCCAACCGGCTGGACCAGCAAAAACTGGCTGACGCCAGGAGCTCTGGCACAGGTGCGAGTTCAGATGTCCTGGAGAGGATGATCCGCACAGAGGGTGTCGAGGAAGACCTCGTCCATACCGTGCTGTCGCGTGCCTATGCCCTGCGGCGCACCTCGCTCGAGGCCAAGGAAATCGATGTCCGCGCCCTGCCCCTGATCCCGGCATCCTTCATCGACGAGCACCACGCCATTCCCTTTGCTGTCGAACAGCGCTTCCTTCGCATCGGCATCGTGGATCCGACCACGGCGACCCTCGCCAGCCAGTTGAAGTCAGTCTCGAACTTCAACATCGAGTTCCAGCTGATCACGCTCACCAATTTCGAGAATCTGCGTGGCCACGAGCGGGTGAAGTCGGTCCTCGATTCCGCAGAAAAGAAGAAGAAACAGCAGGCCCGTGTCGGCGGCAAGGCGAAACGCTCGCGCTTTGCGCTTGATGATGACGAACTGGTACCGGAATTCTGTGACCACATCCTGCATACCGCGCTGGAAACCGGGACAAGCGACATCCATATCGAGCCGTTCCGCGACATCGCCCGCGTGCGGTTCCGGATCGACGGGCGTCTCGTCGTCCGCGAGGAATATTCCGAATATCTGCTGAAGCATTTTCTGGGCGTCGTGACCCGTTTCAAGATCCTTGCCGACTGCGATATTTCGGAAAAGCGCCTGCCCCAGGACGGCGGCATCACCATCCAGTATCAGGGCGAGGACATCGACTTCCGCTTCAATGTATTGCCGGGCAAGAACGGCGAGCGCATCGTCATGCGGATCCTGAAGGGCGACCCGTCGCTGTCGCTGGACAAGATCGGCCTGTCGGAGGTGAACTACAACAACATACTCGAGGCGATCACCGCGCCGCAGGGCATGGTGCTTGTCACCGGCCCGACGGGATCGGGGAAAACGACCACGCTCTATGGCTGTCTGCAGCATATCAATGATCCCGAACTGAACATCATGACGGCCGAAGATCCGGTCGAATATTATCTCGAGGGTGTCGGCCAGACACAGGCCAACGAGAAGATCGGCTTTACCTTCAACTCGATCCTGCGCGCCTTCCTGCGCCAGGACCCGGAAGTGATCCTCGTCGGCGAGATTCGCGACCAGGAAACGGTCGAGATCGCGGTCAAGGCCGCCCTCACCGGCCACCTGCTGCTGTCGACCCTGCATACGAACGATGCCATCGCCACCATCACCCGCCTGATGAATATGGGCGTGCCGCCCTTCATGATCGCGGCCGCCACATCGCTGATCGTGGCGCAGCGTCTCGGCCGCCCGAATTGCCCAGACTGCCGTGCCGAAGATTCGCAATCAACGCCCGAATCCCTCATGCGGATCGGCTTCAGCGAGGAAGAGGCGCATTCGATCAAGCCGATGATCGGCGTCGGCTGCAACACCTGTGGCGGTTCCGGCTACAAGGGCCGCCGCGGTGTCTACGAGGTTTTGAAAATCACCCCTTCACTCGAAGAAGCGATCCTGAAAGAGGCGCTGGCGCCCGAACTGCTGGCCGCCGCCAAGGTGGACGGCTTCCAGACGATGCAGGAAATCGCGCGCGACTTTATCAAGGATGGCGTCTTCAGCGTTGCCGAGTATACTCGCATCCTGGTGCTCTAGGGTTCGGTGATGAAGAAGTTCAAGTACAAGGCAAAGCTGAAGGGCAAGAAGCAGAAGGGCGAAGTCGATGCCGAGACCATCGTCCTTGCCAAGCAGAAACTTCGCGCCGACGGCTATCGCGACGTTGTCCTGACCGAAATCAAGCAGAAGAAGAAAACCGGCCTGAACGCCGAAATCACCTGGGGTCCTTTCGGATCGATACCGTCCAAGGAAATCCTGATTTTCACCAAGAAAATCTCGACCATGATGCGCGCAGGCCTGCCGATCGTCGAGGCAATGGTGCTTGTCTCAAGCCAAACATCGAACGCAAATATGAAACGCGTGACAGGCCAGATGATCGAGAAGCTGAACAGCGGTTCGTCCCTGTCGGCCTCGTTCAAGGAACACAAGCGGCATTTTGATTCGGTCTATCTGAACATGGTCGAGGCCGGAGAGATCTCGGGCAAGCTCGACACCTTCCTCGACCGGCTGGTCGAGATGCTGGAAAAACAGGCCGCCATCAAGTCCGGCATCAAGTCGGCCATGTTCTATCCGGTCACGCTGGTGGTGATCACGCTCAGCATCTCCTATTTCATGCTGACCAACGTCGTGCCGACATTCCAGGAAATGTACGAGGGTCTGGGCGCCGAGCTTCCCGGCCCCACCCAGGCCATTGTGGATGCCAGCAACTGGATCCAGAACGGGCGGAACGTGCTCGGCATCATCGGTACGGTTTCCGCTGTCTGGCTCACCAACAAGCTGCTCCACAAGTTCGTGCGCGGCTATCGCAAGCTGAAAAGCATCATTGCGCTTCGCCTGCCGCTTGTCGGCGATATCATCGTCAAGGCGACGGTGGCGAGGATGTCGCTGCTTATGGCCAATCTTCTGGCCGCCGGTGTATCCGTGATCGACACGCTGGAAGTCGCAAAGACTGTGTCGACCAATGTGCAGTTCCTCGATGCCACCGCGCGGATCAAGCAGAAAATCACAACGGGTGCGCCGCTCTCGACGCTGTTCGGCAACGAAAAGGTGTTCCCGATCGCATTGTCCCAGCTGATGGCCGTCGGCGAGCGCACCGGTAACATGGACGAAATGCTGAGCTCGATCGCGAAATATTACGAGGAAGAATTCACCGCCGTCGTCGATGGCCTGTCCACCATCATCGAACCTTTGATGATTGTCTTCGTCGGCCTGATGATCGGCGTCATGGTGGTCGCGCTGTATCTGCCGATCTTCTCGGCCGGTGATGCCATCCGATGATCGCCGCGGTGGCACGAAGGCTCAGGCGCCGCCTTGCCCTGACATTGCTGGCCTTGTGCCTGCCCCTTGTCTGCCTCGCCGCCACCATCGCCGACCTTGGCGAGATCGACGGCCGCACGCGGGATGCCAGCCTCGATATCTTCACATCCATCCGTCCTTTTGCCGGCGACGAGGAACTGGCCCGCGCCATGGTGTTCGTCGATATAGACGAGGCGAGCCTTGCGCGGTTCGGCCAATGGCCCTGGCCGCGGCAATATATGGCTGTCCTGATGCAGAATATCGGCCTGTCGGAGCCGCTGGCGATCGGCGTCGATATCCTGATGTCCGAGGATGACCGCTTCAATGCCGACGCCATCGAACGGCTTGGCGGCTTCGAAGCCGGCAGCCTTGCCGGGCAGATCCCGGACGGCGATGCGCTTCTTGGGGAAATGCTGTCCTATACGCCGTCCGTCGTCGCCGTGTCACTGACACCGGCGGAAAGCGCAAACGAGCCGTACCTGCCGGCAAGCGTGTCAGTCATCGGCGACAGCCTGCTGCCGGTGATGGAGGCGAGCGGCCTTCTGTCGCCGGTTCCGAAGGTCGCACAAGCCCCCGGTGCCGGCTTTGTCAGCCTCGCATTCGAGCGGGATTCCATTGTCCGGAAAATTCCCATGGTGGCGCGCTATGGCGACCAGCTGATCCCGTCGCTGTCTGCCGAAATGCTGCGTGTGGCGCAGGGAGCCGGCGGCCACATCCTGAAACAGGCGGCCGATACCGGCAGCGGCGCGAACCTGATGCGCACCGGACAGGTGACCATGACGCTGGATGCCCATGGCAGGCTGCCGATCTATCACGGCACCATCGACCGGTTCACTACGGTATCAGCCGCCGAGGTGCTTGACGAAACGGGGCTGAAACGGCTGACGAATG
>JBMHCH010000099.1:0-16838 GCA_049890015.1 Puniceispirillaceae bacterium (SeqCode)
TAGGTCGGGTAATCCGCAACCAGGTCGCGACGCGACGTGTACAGAGGCTCACGGTGAAGCGGGATCGGATCCGGGAATGTCCAGACCTTGACCCGTGCCTTCGCGTTGCCGAACGGTGCACAGCCATGCTTGATGGCAACCCGCTGGATGCCGCCCGAAAGGTCGACTTTCCAGTTGGTCTTGTCACCGGCAATGCCGTCGATCGTCGCACGCTCATCCGCGGTGAGATCGCCATCCCAGCCAAGCTTCTTCAGCATGGCCATGGTGAACTCGGGATAACCGTCCTTGATCTCCGAACCGACCGGGTAGGAGCCTTCGGCAAGCAGATTGTTGCCTTCATGCTCGACCCCGAAGCGGGCGCGGAAGCAAAGACCGCCCTCGGCAACAGGCTTGTTTGTGTCATACAGAAGCGGTGTGCCGGGATGGCCCATTTCCGCCGTACCCCAGCAAGGCCAGGGCAGTCCGTAATATTCACCGTCAAGCTCGCCGCCAACGGCCTGCAGCGTTGTCTTGTCGAAGACGTGCTGGTTCTCCATATGCGCCTTCATGCGCTCAGGAGACTGGCCGGTGTAACCGATCGTCCACATGCCCTTGTTGAATTCGCGGGTCACGTCTTCGATCAGCGGCTCGTCGCCGTTCACCGCGATATTCCGGAACATGCGGTCGGCAAATCCCAGCTTCTTGGCGAACTTGTAGATGATGGTGTGGTCAGGCAGCGAGTCGAAGGACGGCTCGATGACCTTTTCACGCCACTGCAGCGAACGGTTCGATGCGGTTACCGACCCGTAGGTCTCGAACTGCGTCGTTGCCGGCAGCAGATAGACACCATCGGTACGGTCCGACATCACCGCGGAAACAGTCGGATACGGATCGATCACGACCATCAGGTCGAGCTTCTCCATCGCCGTCTTCATTTCCTTCATGCGGGTCTGCGAGTTAGGAGCGTGGCCCCAGAACACCATGGCACGGACATTGTCCGGCTGGTCCATGTTGTCCTTGTCCTCAAGAACACCATCGATCCAGCGAGAGACCGGGATCCCCTTCAGGTTCATCAGGCTCTTCGCCTTGCCGTCCTTGCCGGTGATCGAATCAAAGCGGGCCTTGATCCAGTCATAGTCCTCGCCCCAGACACGCGACCAGTGCTTCCAGGCACCTGCCGACAGGCCGTAATAGCCAGGCAGCGAATGCGAGAGAACGCAGAAGTCGGTGGCGCCCTGAACGTTGTCGTGGCCGCGGAAGATGTTGGCACCGCCACCGGCGACGCCCATGTTTCCGAGAGCCAGCTGCAACGCGCAGTAGGCACGGGTGTTGTTGTTACCGTTGGTGTGCTGTGTACCACCCATGCACCAGATGAAGGTGCCGGGACGGTTGTTGGCCATCAGCTGGGCAACACGGCGCAGCTGCGAGCCGGGAACACCGGTAACACGCTCGGTCTCTTCCGGGGTCCATTTGGCGACCTCGGCCTGGACATCTTCCATTCCGTAAACGCGCTGGCGGATGAATTCCTTGTCTTCCCAGCCGTTTTCGAAGATGTGCCACATGATGCCCCAGATCAGGGCAACGTCGGCACCAGGACGGAAGCGCACATATTCGTCAGCATGCGCGGCCGTACGCGTGAAGCGCGGGTCGCAGACGATCAGCGGCGCGTTGTTCTGCTCCTTGGCCTTGAGGACGTGCATCAGGGATACCGGATGCGCCTCGGCCGGGTTGCCACCGATGATGAAGATCGCACGCGAATTGTGAATATCGTTGTACGAGTTCGTCATCGCGCCATAGCCCCAGGTGTTCGCAACACCTGCAACCGTGGTCGAGTGACAGATACGCGCCTGGTGGTCACCATTGTTGGAACCCCAGTAAGCGTAGAGCTTGCGGAACAGATAGGCCTGCTCGTTGTTGTGCTTCGCCGATCCGAGCCAATAGACCGAATCCGGTCCCGACTTTTCACGGATGTCGAGCATCTTGTCGCCGATCTCGTTGATCGCGTCATCCCAGCTCATGCGTGTCCATTTGCCGCCGACAAGCTTCAGCGGATACTTCAGACGACGCTCACCGCTGGCGGTTTCGCGAACAGAGGCACCCTTGGCACAATGGGCGCCGAGGTTGATCGGGCTGTCCCAGCCGGGCTCCTGCCCGGTCCAGACACCATTCTGAACCTCTGCCATGACGGTACTTCCGAAAGAGCTGTGGGTGCAGACGGTTTTCTTGATTTCGGCGGCGCCGCCGGCGACAGAAGCCTGTGCCGGGCGGACGTTGGTGCCGGTCAGCGCGACAGCGGTGGTCAGACCACCAATCGCAAGACCGGAGCCACGCAGGAATGCGCGACGGTCAACGACCTTATCAGCAACCTTGCCGAAAAAAGACGATGACTGGGGGCGATTCGCTACCCCTGACCTCTTCTTTTTTAACATAGTTGTCTCCTCCAGTTGAAATGCTGATTAGAAGCGTGCGGACTTGTAGAAGGCCTTCACGTGCTCGGTCACCCGATACCCGCTTCCAGCCGTATCCAGCGCCTCGTCAGCGCCAGCCGTCTTGCTTGCCACAACTGCCGTTCCGGCAGCCGCAACCGACAAGGCGGCTTTCTTGAGAAAGTCACGCCGATCTTCGACGCCCTTCTTCTCTTTGCTGTTTGTCATTTCTTCATCCTCCAAAATGACGCCGCATAAGGCTGCGGCCTGCCACTTCGAGGCAGGAGCCAATCGCTATCCCGCCTCACCCATACCGAAAGCCTCGCTTTCGATATCCATGAACGCGCGGCCGATGCTGCCGACCGGCGCGTAGAAAACAGCCGATTTCGCCGCCTCGATGTCCTGCATCAGAAGCGGCGCCCACGGCTCGATATGTGTCTTGAAAAACCGGGCCTGCGCCGACAGATCCGACGATCCGGCGAATGACCCGCGAATCATGCCCGCCATGATGTCAAACAGGCTGGCGATATGGTCTTCGGGATCCTTCACGCCCTCGGCGCGCTCAATGCCCATCGCCGCCATCTCGTTGCGAAGCTTGGCAAGCGGCTTGTCGTTCAGGAACCCGGTCAGGTAATAGGATGCGTAAGGGAGGATTTCGCCGCGGCCGACGCCTATGAACAGGCGCATATATTCGTCGCGGATTTCATCGTTCGGCAGCTTTTTCGCAAGCGTCGCCAGAACACTGATGCCGGAACCAATGGCGCTGCCATCGCCTTCAAGGCCGACAACCGTTTGCAGGAGATCATCCCCCGGCTCGCCGCGTAGCAGCGTCGCCAGAAAATCATACATGTCCGCGCGCAGGCTGTCCTCCGGAAGAAGGTCTCCCACGCCCACGGCTCCTGCGTCTGTTACAGCACTTTCCATAATTCCCCCACACTCAACTCTATCAACAGCCAAGCCGCATAATCAAAGGTTATGAATGTGAATGATAATGATTATCACTCGCACAAAAAAATTGAAAACTGATTGATTCCATATGGTTACACTCTTCTCATGCTATTTCTGCCCCTCTTTTGCTGCTGTGGCTTGATGGACATTCTGACGCAGCCCGCCTCAGCCCCCGATCCTGGCCATGCCGCCGCCACCCTAGGGCAGCGGCTTTCGAAAGGTCATCCGGCGCGGTCTTGGCGGCGGCGCGTCTGAGCTGTCATCGTCGGATCGCGCTGGCGCGGCTGACGGGTCGCTGTCATCGGTCTGGGCGATGCCGCCGGCGGCTTCAGACACACCCAGCCGGCCGGTGTCGGCCGGATCGGCCTCCTTGGAAGGGCCCTCATTCTTTGACTCGGCGGTCGCCAGCTCGGAGGGCGTCTCCTCGCTGTCGCCGGTCTCCGGCGGCGTTCCCGCGGGGTCAAGATCCCCCTGGCCTGTCCGGGCTTCCGGAATGTCTGCGTCGGGCGCCTCCTCATCAAGCGCATCGAGGGTCTTCTGAAGATAGCCCTTTCCGACCTGGTAGGCGGTCGTCATGCCATCGATGACGGTGGCGGCGTCAGTGTAGTTCTCGCCATACTCCACCATTTCATCGGCAAACCTGAACAGCGGGTTGAGCCGCCACATCCGGCGCAACGCCATCTGCCGCAACCGGTCCGGCAGACCGTTTTCCATGAAGGCTTCAAGGCCGGCCTCATCCTCGATCTCTTCGGGGTCAGTCAGGCCGTATTTCCGCAGAAGCTGATCATCGTCGAGGGCCGCATCTTCCTCTGATTCGGCGGCGACCGGCTGGTCGGCGGCGGCACGCGCAGCCTCTTCCTCTTCGCGCGTCTCGGCGACCTGCTCGCCGCGCGCCACCTGCTCCTTGCGGCGGAATCTGGCAGATAGCGATCTTGACAAGCGGCTCGGGCTGTCCTCGTCCTCGACCATCACATCACTCTTTCTATTGCCGCCGGAGACGCGGGTCGGCCCGCCCGCCAACACGCGCGTCGGTATCGGCCCGGTCACGCACCCGCTTCTTGAAAGGTTCGGGGTGATAATGCGACTCCACAAAGGCTGCCACGAAAGACCGGATCGGGCCGGCAAGCGGCAGTTTTTCCACCTGGTCCTCGCCGCAATCCTCGTAATCCTGGATGTTGTAGGGCGACAGGCTGAGCTCGGCGACATGCATGTCGGCGGCGTCCGCGTCATCACCAGCATCGATCTCGTCGTCATCCTCGTCGCCGCCGCGGCGAAGCACCAGATAGATCGCAGGATCGCTGGAGGCCAGGTTTTCGGCATAGGCCTCGGCCTCGGCATGGTGAAGATCAAGCCAGGCATCAGCGAAGAACAGGTCGTCGCCTGCGGCACCGCCGCCAGGTTCGCGAAGACGCTGCAGCCGCATGTTGTTCATCGGTGGCGCGCCGCCGCCCGCCTCCGGCCGCAAGGGCAGGAGATCGCTGATGGCCCAGCGGAACGGCTGCCAGACATTGTCCAGCGGCTGTTTCTCGACGATGACCCGCACGCCGTAAAGAACATGCTTGGTCTCTGGTGTGACGCCCTGCGCCATATCTGCCCCCCTGTCAGCTGGTCCGGAACCCTGTCACGCCGATGATGGCGCGGCACCGTGACCATTTAACCCACCCCGGACGGCTGTTTGCCCGTGTGAATTTGCTAAACTTAAGTACTCTAGGCGCGATAATGGGACGCTGCAAAGCTGCCAAAACATCGCGCTTCAGGCATTTGACCGGAAGCGCGCAAGGGAGATCGGGATGAAATTGTCAGGTCGCGAGGTGCTGGTCTGCGACTGCGGCGCCAGCATGGATATCGACGCCAAAGGTCTTGGCAAGGCCTGCGGCGCGGCGGATGGGTGCAATGTGGCGACATCATTATGCCGGGGCGAGATCGGGCAGTATGAGGCCGCGCTGGCGGCCGCCGGCACCACGCCTTTGATTGTCGCCTGCACCCAGGAGGCTGCCGTCTTCAGCGCCATCGCCGAGGATGAAGGCCTGCCTGTTCCTGATTTCGTGAATATTCGTGAGTCTGCCGGATGGAGCGATGATGGCGCCGCCACGCTTCCCAAGATCGCCGCGCTGCTGAAAGCCGCTACCGACCAGACGCCGGCGGCGCGAAGCCTGACCCTGACCTCCGATGGCCGGTGCCTGATCTACGCCGATGGCGCACGCGGCAGCGGCGTTGAGGCGGCGATGAAGCTTGCCGCCGCGCTGAAGGACGATCTCGGCGTCACGGTGATGATCACCAATGCCGGCGACGATATCATGGCAAGCGCTGATTGCGGGCTTGTCACCCGCGGCACGATCAGCAAGGCAAGCGGCCATTTCACCGCCTTCGACCTGGTGGTCGACGGCTTTGCGCCGGCGCATCCGGCGAGCCGGAGCCTTGTCTCGTTCGAAGATCCCGAAGACGGTGTGGAGACAGGTTGCGACATCATCATCGACATCACTGGCGGCACGCCGCTCTTCACCGGGTGGGAGAAACGCGACGGCTATCTGCGCGCGGATGCCGAAGACAAGGTCCGGCTGGAATCGCTCGCCGCGACGGCGGCGGAGATGATCGGCGAGTTCGAGAAGCCGATCTATGTCAGCTTCGACGCCGACCTGTGCGCGCATTCCCGCAACAGCCTTTCGGGATGTTCGCGCTGTCTTGACGTCTGCCCGGCGGGTGCGATCACCAGCATTGGCGACACCGTCGACATCGATCCGGCGATCTGCGGTGGCTGCGGTTTCTGCGGGGCGGTCTGCCCGTCCGGCGCGGCACAGACCGAGGTGCCGGCTGCCGACAGCTTCGGCCAGCGGATGGCGTCCCTTCTCGACCATTATCTCGAGGCTGGCGGAAAGAGACCGCGCCTTCTTCTGGCGGACGAGACCTATGGCGCCGAAATGGTTGGCATGATCGCACGGTTCGGCAGCGGCCTGCCGGCGGACATGCTGGCGATGACCCTTCACAGCGTGGGACGCGCAGGTCATGACCTGATGGTCACCGCCATCGCGCAGGGCTTTGAGCAGGTGGTCGTCCTGACCAACCCGGCGAAAGCTGACGAGGCCGAGCAGGTCACCCGCCAGGCGGAGCTCGCGCAGGCGCTGCTTGCCGGCATCGGCGGCGATGATCCGTCCCGCATCGTGATTGTGGACGAGAGCGATCCGGACAAGGTTGACCAGATGCTTCGCGGCACCCGCCCGGCGGCATCGCTGAAAGCGGCGCCGTTCAGTCCGATCGGCAGCCCGCGTGGCATCACGCGTCTTGCGATGCGCGGCCTTGCCAAGCAGGCGAAGATGGGCGACGACGCCATTCCGCTTCCGGAAGGCGCGCCCTATGGCCGGGTCGACATCGACACCGGCAGCTGCACCATCTGCCTGTCCTGCGTGGGGGCATGCCCGGCCGGCGCGCTTCAGGACAATCCTGACGCGCCGCAGCTGCTGTTCCGCGAGGATGCCTGTCTGCAATGCGGAATTTGCGTCGCCACCTGTCCGGAAAAGGTGATCAGCCTCGTCCCGCAGTTCAACCTCGCCGACAGCGCGATGACAGCAGAGATGGTGATCGAGGACACGCCCTTCCACTGCACCGGATGCGGCAAGCCGTTCGGCAGCACCCGCTCGATCGAGCGTGTGATCGACAAGCTGTCCGGACACAGCATGTTCACCGGCAGCAACCAGATCGACATGCTGAAGATGTGCGAGGATTGCCGCGTAGAGGTCATGTTCGACAAGGATGACAGGCTCATGGATGTCGGCGAGCGGCGCAAGCCGCGCACCACCGATGACTATCTGAACTGACGCCGCCCGGCACAGGCGACGGGATCAGACAGTCGCCACCGGCAGGTTGCCAAGCAGATTCTGCGGCTTCATGCGCACGCTTCCCGCCTTGTCCATGGCAAGGCCGAGATAGACCTTCTTTCCTGCCATCTCCGGCACGAATCCGTCTTCGGCTTCGAGGCTGAACAGGCACAGGATCTGGCGAAGCCTGTCCTCCGACACCTCGGTGCCGTGATATAGGTCATTCAGGATGCCGGTGGATTCGCTGTCCAGCCCGACATGCCAGGTCCAGGCTTCATCGGCGATCTCTCGCATCGGCTGGATTCTCGTTGTCAGGCCGAGGAAATGCGCGATCCACCCCTCGATCACCCGGCAGAGCCCGTCCAGCGCCGGCTGCGTATAGGCAAGATCGACCGACGTGTTGAACATGTCGGACCGCGCCCAGTATTCATCCGCCGTCTCGCTGGCCAGGATGTCGATGCTCACCTCGTCCGAGCTGTCTCCCTCCTTGAGCATCCGCGCCATATTCGCCTGAAGCTGCACGGTGGCATGGTCCGCCACCATGATCCGCCCGTCATCCAGGGTCACGGTCTGCTGGCGGAACAGGCATTCGGCAGCGCGGATCTTCATGGTGTCCGTCTCGCCATCGAGAATCGAGCGAAGGATGATCTGTGTCATCTGTTCGAGAAACAGCGGCGGAAAGGTCACCGGCGCGCCGCGCACAATCGCCAGATAGGCGGATTCAAGTGTGGCGTGCTGCGCCAGAAACTCGCGAAAGCCAAGCACCGCGCGGTAATTATCGACAAGGTCGCGGTCGCGGATGGCATCGAGCTCAGCCTCGCTCACCTCGGCAAAGGGCTCGGCAGTGAGGCGCGCGTGAAGAGCCAGCTCGGCGTCGCAGGACCCGTCCTGCGGGGCAATCTCGTCGCGCGCGAAATAGGCGGTCATAAAATCGCTTGTCGGCACCAGATGGCCGTCGACATCGCGTTGCAGCAGATGCCAGCCCGACGTCAGCCAGAAATCCTGTGTCACCTCATACCCCCTTCGCCGGCGCGCCGGCACTGTCCTCAACCGCCGGCGCAATATCGTCTTCCACCACGGTCCAGATTTTCTGTTCTGCGCAGGAATCCGGCTTTGACAGGCTGCGGAAGCTCTCGGTGATGCCGTCATCGCCAAGCTCGCGCCGGATCGTCAGAAGCGTTCCCGTCTTGTGCTGCGCGCACAGCTCGGCCATGAAGCCGATTTCCTCGATCGCGGCGGCGCGCGCGACCTCGATATCTGGCGCGCCAAGCCGCTGAACGAATGATGCCGCCACCTCTTCGGTGAGCCGTTCGACATCATCCTCCTTGGCGCTGACAACACTGACAAGGGTGGAGAAGCCGAATGATGCGGTGCCGAGAAACCCGTTGCTGAAGGCCTGGCGGAGCTTGCCTGTCAGGGCGTCAGGCGTCACATCGGCAAAGCAGAAGGTGCCGACAAGCGCCCATTCGCCCTCTTCGGCGGCGGCTGGAAACACATTCAGGTCCGACGGATCGAAACGGATTGTCCGGGCAAGCTTCATGACCTCTCCTGAACCGAAGCAAGTTCGGTCGGGTTGCAGACGGTCTCAAACTCGTTCGGCAGCAGCCCGACCGGCCGGCCATCGATCCTGATCAGGGCGGCACCATCCTCGTCCAGCCCGACCCAGTTCGCAGCGGACCCGTCGGCCAGCACCATCTCGGCTCCTGTCTGAAGCCGCTGCACCCAGAGATCATGCAGCGGCCTGAAGCCGTCATCCTGCCACCGGTTTATCCAGGCCATGAAATGCCGGCAGATCGATTCCACCAGCCGCGTCCGCGAGATGAAGCCGGCCCCTTCCTCGGCAAGCGAGGTATATTCAAGACCCATGCTGTCAAGCCACGCTTCCTCGCTTCCTGTGCGGACCGCCATGTCGATGGTCACGCCGACGACCATCCAGGACGGAACATCCTCGCGTCCGGCGGCCGGATCGGCGGCGATCCAGACGGCGCCTGCCCGCCCGCGGTTGAGAAGGACATAGCCCGGGAGCTGATAGGTCACGACGACCTCCGGCGGGGCCAGCGCGCCAATGGCGTCACCGACGCCGATCATCAGCGCATAGAGCATCTGACCGGCCTGGCGAAGCGGCACCTCGGGGCCCAGCACAATGGCAAGCTCCATGACTTTGGCATCTTCGCCATAGAAGGCTGTGCCAACCTCTGCGGTGGCGGCGGACGCCAGCGCCTTGGCCATCACATTCTGACCCGCCGGCACCTTGACCGCTGTCAGCAGGGGAGGCAGCTGCGGCTCCTCGCCGTCATCCGCCGGAAAATCCTCGTAGAAGAGGCTCATGACTCATCCTCCTGACGCAGGTCAGCCACCTCCATGAGGCGGCGTGCGATACTGCGATAGGTCTTTGCCTGCGGCGATCGCGGACTGGCCACAACCACCGGCGTTCCGGAGTCGCCACCGGTCCGCACCTCGAGTGACAGCGGAATCTCGCCAAGAAGCTCGATGCCGCGGCGCTCGGCCTCGGATGCGGCGCCGTCACTGCCAAAGATATGGTCCGTGCGGCCGCAGTCGGGGCACGACCAGTATGCCATGTTCTGCACCATGCCGAGAACAGGAACCTCGGCCTTGTCGAACATGGTGATGGCCTTGACCACATCAAGAAGCGCGATGTCCTGCGGCGTCGAGACAATCACCGCCCCGGCAAGACTGACCTGCTGCGCCAGCGAGATCTGGATATCGCCTGTTCCCGGCGGCAGATCTATCACGATAACGTCAAGCGTGCCCCAGGCCACGGAGTCCAGCATCTGCGTCAGCGCCGACTGCACCATCGGGCCACGCCAGATCATCGCCGTATCATCCGGAACAAGAAGCCCCATCGACATCAGGTGGACACCGTAATTCTCCAGCGGGCGCACCATGTCGCCGCGAGCCGCCGCCGGCCGGCCGCTGACACCAAGCATGCGTGGCAGGGACGGGCCATAGACATCGGCGTCAAGAAGTCCCACACGCAATCCTTCCAGCCGCAGCGCGATCGCCAGATTGACAGCGGTTGTCGATTTGCCGACGCCGCCCTTGCCTGAGGCCACCGCGACAAAGCGGCGAATCTTGATGTCATGGATTTTCTCGATGACTCCATCGTCGGTGGCACCCTCATCCGCTGCCCCGTTCGCCGCCGGAGCGCCGGACGCATCCGCATGCGCGGTCACGACGACCGTGGCGCTTGTCACTCCCGGGATGGCGCGCGCCGCGGTTTCGGCGGCCTTGCGCACCGGCTCCATCGCCGGTCCGCGATGCGCCGGCACCTCCAGCGCAAAGCTGATATTCGACTGCTTGATGTGGATCGCGCTGACCATGCCGAGATCGACGACCGACCGGCCCTGCGACGGGTCGATGACCTCGCGGAGCGCCGCGATCACATCATCTTCAGTGATGTCAGCCATCGTCACCCGGCGCCTGCAGCATGGCGTCGACCTTGTGGGACATGCCAAGCTGCTCGATGGTGACGGTCGCGCTCACCGGAACGCTGTCGCCGGCCTTGATACGGCCGTCGGCGACGGCCGCCTGAAGCGCGGCCTCGAGCTCCTGATGCGCTGTCACGCCAAGCTGCTTGAGGAACTTGCGCATGGCGATCTCGGATTCGCTCATGTCGTCGCGTGATGAAGTGCTCATTGGTCTGTCTCCGTTATGCGGGTGGTGCGATGCCGGCCTGCCTACGGGGCCGGATCGGGCAAGGTTCTGGCAAAGGCCAGAATGGCTTCGACATCCTCGAGCGTGAGAATGATCTCCTGCACGAAGGCAGGACGTGATTCGTCACGTTCGGCGCTGACCTCCTCGATCCTGACAAGTGCCGGATGGGGTGGCAGGATATAGAATTCGGCATAGCGGCGCTGCCAGTCGGCAAGCCGTTTCATGCCGATGAAGGACGGGGTCGATTCAATGCCGCCATAGGGGTTGATATCACCAACCACATGACAGCGGGTACAATGGGTCGCGGCCAGTTCGCGCCCCCGTTCCGCGTCGCCAGCGTGGCCTGCGGCAGAAGACATAGCGACGCCGGCTGCTGCCAGCATCGCGGCGAAGGTCATCTTGCAGCCCTTTGCGTGGTTTCGCACCTTATGTCCCCCTAGACGTCCGGGTCTGCCAGATGCCCGCGCAGCATGTCCGCATATTGCGCCGTCATATGCTTGATGAATTCTTCCTGGTCCGGCGATTCCAGAATGTTTTTGGCCACATGCGCCGCGTAGCGCGCCGACGCGAACAGAATCACCATCTGAAGCTCGGTGGCGTCGATCTTCTTGTTCCGCTGGTTGGCGAGCGAAATGAACTGGTCTGCAACCCTAACGAAGCTTTCTCCGTCGAGCTTGCCGGCGACCGCCGTGTCGGGGTCGAAACGTTCGGGGCGTTGATGCCAGTGCGGGAAACTCATAGCGGACACTGCCAAGCTGTTGAATTGACAGCAACAGGCAACAGGAAAGCGACTGGGCTGGCAAATGGCAATGTGTCGCAACCTTCCGATCTCATTCGCGATATCGTGCCGGGCGGGGACCGGGCATGGCGGCCCAGACCGGGCATAGGCGCGTCAATCTGTAACTTTACACCGCCGTTGTGGCGGTTAGGGTTTCATCAGAAAAGTTTCTGCTGACCGTTCAATGTGAGAAGACCAATGGTGTCATGTGTCTGTCATCACCTTGTCCGATGGGTCGCGAACAGCGTTGTGGAACGCTGGTGCTGTCGGACCGCAACCGCCCTGATGATGGCGGCGTTCTTGTCTGCGCCGGCCGCTGCGGGCACGTCTCTGATTCTGCAGTCGACCACTTCAACGGACAATTCCGGACTCTATGACTATCTGCTGCCGCGCTATGCCGAGGTCAGCGGAACCGAAGTACGCGTCGTTGCCGTTGGCACCGGCCAGGCGCTGGAGAATGCGCGCAACTGTGACGGCGACATCGTCATCGCGCATGCGCGCCAGCTGGAGATCGACTTCGTCACCTCCGGCTATGGCACCGACAGGCAGGACCTGATGTATAACGACTTTGTCGTGATCGGGCCCTCGTCCGACCCGGCGGCCATCGCCGAGAGCGGATCGGTGGCTGCCGCGATGTCGCGGATTGCGAAGCGGGGCGCCGCCTTCGCCTCGCGCGGAGACAACAGCGGCACAAACCGCGCCGAGCGCCGTCTGTGGAACGATGCCGGCGCCGCTCCCGACAGCAAGACAGACAGCTGGTACCTCGAAACCGGGATGGGGATGGGTGCGACGCTGAATTTCGCGGTTCAGGCCGAAGCCTATACCATCAGCGACCGCGCCACCTGGCTTGCCTTCGGCAACAAGGCTGACCACAGCATCCTGTTCGATGGCGATCCGGCGCTGTTCAACCAGTATGGCGTAATCCCCGTGTCACCGGCGCGCTGTCCCATGATCAGGCATGACGACGCTCTTGCCTTTCGTGACTGGCTGGTATCGGCGGACGGCCAGGATGCCATCGCTGCCTTTCAAAGGCATGGCAGCCAGCTGTTTTTCCCGAACGCCAGATAATTCTGGCGGCGGCCGGATGAGCCAGACCCCTACGAGCCAGATGCTGTTCCGCGCCGGCGACAGGCTGTTTCGCGACAATCTTCACGGTCACAGCACCCATTCCGACGGGCGCGAGGACACGGCCGAGGTGGTGTTCGACATCGGCACTCTTGACGCCGATTTCATCCGTCTTGTGATCACTGACAGCACCGGCCGCGCCGCCTGGTCGAACATCTTCTGGATGGTGGATCTTGCCTAGCGCGGCAGCGTCGCATTTGCCCATGCGGGCCTTACTGCCCTAGAACAGGGGGATGATGACAGACCATTTCCATCTTCGCCGTTTCAGGACGGCTGTCCTGATCCTGCTGTCGCTTGTCGCGGCGACGCTGCCGGCAAAGGCCGGGCAGCTGTCCGATGCCCTTGAATCCATTGATGCCAATGTGCTGTTCCTGCGGCATGCGCTGGCGCCAGGCTTCGGCGATCCGGCGGAATTCCGCATTGATGACTGCGGCACGCAGCGCAATCTTGACGAGGCGGGCCGTCGCCAGTCGCGCAGGCTTGGTGCCTACCTACGAAATGAGGGTATCGTCTTTGACGAAATTCTGAGCAGCCGCTGGTGTCGCTGTGTCGATACAGCCGCGGAAATGAGTATCGGGGATTTTTCCACCTTTGACGGGCTGAATTCCTTCTTCGACGGGCATGTCGACCGCGAGGACACGCTGGCGCTGCTGGCCGCGCGGCTGGCGAGCCTTCCACCGGACGGGCTTGTTCTGATGGTCACGCATCAGGTGGTGATCTCCGCCGTCACCGGCATTCCGCCGCAAAGCGGTGGCTTTGTTGCCTTCAACAGCCGCACCGGCGAGGCCCGACGGGCCGGTACACCGATCAAGCCCTGAACTGGTCGGTCCCTATGCCCGAAACCGGCCAGACCCAAAACCTAATTGACCCAAAACCGGGCCCGCCCGAAACCGGATTGACCCAAAACCGGGCCCGCCCGAAACCGGATTGACCAGGCCGGCATCTCTGCTAGCGTCAGCCCGACAACATGACGGCGTGCGGGGAGCCCTGAGATGAACGAACACCAGCCTGCGGCCCGAGGCGGCCGCCGCGGCCGCCAGTCACGCGAACGAAGCGCGCCGCCATCCCGCACTGTCGATTACCGCCGGCTTCGCAACCCGTTCCCGGTGATGGACCTGTATTCACAGGACGCCATTGCCGGCATGCATGACGCGGCGCTGACCGCGCTGGAGGAGCTCGGGATGAAAATCCTGCTTCCCGAGGCGCGGCAGATCTATCGTGCCGGCGGGGCGCGGGTCGACGAGGCCGAGGAGATGGTCTGGATCGGTCGCGAGATGGTCGAGGCGGCGCTGGCCACCGCGCCAAGATCGATCCTGTGCCGCGCCGCAAGGCCGAACCGCGACGTCCTGCTGGAGCTTGGCACGCTGGTGTTCCAGCCGGGCGCCGGCGCGCCGCATGCCACCGACCTGGAACGCGGACGCCGCCCGGGCACCGGTCGTGATTTTCGCGAGCTGGTGAAACTGACCCAGCATTTCGATGTGCTGCAGATGATGCCGCCACTGATCGAGCCGCAGGATGTGCCGATGAATCTGCGGCATTACTTCACCATGGAGTCGCAGCTCACCCTTTCCGACAAGCTGCCGTTCATTTTCAGCCGCGGCACGCCGCAGGTTCTGGAAAGTTTCGAGATGCTTCGTGACTTCCGCGGGCTGAGCGACGCGGCGTTCGCCGCCGAGAGCCAGTGCTACACCATCATCAACACCAACTCGCCGCGGCAGATCGACATCCCCATGGCGCAGGGCCTGATCGATTTCGCGCGGCATGGCCAGATGTCGATCATCACGCCCTTCACGCTGATGGGGGCGATGGCGCCGATCACCGTCGAGGCGGCGATGACGCTGAGCCATGCCGAGGCGCTGGCGGCGATCACCCTGACACAGCTTGCGCGGCCGGGAGCGCCTGTCTGCTACGGCACCTTCACCTCGAATGTCGATATGAAATCGGGGGCGCCGGCCTTTGGCACGCCGGAACATTTTCGCGCCTCGCTGGTGGCCGGGCAGCTGGCGCGGCTGATCGGCCTTCCCTGGCGCTGCGCCAGCGGGTCAGCCGCCAACATCAACGACTCGCAGGCCGCGAACGAGACGCAGTTCGCGCTGTGGGGGTGCCTGATGGCGGGCGCGACCGTGGTGATCCACGCGGCCGGATGGCTGGAAGGGGGGCTGACCGTCTCCTATGAAAAGCTGGTCACCGACATGGAAGTGCTGCAGATGGTCGCCGAAATGTGCAACACGGACAGCCCGGACAGCCCCGAAACCAATCTTGACGCGCTTGCCGAGGTGGCCCCGGGCGGACATTTCTTCGCCGCGCAGCACACGATGGCCCGCTACCAGACCGAATTCTACGAGCCGCTTGTCGCCGACTGGGCGAATTTCGGCACCTGGACCGAGCGTGGCGAGAGAACCGCCAGCCAGCGCGCCACCGGAATCTGGAAGGAAATCGTTTCCGCCGATGCCGATCTTGGCCATGACGGCGCGCGGATCGAGGCGCTGCAGAGCTTCATCGAGACGCGAAGTGCCGCCGGCGGCGCCCTCCCCGAAAGCTGACCGCGCGCCACTCTGGCACCGTTTCCGCAACCGTGATTTTCAAAACAAGAAACGGGCCGGCGATGCCGGCCCGCCAGAATTACTGCAACAAGAAACGGGCCGGCGATGCCGGCCCGTTTAGGGGGAGGAACCATGAAGGTCATTGTCATCCTGTCCTTGCACCATGTCAGCATTCAGGCCTGAACAAGGCCATTTCAGGGCATCGCCACAGACATCTTGATCTGCCCATTTTCCGCCCTATATCAGAGAGGTAACGCCGTTACGGGTTACACGACAACCTCTGAAACGCCGCCTTGCCGAAACGGGAGGCGGCCCCATTCTCGCTTAGAAAAAGGAGAGAGAGATGACCCTGTTTACAACACCCATGGCCCGCCAGTTTGTCGGGTTCGATACGCTGTTCGACGAGCTGAACCGCCTGTCCGACCGCAAGGAGCCGAACTATCCGGCCTACAACATCGCCAAGGATGATGACGAGCATTACCGCATCGAGGTGGCGCTTGCCGGATTCTCCGCCGATGACATCAGCATCCAGACCGAAAAGGGCGTGCTGACCATCGAGGCCTCGAAATCCGAGCAGGCCGACACCTACATCCATCAGGGGATCGCCCAGCGGGCCTTCTCGAAGATGTTCCGTCTGGCCGAGTACATGAAGGTGGAAGACGCGCAGTTCGTCGATGGCATCCTGACCATCTTCCTGCAGCGCGAGATCCCCGAGGCGGACAAGCCTAAGCAGATCAGCATCAACGCCAAGCCGAAGAAGCTGATCAAGGCAGCCTAGAGCGCCTCATTCCTGAAGGCATATAGGCAAAACGCCTATAAGAAAAACGCCTCCAGACAGACGCATAAGGGCGGCGGTCATTCCTGGCCGCCGCTTTTTCCGCGCGCTTTACCGGCCAGTTTGGCGAAGGCCCGGCATTCCGGGATCGGGGTAAGGACCCGGCCATCCGCATGGTGTTGCAGCAGATTGTCGACCACGAGATCGCCCATGGCACGGCGGGTCTCGACAGTGGCGCTGCCAATATGCGGGGTCAGCACCACATTTGGCATGGCCAGCAGCGCCTTGGGGACATGTGGTTCATCGGCAAACACATCCAGCCCGGCGGCCCCGAGCCGGCCATCGGCAAGCGCCGCGACCAGCGCGGACTCATCCACAACCGATCCGCGCGCGACATTGACCAGCATGCCGTCCGGTCCCAGCGCCTCAATCACCTCGCGGCTGACAAGGCCGTGCGTGTCCGCGCCGCCCGGGGTCACCACAAAGATCACCTCGGCCCAGACCGCCATCGCCGTCAGGCTCGGGAAATAACGATAGGGAACATCGCGTTTGGTGCGGTTGTGATAAGCGATGTCGGCATGAAAGGGGTGAAGCTTCTGCGCCAGCGCCAATCCGATGCGGCCAAGCCCCAGAATGCCGATCCGCCGATGATCCGCCGAACGCGACAGCGGCAGATGACCCTCTGCCGCCCAGCGTCCGGCACGAAGATAGGCGTCGCTCTGCAAAAGGTTCCGAAAGCCGGCCAGCATCAGCATCAGCGCGGTGGTCGCCACCTCG